>NZ_FMXV01000035.1:0-60972 GCF_900104425.1 Pseudomonas sp. NFACC13-1 | reverse complement strand
TCTGATCAGGGCTGCCAATACACCAGCCACAAATTCAGGAATGAGATGCGCAAGCATGGACTCCTGCAAAGCATGAGTCGCAAAGGTGAGTGCTGGGACAACGCCCCAATGGAGCGTTTCTTTGGCAGCCTGAAGTCAGAATGGGTGCCAGAAGACGGCTACAGTTCGGAGCATGAAGCCCGCGTGGATGTGCAACGTTATGTGATGCGATACAACAACGTCAGGCTCCATAGCTACAACGGCTACCGTTCGCCGGTAGCTATGGAGAAACTGGCGGCGTGAAACCTTAACTGGTGTCCAAAATTACTTGACCAGTTCAAGCTCGCTCCCACAATTGGATCTTCGGTGAACGCAGGGTTTGCGTATCGCCGTGATCCTGTGGGAGCGAGCTTGCTCGCGATAACGGTCCCAAGGACGAAAGAATCAGTCTTCCTTGCCCTTGTTACGCACCGCACGCTGCAGCTCGCGGCCGGCGTCGCGTTCGCGCTCGGTATCGCGCTTGTCGTACTCCTTCTTGCCCTTGCCCAGGGCAATTTCGCACTTGATCAGGTGCTTGCTCCAGTACAACGACGTGCAGACGCAGGTGTAGCCCTTCTGCTGCACGGAGGCGAAGAGCTTTTCCAGCTCGCGCTTGTTGAGCAGCAGCTTGCGCGAGCGCACCGGGTCGGCAATCACGTGGGTGCTGGCGGTGGTCAGCGGCGTGATATGACTGCCCAGCAGCCAGGCCTCGCCATCCTTGAGCAGCACGTAGCTGTCGACCAGTTGCGCCTTGCCGGCACGCAAGCTCTTTACTTCCCAGCCGGCCAGGACCATGCCAGCTTCGAAACGCTGTTCGATGAAGTAATCGTGTCGCGCCTTTTTATTTTGCGCGATGGTCCCTGTGGGGTGTTTCTTCTGTTTAGCCATAGGGGCGGCATTATAGGCAGTTGCGGGCGTGTCGGCTACGGTGAACCTGCGTGCTTGAGCACGTTGAGTGAATCCCGGACAATGCGGCCTCTTTTTTGAACGCTTGGGCGTGATCACGATGTCGACAGACAAGGTTTCTGTCCACGGCAGTTGGGCTAGCCGCTGGGTCTTCATACTCGCGGCGACCGGTTCGGCCGTGGGGCTGGGTAGTATCTGGAAGTTTCCGTACATGGTCGGCGTCTACGGTGGCGGCGCCTTCGTATTGATGTTCCTGGCGTGCATCGCGTTGATCGGCGCACCGGTGATGCTGGCCGAGACCCTGATCGGGCGTCGAGCCCGGCAAAGCCCGGCCAATGCCCTGAAGGTACTGGCGGTAGAGGCTGGCCATTCAACCAAGTGGTCGTGGGGCGCCTTCGCCGGGATGATCACGGCGCTGTTGATCCTGTCTTTCTATAGCGTGGTCGGTGGCTGGTCCCTGGACTACATCATCGACATGGGGCGCGGGGATTTCCAAGGGGCCACGCCGGACCAGGTGGGTGCCTACTTCGGCAATGTGATCGCCGATCCCTGGAGGCTGACCCTCTGGCACACGATCTTCATGGTCCTCTCGGCGGTGGTGATTGCCCGGGGCGTGGTGGCCGGGCTTGAGCGCAGCCTGCGGATCATGATGCCGTTGCTGTTCGTGATGATCCTGGTGCTGCTGGGCTACAGCATGACCACCGGGCATTTTCTGGAGGGCGTGCATTTCATGTTCGACTTCCAGCCGGAGAAAGTCCTGGATGGCCTGCTGCCGGCCATGGGGCATGCGTTTTTCTCCCTGAGCGTTGGGGTCGGTTCGATCATGATCTACGGCGCCTACATGCCCAAGAACGCCTCCCTGACCCGAACCGTCGTTGGCGTCGCGCTGCTGGACACTTTCGTGTCGCTGCTGGCGGGGATGGCATTGTTTCCGATTGTGTTCGCCGCGGGCCTGAACCCCAGCGAGGGACCGGGGTTGATGTTTGTCAGCCTGCCCTTCGCCTTCGGCAGCATGGCTTTCGGCCAAGTGATGGGTGTGGTGTTTTTTGTGCTGGTGGCCATCGCGGCCTGGAGTTCGGCCATTTCCCTGCTGGAGCCCATGGTGGCTTACTTGGTCGAGCGGACCCGCATCAGTCGCGCCTGGGTGACTTTCTGGCTGGCTTTCACTTGCTGGTTCGTCGGCCTGGGTACGGTGTTTTCCTTCAATATATGGAAGCAAGCGAAGTTTTTCGTGAACGAAGGTGGGTTGTTCCATCTCTATCAGTGGGGGGCGACCGGAGGGCTGGATTTCTTCGGCGTGATTGATTTCTTCACATCACGGATCATGCTGCCATTGGGTGGCTTGTGTTTCGTGGTGTTTGCAGGATGGGTCATGGGGCGAGAAGCGGTGCGTGATGAACTGTCGCTGCGCAGCCCGGTATTGTTTGCCTTGAGCCTGTTCTTGATGCGCTATGTGGCGCCCATCGGCATTCTCGTAGTGTTTGCCGCCCAGCTGTGGAAGTGACGCTTACATGACGACACATATTCAACGCTCGGCCTTGCTGCCTTACCCGGCGCAGGCGCTGTATGACCTGGTCAACGATGTGGCGAGCTACCCGGAGTTCTTGCCGTGGTGCTCATCCGCCGAGGTGCTGGAAAGCTCCGAAACCCAGATGCGCGCCAGCCTCAACATTGCCAAGAGTGGCTTGAGCCAGCGCTTCGTCACGCGTAATACGCTGGTGCCGGGGCAGTCCATCGAAATGAACCTGGAAGAGGGGCCCTTCAATCAGCTCCACGGCGTCTGGGTGTTCAAGCCGTTGGGTGAAAAGGCCTGCAAGATCAGCCTGGACCTGTCGTTCGACTACGCCGGTCCGCTGGTGCGAGCGACGTTGGGGCCGTTGTTCAATCAGGCCGCCAATACGCTGGTTGACGCGTTCTGCCAGCGGGCCAAGCAGAATGCAGAGCTCAAGCGTTGATTGAGATAGAAGTGGTGTATGCCGCGGTGGACCGCCAGGTCTTGCGCACATGTGTGGTGCGGGAAGGCACCAGTGTGCGTGCGGCACTGCTGGGCTCGGGGATTGCCGATGCATTCCCGGAGCTGGACCTGGCGACGTGCCCGGTAGGGATTTTTGGCAAGGTGGTTGCCGATCCGGCGAATCAAGTGGTGCAAGCGGCGGATCGATTGGAGATTTATCGACCTTTGCTGGCTGATCCGAAGGAAATTCGTCGTCTGCGCGCGGCCAAGGCTGCCCTGGCGCGACAATCGGAGCAATGACCTGGTCTGGATCGCAGGCAATAAAAAACCCGGCATGCCGGGTTTTTTCATGTCGCAATTTATTGCGGCGAGGTGTCCAGGGGCTCTGGTGTCGGGACCGGTACGGTCTCGACTTTGTCCACGTCCTTCTGGATCTGGTCCAGCAACGAACCTGGCTTGGCCGGTTTTTCCGGTTTCGGCTGTTCGGCATTCTGGGTCGGATCGGTCACGGTGGTGCCGCTGTCCTTGCCCATGATGGCCTCGTCGCGGCTCACGCCAGGCATGAAATCCCCCGACAGGCTGACGAGTTGGTCATTGGGGCTAAAGATAACGCTGATGCGTTCCTGCTGGCGCTCACCGCCGCCTGGCTGCAAGCTGTACAGATAATCCCAGCGATCGGCATGGAACGTGTCGGTCAGCAGAGGGTTACCCATGATAAACCGTACTTGCCGGCGGGTCATTCCCGGGCGTAACTGGTCTATCATGTCCTGCGTGACGACATTGCCCTGCTGGATGTCGATTTTGTAAACCCCGGGGAATGAACAACCGGCGAGTGCGAGCAGTCCCACAAAGGTGAAACTGGTTAGCAAGAGCTTGGTGTTTTGCATCGGTGGGCGACTTCCACTATCTTGGCTGGGACAACGTAAACGCCGATCATACCCGCATTAAGAGAAGCTGCGAAGCAGCATCGCGAGAAAGCTGACCATGGTTGAAAATAGCGAACTACGCAAAGCCGGCCTCAAAGTGACCCTGCCACGGGTCAAGATTCTACAAATGCTCGATTCCGCAGAGCAACGCCACATGAGTGCCGAGGACGTCTACAAGGCGCTTATGGAGGCTGGTGAGGACGTCGGTCTGGCCACGGTTTACCGTGTTCTGACCCAGTTCGAGGCAGCTGGCCTTGTGGTGCGACACAACTTCGACGGAGGCCATGCGGTCTTCGAGCTGGACGACGGCAAGCATCACGACCATATGGTCAACGTCGAGACCAGCGAAGTCATCGAATTCTTCGACGAAGAAATCGAGCGGCTGCAGAAGGCAATCGTCGACAAGTATGGTTTCGAGATGGTCGATCACAATCTTGTACTGTACGTACGCAAGAAAAAGTAAGCATGTCGCGCGGACTTGAGGTTCGCGAAACGAACGAAGGCGACCCCAGGGTCGCCTTCGTGCTGTCTGTCGTTCTCAGATTTTCGCAGTAACGACCATTTTTTTCGCGTGGGCCAGGGATTCCTTGGTGAGGTCGATACCCCCGAGCATTCGCGCCACTTCTTCCACTCGCTCGTTTTTGTTGAGCTTGGACACGGCGGTGCGAGTCGCGTCCTCGCCACGCACTTTGTGCACGAATAAATGCTGGTGTCCCTGGGCGGCGACTTGGGGCAGGTGAGTGACGGTCAGCACCTGGCCGCGTTCCCCCAGTCGGCGCAGCAGTTGGCCGACAATTTCCGCGGTTGGGCCACCGATGCCCACGTCCACTTCGTCGAATACCAGTGTCGGCACGCGTGAGGTCTGCGCGGTGATGACCTGGATGGCCAGGCTGATTCGCGACAACTCACCGCCGGAGGCGACTTTGGCCAGGCCCTTGAGCGGTTGCCCGGGGTTGGCGCTGACCAGCAGTTCCACCTGTTCCAGCCCATTGGGTTGGAGCTCGTCACCGGCGTTGGGGCGCAATTCGATGGTGAAGCGTCCGCCCGGCATGCCCAGGCGCTGTATCTCCTGCTCCACGGCACTGGCCAGCCCTGTCGCGGCCTGGCGCCGCAATTCACTGAGCTCCTTGGCCTTTTCCTGGTAATGACGGGCATAGGAAGCCAGTTCGTCCCCCAGGCGCTCGATGGATTCATCGTTGGCGTTCAGGGTTTCCAGTTCTTCCAGCAGGCGCTGCTGGAGTTCGGCAACGTCGGTTGGCTGGATACGGTGCTTGCGCGCCAGCGTATAGATGGTATCCAGGCGCTCTTCCAGGTACTGCAGGCGGGCCGGGTCGGCATCGAAATGATCGAGGAAGCGGTTCAGTTCCCCAACGGCTTCCTCGACCTGGATCTGCGCGCTCGTCAGCAGGTTGGTCGCTTCGTTCAGGGCGCCCACCGAATTGTTCACGCTGGAGAGTCGGTTCAGGCTCGCCGTCAGGGCATTGAGCACATTGCCCGAGTCGCTCTCGCTGCATTGTTCGACCACCTGGCGGCAGATGCCCAGCAGGGTTTCGGCGTTGGTCAGGTTCTTGTGTTCCTGCTCCAGTTCTTCCAGTTCATTTTCACCCAGGGACAGGTTTTCCAGTTCTTCGAGCTGGTAGCTCAATAGCTGGTGACGGGCACGCTGTTCGTCGCCGGAGTTGGAAAGGCGATCGAGCTCCTGACGGGTCTGGCGCCAGCGTTGGGCGGCCAGCTGGACTTGCCGGGCCAGGTCGGTGGCGCCGGCGTATTCATCCAGCAGGCGACGATGGGTATCGGTCTTGAGCAGGGATTGGTGCTCATGCTGGCTGTGGATGTCGATCAACAGTTCGCCAAGGGCCTTGAGATCGCCCAGGGGGCAGGGCGTGCCGTTGATGTAGCCTCGGGAGCGGCCTTCGGCGGTGATGACCCGGCGCAGGATGCACAGGCCGTCGGTGTCCAGGTCGCGTTCGGCCAGCCAGGCGCTGGCCTCGGGGATGTCGACCAGGTCGAACGTCGTCAGGATGTCGGCCTTGTCCGCTCCGGGGCGCACCACGCCGCTGTCGGCGCGGTCGCCCAGCGTCAGGCCCAGGGCGTCGAGCATGATCGACTTGCCCGCGCCGGTTTCACCGGTGATCACGCTCATGCCTCGATCGAGTTCGAGGTCCAGATGTTCGACGATGGCGTAGTTGTGTACGGACAGGTGCACCAGCATAAGGCCGCTCCCAGGCTTTAGGTCTGGTTATTTATACAGTGTTTTGTTTCGGCCTGACAATGCCCGCGCTTAGCTCGATTTGCTTGGGAAAGTGGTTTTCTTAGCGCGGCGAGGAATGATTATGCAGCTGCTTTTTGTAAGGTTAATTCGTCAGGTGGCCCTTGAAGCTGGAAAACCCGGCCCCATATACCGGGGCAGAAGCGCGAGTCGAGCTCGCGGACGAAGTTGAAAGGAGAAATTCTATGGCTGACGAACAGACGCAGGACACGCAAAATCTAGACGCCAATCAGGCCTCCCAGGATTCCGGTGAGGACCTGACGGCACGTGTACAAGTGCTCGAGGAGCAACTGGCCGGTGCGCAGGATCAGGCGTTGCGTGTAGCCGCCGACCTGCAGAATGTCCGTCGTCGCGCCGAGCAGGATGTGGAAAAGGCTCATAAATTCGCCCTGGAGCGTTTTGCTGGCGACCTGCTGCCGATCATCGACAGCCTGGAGCGCGGCCTGGAGCTGTCCAACCCGGACGACGAGAACATCCGTCCGATGCGTGAAGGCATCGAGCTGACCCTGAAAATGTTCCAGGACACCCTCAAGCGTTATCAGCTCGAAGCCCTTGATCCCCATGGCGAGCCCTTCAATGCCGAACATCACCAGGCCATGGCGATGCAGGAAAGTGCCGACGTCGAGCCAAACAGTGTTTTGAAGGTTTTCCAGAAGGGCTATCTGCTGAATGGCCGTCTGTTGCGCCCGGCCATGGTCGTGGTCAGCAAGGCACCGGCACCGGTTTCGCCTTCTATTGACGAGCAGGCTTGAAATCGGGCGCAGCGGCCCCATCTATAAGTCAAGCGTTTAAGTGCTACCGCAGTTAGCCACCACTGCTGCGGCAACAAAATCCAAGTTCCGGGAGAGTTAACATGGGCAAGATTATCGGCATCGACCTGGGGACCACCAACTCGTGCGTCTCCGTGCTGGAAAACGGCAAGGCCAAGGTTATTGAAAACGCTGAAGGCGCGCGTACCACGCCGTCGATCATCGCGTACGCCAATGATGGCGAAATTCTGGTTGGCCAGTCGGCCAAGCGTCAGGCAGTGACCAATCCGCATAACACCCTGTACGCGGTGAAGCGTCTGATCGGTCGCAAGTTCGACGAAGAAGTCGTTCAGAAAGACATCAAGATGGTGCCTTACAAAATCGCCAAGGCTGACAACGGCGACGCTTGGGTTGAAGTGAACGGCCAGAAAATGGCACCGCCACAGATCTCGGCCGAGATCCTCAAGAAAATGAAGAAAACCGCCGAAGACTACCTCGGCGAAGCGGTGACCGAGGCGGTCATCACGGTTCCTGCCTATTTCAACGATAGCCAGCGCCAGGCGACCAAAGACGCCGGCCGCATCGCGGGCCTGGACGTAAAACGTATCATCAACGAACCGACCGCGGCCGCTCTGGCCTACGGTATGGACAAGGCCAAGGGCGACCACACCGTGATCGTCTATGACCTGGGTGGCGGTACCTTCGACGTCTCCGTGATCGAGATCGCTGAAGTCGACGGCGAGCACCAGTTCGAAGTACTGGCAACCAACGGTGACACGTTCCTCGGTGGTGAAGACTTCGACATCCGCCTGATCGACTACCTCGTCGACGAGTTCAAGAAAGAAAGCGGCATGAACCTCAAGGGTGACCCGCTGGCCATGCAGCGCCTGAAAGAAGCCGCTGAAAAAGCCAAGATCGAACTGTCCTCGAGCCAGTCGACCGACGTGAACCTGCCGTACATCACCGCAGATGCCACCGGTCCTAAGCACCTGAACGTAAAAATCTCCCGCGCCAAGCTCGAAGCGCTGGTGGAAGACCTGGTTCAGCGCACCATCGAACCTTGCCGCATTGCGATGAAAGACGCCGGTATCGACGTTGGCTCGATCAACGACGTGATCCTGGTGGGCGGCCAGACCCGTATGCCGCTGGTTCAGAAGCTGGTCACCGACTTCTTCGGCAAAGAAGCCCGCAAGGACGTGAACCCGGACGAAGCCGTTGCCATGGGTGCTGCCATCCAGGGCGCTGTTCTGGCCGGTGACGTGAAGGACGTTCTGCTGCTCGACGTCAGCCCGCTGACCCTGGGTATCGAAACCATGGGTGGCGTGATGACTGCGCTGATCGAGAAAAACACCACGATTCCTACCAAGAAATCCCAGGTGTTCTCGACGGCTGACGACAACCAGGGCGCCGTGACCATCCACGTGCTGCAGGGTGAGCGCAAGCAGGCTGCCCAGAACAAATCCCTGGGCAAGTTCGACCTGGCCGAGATTCCACCAGCGCCACGTGGCGTGCCACAAATCGAAGTGACCTTCGACATCGACGCCAACGGCATCCTGCACGTCGGCGCGAAAGACAAGGCCACCGGCAAGACCCAGTCGATCGTGATCAAGGCCAACTCCGGCCTGTCCGAGGAAGAAATTCAGCAGATGGTTCGCGATGCTGAAGTCAACGCCGAGGAAGACCGCAAGTTCGAAGAGCTGGCCAGCGCCCGCAACCAGGGCGATGCCCTGGTGCACTCGACCCGCAAGATGATCGCCGATGCTGGCGAGAAAGTGACCGCGGAAGAGAAAACCGCCATCGAAGCGGCCGTGGTTGCCTTGGAAGCCGCTGTGAAAGGCGACGACAAGGCGGCCATCGAGGCGAAGATCGAAGAGCTGTCCAAGGTCTCCGCACCAGTGGCTCAGAAGATGTACGCCGAGCAGGCTCAGCCCGCTGAAGGCGCGGCTGCCCAGGGCGAATCGGCCGAAAAAGCCGACGACGTCGTGGATGCCGAGTTCGAAGAAGTGAAAGACCACAAGTAATCGCTTGTTGGTCGGCCGGTTGACTGCACTTGTGCGGTGGCTGGTAGGATGTCGCCGCGCGGGGGCTTGCTCCCGCGTTGGCGTGTCTGGAGCTAGGGAATTTTTACAGCATGCGACAGTTGTTCGGATGTTGGCGGTGCGTTCGGGAATGCTCCTGCTTTCCGGCGATGGGCACTGCGTTTTGGCCGGGGCCCTGGCTGAAATATTTAAAGACCAGGATCGTTGAATTGACGTGAGTTGGGTCCGGGCCTGTATTGGGGCTCAACGAGTTTGGCAAGGCTCAGGAGAGGTTTGCCGGACGTCCTATAAGAGTGCAAAGACTAATGGCGAAGCGTGATTTTTACGAAGTATTGGGTGTCGAGCGGGGGGCCAGCGAGGCGGAGCTGAAAAAGGCTTATCGTCGCCTGGCGATGAAGCACCACCCGGACCGTAATCCCGGCGATAAAGCGTCGGAAGAGATGTTCAAGGAAGCCAACGAGGCTTACGAAGTTCTGTCCGATTCCAGCAAGCGCGCGGCCTATGACCAGTATGGGCATGCCGGTGTCGACCCAAGCATGGGCGGCGGCGGTGCCGGTTTCGGCGGCCAGAACTTCTCCGATATTTTCGGCGACGTGTTCAGCGATTTCTTCGGCGGCGGTCGCGGCGGTGCCCGTGGGGGCGCCCAGCGTGGCAGCGATTTGCGCTACACGTTGGAGCTGAACCTGGAAGAAGCGGTGCGTGGTACCACCGTCAATATCCGTGTACCGACATTGGTCAACTGCAAGCCGTGCGATGGCTCGGGTGCAAAGAAGGGCTCCTCGCCCGTGACTTGCCCGACTTGCGGCGGCATCGGCCAGGTTCGCATGCAGCAGGGCTTCTTCTCGGTCCAGCAGACCTGCCCGCGTTGCCATGGCCAAGGCAAGATCATTTCCGACCCGTGCGACTCCTGCCATGGCGAAGGGCGTGTCGAAGAGTACAAGACGCTGTCGGTCAAAGTGCCGGCCGGTGTCGACACCGGTGACCGCATTCGCCTGTCCGGCGAAGGCGAGGCGGGTGCCCAAGGCGGTCCGACTGGCGACCTGTATGTGGTCATCAACGTGCGCGAGCATGCGATTTTCCAGCGCGACGGCAAGCACCTGTTCTGCGAAGTGCCGATCAGCTTCGTCGACGCGGCCTTGGGTGGCGAGCTCGAGATCCCGACCCTCGACGGTCGCGTCAAGCTGAAAATTCCCGAGGGCACGCAGACCGGCAAACAGTTCCGGATTCGCGGCAAAGGCGTTGCGCCAGTGCGTGGCGGTGGTGCGGGCGACCTGATGTGCCGTGTGGCGGTGGAGACGCCGGTCAACCTGAGTCGGCGTCAGCGTGAGCTGCTGGAAGAGTTCCGCGGCACGCTGGCGGATGACAACAGCCACTCCCCGAAAACCACCGGTTGGTTCGAAGGTGTGAAGCGCTTCTTCGGCGACCTGTAAGGAGTTCGCATGCGACGTATAGCTGTGATGGGCGCTGCGGGGCGCATGGGCAAGGCGCTGGTCGAGGCGGTGCAGCAGCGCTCGCCGCTCTCCGGCCTGACGGCGGCCATCGTTCGGCCCGACAGTACGTTGGTGGGCGCCGATGCTGGCGAGCTGGCTTCGCTGGGGCGTATCGGCGTGCCGATGTCTGGCGGCCTGGAGAAGGTGTTGGACGAGTTCGATGTGCTGATCGACTTCACCCTGCCGGACGTGATGCTGAAAAACCTCGCGATCTGCCGCAAGCATGGCAAGGCCATGGTGATTGGCACCACGGGGCTGGATGCTGCGCAAAAGCAATTGCTGGCCGAAGCGGGCAACGATATCGCAATCGTGTTCGCGGCGAACTTCAGCGTGGGCGTGAACCTGTCGCTGAAGCTGCTGGACATGGCGGCCCGGGTCTTGGGCGACGATGCCGATATCGAAATCATCGAAGCGCATCACCGGCACAAGATCGACGCACCTTCCGGAACGGCCTTGCGCATGGGTGAGGTGATTGCCGATGCGTTGGGGCGTGATCTGCAGAAAGTCGCCGTGTACGGGCGTGAAGGGCATACCGGTGCCCGCGAGCGCGACACCATCGGTTTCGCCACAGTGCGCGGTGGTGATGTGGTAGGTGATCACACGGTGTTGTTCGCCACTGAAGGCGAACGCCTGGAGATCACCCACAAGGCCTCCAGCCGGATGACCTTCGCCAAGGGCGCCGTGCGTGCCGCGCTGTGGCTGGATGGCCGCGAGCCTGGCTTGTATGACATGCAGGACGTTCTCGACCTGCGTTGATGTCATTGAAGGCGGGGTTCAGGTTATACTGCGCCCCGTTTTACACCGCTTCGCGACGGCCTGTCGCATTCCCCTGCCTTTAAGGCTCATTAGCGGTGGACCAAAAAAGCCTTTTTCTGTAAGCTACAGCTTTAGTGTGTCCACTAAAAGCGCGCAGAATAATTCAGTGAACAAGCGGGGTGACGTGTCCATACGTCACTCCGCTTTTTTACAACCTGCGATCGCCCTTTCAGGCTTTATTTACGGGAGGTCTTCTTGACTAAGCCAGCCATACTCGCCCTTGCTGATGGCAGCATTTTTCGCGGCGAAGCCATTGGAGCCGACGGTCAGACCGTTGGTGAGGTGGTGTTTAACACCGCAATGACCGGCTATCAGGAAATTCTTACCGATCCTTCCTACGCCCAGCAAATCGTTACCCTGACTTACCCGCACATCGGCAACACTGGCACCACGCCGGAAGACGCCGAGTCCGATCGTGTCTGGTCCGCCGGCCTGGTCATTCGTGACTTGCCGCTGGTAGCGAGCAACTGGCGTAACACGATGTCCTTGTCCGATTACCTGAAAGCCAACAACGTCGTGGCGATCGCCGGTATCGACACTCGCCGCCTGACCCGCATCCTGCGGGAAAAAGGCGCGCAGAACGGCTGCATCATGGCTGGCGACAACATTTCCGAAGAAGCCGCCATTGCCGCTGCCCAGGGCTTCCCTGGCCTCAAGGGCATGGACCTGGCGAAAGTCGTCAGCACCCAGAAACAATACGAATGGCGCTCCACGGTCTGGGACCTTAAGACCGACAGTCACGCGACGATCGAGGCTTCCGAGCTGCCCTACCACGTGGTGGCGTACGACTACGGCGTCAAGTTGAACATCCTGCGCATGCTGGTCGAGCGTGGCTGCCGCGTCACCGTGGTACCGGCCCAGACCCCGGCCGCCGATGTCCTGGCCCTCAATCCCGACGGCGTGTTCCTGTCCAACGGCCCGGGTGACCCAGAGCCGTGCGACTACGCGATCCAGGCGATCAAGGACGTGCTGGAAACCGAGATCCCGGTGTTCGGTATCTGCCTCGGTCACCAGTTGCTGGCCCTCGCTTCGGGCGCCAAGACCTTGAAAATGGGCCACGGCCACCACGGTGCCAACCACCCGGTGCAGGACCTGGATACCGGCGTGGTGATGATCACCAGCCAGAACCACGGTTTTGCGGTGGATGAGGCGACCCTGCCGGCCAACGTGCGTGCGATTCACAAGTCGCTGTTCGACGGCACGCTGCAAGGTATCGAGCGTACCGACAAGAGCGCGTTCAGCTTCCAGGGCCACCCTGAAGCGAGCCCGGGCCCGAACGATGTGGCGCCGCTGTTCGATCGCTTCATCAACGAGATGGCCAAGCGACGCTGACCGCGTGAAGCTCGAGGGCGGCCCCGAGTGCGGCGGCCCCTTCGGGCGCTTCAAAGATTGTTCGACGGCCTAGCCGACTGACCTGCGGATTTGAGTGACAAACCCATGCCAAAACGTACAGACATAAAAAGCATCCTGATTCTCGGCGCTGGCCCGATCGTGATCGGCCAGGCCTGCGAATTCGACTACTCCGGCGCCCAGGCCTGTAAAGCCCTGCGCGAAGAGGGCTACCGCGTCATCCTGGTGAACTCCAACCCGGCCACCATCATGACCGACCCGGCCATGGCCGACGCCACCTACATCGAGCCGATCAAGTGGCAGACCGTTGCCAAGATCATCGAGAAGGAGCGCCCTGATGCGCTGCTGCCGACCATGGGCGGCCAGACCGCGCTCAACTGCGCCCTGGACCTGGAGCGCGAAGGCGTCCTGGAGAAGTTCGGCGTGGAAATGATCGGCGCCAACGCCGATACCATCGACAAGGCCGAAGACCGTTCGCGCTTCGACAAGGCGATGAAATCCATCGGCCTGGACTGCCCGCGCTCGGGCATCGCCCACAGCATGGAAGAGGCCAACGCCGTCCTGGAGCGCCTCGGCTTCCCATGCATCATCCGTCCGTCCTTCACTATGGGCGGCACCGGTGGTGGCATCGCCTACAACCGTGAAGAATTCGAAGAAATCTGCGCCCGTGGCCTCGACTTGTCGCCGACCAAGGAACTGCTGATCGACGAATCCCTGATCGGCTGGAAAGAATACGAAATGGAAGTTGTCCGCGACAAAAAGGACAATTGCATCATCGTCTGCTCCATCGAGAACTTCGACCCGATGGGCGTGCACACCGGCGACTCGATCACCGTCGCACCGGCCCAGACCCTGACCGACAAGGAATACCAGATCCTGCGTAACGCCTCCCTGGCGGTGCTGCGCGAGATCGGCGTGGAAACCGGCGGCTCCAACGTCCAGTTCGGCATCTGCCCGAACACCGGTCGCATGGTGGTCATCGAGATGAACCCGCGAGTTTCCCGTTCGTCGGCCCTGGCGTCCAAGGCCACCGGTTTCCCGATTGCCAAGGTCGCCGCCAAGCTGGCCGTGGGCTACACCCTGGACGAGCTGTCGAACGACATCACCGGCGGCAAGACCCCGGCGTCCTTCGAACCGTCCATCGACTACGTCGTGACCAAGCTGCCACGCTTCGCCTTCGAGAAATTCGCCAAGGCCGATGCCCGCCTGACCACCCAGATGAAGTCGGTCGGTGAAGTCATGGCCATCGGCCGGACCTTCCAGGAGTCCCTGCAGAAAGCCCTGCGCGGCCTGGAAGTGGGTGTCTGTGGCCTGGATCCGAAGCTGGACCTGAACGACCCGGAAAGCATGAGCGTGCTCAAGCGCGAGCTGACCGTGCCAGGTGCCGAGCGCATCTGGTACGTGGCCGATGCCTTCCGCGCCGGCATGACCGTCGAGCAGATCTTCGGCATGAACATGATCGACCCTTGGTTCCTGGTGCAGATCGAAGACCTGATCAAGGAAGAAGAGAAGGTCAAGACCCTGGGCATGTCCAGCATCGATCGCGACACGATGTTCCGCCTCAAGCGCAAAGGTTTCTCCGACATGCGCCTGGCCAAGCTGCTGGGTGTGACCGAGAAGAGCCTGCGCACCCACCGCCACAAGCTGGAAGTGTTCCCGGTCTACAAGCGCGTCGACACCTGCGCGGCCGAGTTCGCCACCGATACCGCCTACCTGTACTCCACGTACGAAGAAGAGTGCGAAGCCGCGCCATCGACCCGGGACAAGATCATGATCCTGGGTGGCGGTCCCAACCGGATCGGCCAGGGCATCGAGTTCGACTACTGCTGCGTACACGCGGCACTGGCCCTGCGCGACGACGGCTACGAGACCATCATGGTCAACTGCAACCCGGAAACCGTGTCCACCGACTACGACACCTCCGATCGCCTGTACTTCGAGCCAGTGACCCTGGAAGACGTGCTGGAAATCGTCCGCGTCGAGAAACCAAAAGGCGTGATCGTCCAGTACGGCGGCCAGACCCCGTTGAAACTGGCCCGTGCCCTGGAAGCCGCCGGCGTGCCGATCATCGGTACCAGCCCGGATGCGATCGACCGCGCCGAAGACCGTGAGCGCTTCCAGCAGATGGTCGAGCGCCTGAACCTGCGTCAGCCGCCAAACGCCACTGTTCGCAGCGAAGACGAAGCGATTCGTGCCGCCGCCAAGATCGGTTACCCACTGGTGGTGCGTCCGTCCTATGTACTGGGCGGCCGTGCGATGGAAATCGTCTATCAGGAAGACGAACTCAAGCGCTACCTGCGCGAAGCGGTCCAGGTGTCCAACGACAGCCCGGTGCTGCTGGACCACTTCCTCAACTGCGCCATTGAAATGGACGTGGATGCGGTCAGCGACGGCAAGGATGTGGTGATCGGCGCGATCATGCAGCACATCGAGCAGGCCGGTGTTCACTCCGGTGACTCCGCCTGTTCGCTGCCGCCTTACTCGTTGCCGGCGCACATCCAGGACGAGATGCGCGAGCAGGTCAAGAAAATGGCCCTGGAGCTGGGCGTCGTCGGCCTGATGAACGTGCAACTGGCCCTGCAGGGCGAAGACATCTACGTCATCGAAGTCAACCCGCGCGCTTCCCGGACCGTGCCGTTCGTCTCCAAGTGCATCGGCGTTTCCCTGGCGATGATCGCGGCGCGAGTCATGGCCGGCAAAACCCTGAAGGAACTGAACTTCACCAAAGAAATCATTCCGAACTTCTACAGCGTGAAAGAGGCGGTGTTCCCGTTCGCCAAGTTCCCTGGCGTGGACCCGATCCTCGGCCCGGAAATGAAGTCCACCGGTGAAGTGATGGGCGTGGGCGATACCTTCGGTGAGGCGTTTGCCAAGGCCCAGATGGGCGCCAGCGAGGTGTTGCCGACTGGCGGCACGGCGTTCATCAGCGTGCGTGATGACGACAAGCCACTGGTTGCAGGCGTGGCCCGTGATCTGATCAACTTGGGCTTCGAAGTGGTCGCCACTGCCGGTACTGCCAGGCTGATCGAAGCCGCGGGCCTGAAAGTGCGCCGCGTGAACAAGGTGACCGAGGGGCGTCCGCACGTGGTCGACATGATCAAGAATGACGAAGTCACGCTGATCATCAACACCACCGAGGGTCGTCAATCGATCGCCGATTCCTACTCCATTCGTCGCAACGCGCTGCAGCACAAGATCTACTGCACCACGACCATTGCGGCAGGCGAAGCGATCTGCGAAGCGCTCAAGTTCGGTCCCGAGAAGACCGTACGTCGCTTGCAGGATCTACATGCAGGATTGAAGGCATGAGCATAACCAAGTACCCGATGACTGTTCAGGGCGCGAAGGCCCTGGAAGAAGAACACGCTTTCCTGACCAAGGTTGAGCGCCCGCGCTTGAGCCAGGCTATCGGTGAAGCGCGTGAGCTGGGCGATCTCAAGGAAAACGCCGAATACCACGCTGCCCGAGAGGAGCAGGGGATGGTCGAGGCGCGTGTCCGGGACATCGAAGGCCGCATGCAGAATGCGGTGATCATCGATGTCACGACGATTCCACATACCGGCAAAGTGATTTTCGGCACCACGGTGGAAATCGCCAACGTCGAGACCGATGAAAGCGTGACGTACCAGATCGTTGGCGAGGACGAGGCAGACATCAAGCTCGGCAAGATTTCCGTCGGTTCACCCATTGCTCGTGCCTTGATTGCCAAGGAAGAGGGCGATGTGGTGGCGGTGAAGACACCGGGTGGTGTCATCGAGTATGAGATTGTCGAAGTCCGTCACATCTGAACGAAGGCGCCCGCTGCGAGCGGGCGCCATGATCTGGCAGCTCACCCAGATGTTGTGGGTGGGCGGTGTCTGGTTGCTGCACATCGGTTTGCTGCCGGTGCTGGGGCGAGTGGGCCTGGCACCGCTGCTCATCGATGAAATCGCAGGCATGCTCACGGCGCTGCTGGTGGGTTTTTCCGCGGCGTGCGTGATGTTTCAGGCGTTGGTGCTGGTTCAGGCCGAAGGCCTTGGCAGCCTATGGCGCGACATTCGTGGGCAATTGCTGCTCATGTCGTTGTACGCGTGCGGGATGTTCTTTGCCGTGCGTCTCGGCTGGCCGGATGCGAGCCAGTGGCAGGTATTCAGTTACCTGGTGCTGGGTTTTTCCGGTCTGGTACTGGTCTTGCAGCCGGTTCCGGGGTGGAGCGGCAGGGTGTGCGAAGCACACCCTTGACCCTTTGGCATCACTTGAAGCGATGAACGTTCGACAGTTGCTTGTTGACGCTGAAATTCTTGCGATAAATCAGCGCCATCTTGCCGATGACCTGCACCAGGTCTGCCTTGCCGGTCTTGCACAATTCGGCAACGGCAGCCAGGCGGGCTTCGCGATCGAGGATGTTGAGCTTGATCTTGATCAGCTCGTGATCGCCCAGGGCGCGTTCCAGTTCGGCGAGTACACCTTCAGTCAAACCGTTGTCAGCCACAGTCAAAACCGGTTTCAGATGGTGGCCAATGGATTTGTATTGTTTCTTCTGCTCTTGAGTGAGCGGCATAATCTGACCCCTGCGTCTGATCTTGTAAAAAGCGGCGGCCAGTTTACCCGAGCAAGTCCGGGACCGCCCACTTAATCACGACCCGTTTTATTTTTAGAGGTGGCCCGTGGCCCGTTCCAAGACTAGCCAGAACTGGCTCAGAGAGCATTTCAACGATCCGTACGTCAAAATGGCGCAAAAAGACGGCTATCGCTCTCGTGCCAGCTATAAATTGCTGGAGATCCAGGAAAAGGATCGCCTGATCCGTCCAGGCATGACCGTGATCGACCTTGGCGCAGCCCCGGGCGGCTGGTCCCAGGTTACCAGTCGTCTGATTGGTGGTCAGGGCCGCTTGATCGCTTCCGACATCCTGGAAATGGACAGCATCCCTGATGTGACCTTTATCCAGGGCGATTTCACGGAAGACGCCGTACTGGCGAAAATCCTGGAAGCCGTCGGAAATACGCAAGTTGACCTTGTGATTTCCGATATGGCCCCCAATATGAGTGGATTGGCGGCTGTCGACATGCCTCGTGCCATGTTCCTCAGCGAGCTGGCCCTGGATCTTGCCGGGCGGGTTTTGCGTCCAGGCGGTGATTTTCTGATCAAGGTCTTCCAGGGGGAAGGCTTCGACGAATACCACAAGGGCATCCGCAAGTTGTTCGACAAGGTGCAGATGCGCAAGCCATTGTCGTCCCGTGACCGTTCTCGCGAGCAGTATCTGCTGGCGCGGGGCTTTCGCGGTGTCGAAGGCGCGGCCAGTGATGAGCGTCTTTGAACAGGGCGATAGTTTTTTTTGTCTCGCGTTGAAAAAGCCGCGTAACCAAAATTATGCGGTCAAAGTTTCACAAAGGGTTACAGACGGCGCCTGCCAGAGTCGTAGGTAATGTAGTAAGTTAGGCCGGTGAATATCATGCGAAGCGCGCGCCAGTAGCGGAGCTTGCTTCAGAGGGTAGTTAATTGAACGATATGGCAAAGAATCTGATCCTGTGGTTGATCATCGCCGCTGTCCTGGTGACCGTGATGAACAACTTCTCCAGTCCTAACGAGCCGCAGACCCTCAACTATTCCGACTTCATCCAGCAGGTCAAGGATGGCAAGGTCGAGCGCGTAGCCGTTGATGGCTATGTGATTACCGGCAAGCGCACCGATGGCGACAGCTTCAAGACCATTCGTCCGGCAATCCAGGACAATGGCCTGATTGGCGACCTGGTGGACAACCATGTCGTGGTCGAAGGCAAGCAGCCAGAGCAGCAAAGCATCTGGACCCAGCTCCTGGTGGCCAGCTTCCCGATCCTGGTGATCATCGCGGTGTTCATGTTCTTCATGCGCCAGATGCAGGGCGGCGGTGGTGGCAAGGGCGGGCCGATGAGCTTTGGCAAGAGCAAGGCCCGGCTACTTTCCGAAGACCAGGTGAAAACCACCCTGGCCGACGTCGCAGGCTGCGACGAAGCCAAGGAAGAAGTGGGCGAACTGGTCGAGTTCCTGCGCGATCCGGGCAAGTTCCAGCGCCTGGGCGGGCGTATCCCGCGCGGCGTGCTGATGGTAGGCCCGCCAGGTACCGGTAAAACCTTGCTGGCCAAGGCGATTGCCGGCGAAGCCAAGGTGCCGTTCTTCACGATTTCCGGTTCCGACTTCGTCGAAATGTTCGTCGGCGTGGGCGCCAGCCGTGTTCGCGACATGTTCGAGCAGGCCAAGAAACACGCACCGTGCATCATCTTCATCGACGAAATCGACGCTGTTGGTCGCCATCGTGGCGCCGGCATGGGTGGCGGTCACGACGAGCGCGAACAGACGCTCAACCAGTTGCTGGTCGAGATGGACGGTTTCGAAATGAACGACGGCATCATCGTGATCGCCGCCACCAACCGTCCTGACGTGCTCGACCCTGCGCTGTTGCGTCCAGGTCGTTTCGACCGCCAGGTCGTGGTAGGGCTGCCGGACATTCGTGGGCGCGAGCAGATCCTCAAGGTCCATATGCGCAAGGTGCCGATGGGCGACGACGTCGCTCCGGCCGTCATCGCGCGTGGCACGCCGGGCTTTTCCGGTGCCGACTTGGCGAACCTGGTCAACGAAGCGTCGCTGTTCGCCGCTCGTACCGGCAAGCGCGTCGTGGAAATGAAGGAATTCGAGCTGGCCAAGGACAAGATCATGATGGGCGCGGAGCGCAAATCCATGGTCATGTCGGAGAAAGAAAAGCAGAACACTGCGTATCACGAGGCGGGTCACGCGATCGTTGGTCGTGTCGTGCCCGAGCATGATCCGGTCTACAAGGTCTCGATCATCCCGCGTGGTCGTGCCCTGGGCGTGACCATGTTCCTGCCGGAAGAGGATCGCTACAGCCTGTCCAAGCGTGCATTGATCAGTCAGATCTGTTCGTTGTACGGCGGTCGTATCGCTGAAGAGATGACGTTGGGCTTCGACGGTGTGACCACGGGTGCATCCAACGACATCATGCGCGCCAGTCAGATCGCTCGGAACATGGTCACCAAGTGGGGCCTGTCCGAGAAGCTGGGGCCGTTGATGTATGCCGAAGAAGAAGGGGAAGTGTTCCTCGGTCGTGGTGGCAGTGGCCAGCATGCAAGCTTCTCCGGCGAGACGGCCAAGCTGATCGATTCCGAGGTGCGCAGCATCATCGACCAGTGCTATGGCACTGCCCGGCAGATCCTCACGGACAACCGTGACAAGCTCGATGCCATGGCCGACGCCCTGATGAAGTACGAAACCATCGATGCCGAGCAGATCGACGACATCATGGCGGGTCGCGAGCCTCGCGAGCCTCGTGACTGGTCGGGCGGTGGTACCGGTACCTCCGGTACACCTCCGGCGGTACAGGGTGAGCGTCCGGAAACACCGATTGGCGGTCCTGCCGCTGATGTCTAAGGCTTGAAATGACTTCTGTTCAGTCCTCGACCCGGTTGCCTTGCGGCAACCGGGTTCTTGATTTGGCCCATGCACATGTCATGGGCATTCTCAATGTCACGCCTGATTCCTTTTCCGATGGTGGTCGATTCAGCCAGCTCGATGCTGCGCTGCGGCATGCCGAGGCCATGGTGGCCGCTGGCGCGACACTGATCGATGTGGGTGGTGAATCGACCCGGCCGGGTGCGCGCGCGGTTTCGCCCATCGAAGAGCTGGAACGGGTGGCGCCGATTGTGGAACGCATCCATCGCGAACTCGATGTCATTATCTCGGTCGATACGTCCACGCCCGCGGTCATGCGCGAGACTGCGCGACTGGGAGCGGGCCTGATCAACGATGTTCGGTCCTTGCAGCGCGATGGTGCCCTGGATGCCGCGGCGGCCACCGGGTTGCCGGTTTGCCTGATGCATATGCTCGGCGAGCCGGGGACCATGCAGAACGACCCGCATTATGACGATGTGACCAGGGAGGTGGGTGAGTTCCTGGTGGCGCGTCTGGAACAATGTGCTGCCGTGGGCATTCCCGCCGAGCGGATCATCCTTGATCCCGGGTTCGGCTTTGCCAAGACCTTGGCGCACAACCTGAGCCTGTTCAAGCATATGGAAGCCTTGCACGCCCTGGGGCGGCCCCTGTTGGTCGGGGTCTCGCGAAAGAGCATTATAGGCAATGCCCTGGGGCGGCCGGTGGGAGAGCGCCTGTATGGTGGTCTCGCCCTTGCGGCCTTGGCCCTTGCCAAAGGTGCACGCATATTGCGCGTGCACGATGTAGCCGAAACGATGGATGTCGTGCGGATGATCGCAGCTGTGGATTCAGCCGAATAAGAATGACGGAGCACTTATGAGCAAGAAATACTTTGGCACCGACGGTATTCGTGGTCGGGTCGGCGAATACCCTATTACCCCTGATTTCATGCTCAAGCTCGGCTGGGCGGCAGGCATGGCATTCCGCAAGATGGGCGCCTGCAAGGTGCTGGTCGGCAAGGACACGCGAATTTCCGGCTACATGTTCGAATCGGCGCTCGAGGCCGGCCTGACGTCGGCGGGCGCCGATGTGATGCTGCTGGGCCCGATGCCGACGCCGGCCATCGCCTATCTGACTCGTACGTTCCAGGCCCAGGCGGGCATCGTGATCAGTGCCTCGCACAACCCCCATGATGACAACGGCATCAAGTTCTTCTCCGGCCAGGGTACCAAGCTGCCGGATGACATCGAGCTGATGATCGAAGAGCTGCTGGACGCGCCGATGACCGTGGTCGAGTCGAGCAAGATCGGCAAGGTGTCGCGGATCAACGATGCGTCGGGTCGCTACATCGAATTCTGCAAAGGCAGCGTGCCGACTGGTACCAGCTTTTCCGGCCTGAAAATTGTTGTCGATTGCGCTCACGGCGCCACCTATAAAGTCGCGCCGAGCGTCTTTCGCGAGTTGGGTGCCGATGTGGTGGTGCTTTCCGCCCAGCCTAACGGCCTGAACATCAACCACAACTGTGGTTCCACCCATACCGAGGCCTTGCAGGCAGCAGTGCTGGCCGAGCAGGCCGATCTCGGTATCGCCTTCGATGGCGACGGTGATCGGGTCCTGATGGTCGATCACACCGGTACGGTCGTCGACGGTGACGAACTGCTGTTCATCATCGCTCGTGACCTGCATGGGCGCGGCAAGCTGCAGGGCGGCGTGGTCGGCACCTTGATGAGCAACCTCGGGCTTGAACTGGCCCTGGCGGACCTGGATATCCCGTTCGTGCGGGCCAACGTCGGCGACCGCTACGTGATTTCGGAGTTGCTGGAGCGCAACTGGGTGATCGGGGGCGAGAACTCCGGCCATATCGTGTGCTTCGACCATACCACCACCGGTGATGCGATCATTGCGGCCCTGCAGGTGCTGATGGCGCTCAAGGCGCGCAACGAAGGGCTCGCACAGTCGCGCCAGGCATTGCGTAAATGCCCGCAAGTGTTGATCAACGTGCGTTTCGGTGGCGGTGTGAATCCTCTCGAACATGCGCAGGTCAAGCAGGCCAGCGAACGTGTGACAGCGGCGATGGCGGGGCGTGGGCGCGTGTTGTTGCGCAAGTCCGGCACAGAGCCTTTGGTGCGCGTCATGGTCGAAGGCGAGGACGAAGCGCAGGTTCGCGGTTATGCCGAAGAGCTGGCAAAACTGGTTACTGAAGTTTCTGCCTGAATTCGGCTTGCCAGTCATGAATCGGTTGGGTAACATCTGCGCCCACTTTGACCGACGAGGTACAGCATGCGTCGCCCTATGGTAGCTGGTAACTGGAAGATGCACGGTACCCGCGCCAGCGTCGCTGAGCTGATCAATGGCCTTCGTCATCTGGCCTTGCCAAGCGGTGTTGATGTCGCGGTATTCCCGCCTTGCTTGTATATCAATCAAGTGATTGATGGCTTGAAAGGCAAGTCGATTTCGGTCGGCGCGCAGAACTCTGCGGTGGAATCCATGCAAGGTGCGTTGACCGGTGAGATTGCACCGAGTCAGTTGGTGGATGCAGGTTGCTCCCTGGTCCTGGTTGGACATTCCGAGCGTCGCCAGATCATGGGCGAGCAGGACAAGACCTTGATCCGCAAGTTTGCTGCGGCCCAGGCCTGTGGTCTGATTCCGGTGTTGTGCGTAGGGGAAACCCTCGCGCAGCGTGAGGCCGGCAAGACCCTTGAGGTTGTCGGGCGTCAGCTCGGCAGCATCATCGAAGACCTGGGTGTCGGTGCTTTTGCAAAGGCAGTCATTGCCTACGAGCCGGTCTGGGCCATTGGTACCGGGCTGACGGCTTCGCCGCAACAGGCGCAGGATGTGCACGCAGCCATCCGCGCGCAGTTGGCGGAAGAGAATTCTGAAGTGGCACGAGGTGTGCGGCTTCTATACGGCGGCAGCGTGAAGGCGGCCAATGCGGCCGAACTGTTCGGCATGCCGGATATCGATGGGGGGCTCATTGGTGGAGCGTCCCTGAATGCAGATGAGTTCGGTGCGATCTGTCGCGCCGCGGGAAACTGAAAAAATGCTGGAAACAGTCGTAGTCGTTTTTCATCTGCTGGGTGCACTGGGCGTAGTTGCTCTCGTATTGCTGCAGCAGGGTAAAGGTGCGGATGCTGGTGCGTCTTTCGGTGCAGGTGCTTCAAATACTGTGTTCGGAAGCCAAGGTTCCTCTACCTTTCTTAGTAAGTTTACTGCTATACTTGCCGCCGGTTTCTTCATGACCAGCTTAGGGTTAGGTTACTTTGCTAAAGAGAAAGCTCACGAGCTGACTCAAGTAGGTTTGCCAAACCCGGCGGTACTGGAAGCGCCCAAGCAACAACAACCGGCTTCTGATGATGTCCCGGTGCTTCAAGAGCAAAAGTCGGCCAACCCGGCGACTGACGTGCCTCCAGCTCAAGAGCAGAAGTAAGAAGGTTTCAAACGCTGTATTGCCGAGGTGGTGGAATTGGTAGACACGCAACCTTGAGGTGGTTGTGCCCATAGGGTGTAGGGGTTCGAGTCCCCTTCTCGGTACCAATTATCAGGAGAGCCCGCGATTGCGGGCTTTCTTGTAGGTGGAAGGGTTACATTGACCCTGTAAAGGATCGGTCGTATACTTCCGCCCCAGCTTTGTCGCGGGATGGAGCAGTCTGGTAGCTCGTCGGGCTCATAACCCGAAGGTCGTCGGTTCAAATCCGGCTCCCGCAACCAGTTTCAGGGGCCCCTTCCAAGGGGCTTTTTGTTAGCTGGACACTTTATAACGCCGCTATTCGACGGCGTTTCAGGGATGGGCGATTCGCCCATTTTTTTTTATTTGCACAGCATGCACAAACATGCACGAGGGGGTTCAGGTGTCGAGCAAGCTAGAACAGTTGCAGGCCTTGTTGGCCCCGGTGGTCGTGGCCCTTGGCTATGAATGCTGGGGTATTGAGTTTTCGGCTCAAGGTCGCCACTCACTGTTGCGCGTTTATATCGATAAGGAAGGCGGCGTGTTGGTGGACGATTGCGCCATCGTCAGCCGTCAGATCAGCGGTGTACTGGATGTCGAAGATCCAATCACCTCCGAATACACCCTTGAAGTTTCCTCGCCTGGCATGGAGCGCCCCCTGTTCACACTTGAACAGTTCGCTTTGTTTGCCGGTGAACAAGTGAAGATCAAGCTGCGCTCGCCTTTCGAAGGTCGGCGCAACTTCCAAGGCCTTCTGCGCGGTGTAGAAGAGCAGGACGTCGTGGTGCAGGTAGATGACCATGAGTTCCTGTTGCCGATCGATATGATCGACAAGGCCAACATTATTCCCAGTTTTGACTGATACGTGCCAGATACTGCGGATCCCGCGGATCCAATGGCTTGCGAAAGGCGAGGCGTACGATGAGCAAAGAAGTACTGCTGGTTGTTGAGTCGGTATCCAATGAAAAGGGCGTACCGGCTAACGTTATTTTTGAAGCGCTGGAGCTGGCTCTGGCCACTGCTACCAAGAAGCGGTTCGAAGACGAAGTTGATTTGCGTGTGGAGATCAATCGCCACACGGGTGCCTACGAGACTTTCCGTCGCTGGACGGTCGTCGAGGAAGCCGACCTGGACGATCCGGCTATCGAAACCTGGCCAAGCAAGGTTGCAGAAACGCATCCGGGCGCCAAGGTCGGTGATGTCGTCGAAGAAAAAATCGAATCCATTGAGTTCGGCCGCATCGCTGCACAGACTGCCAAGCAGGTCATCGTGCAGAAAGTTCGCGAAGCCGAGCGTGCGCAAGTGGTCGACGCTTATCGCGAGCGCCTGGGGGAAATCATCTCCGGCACCGTGAAAAAGGTCACCCGCGACAACGTGATCGTCGACCTGGGCAACAACGCCGAAGCGTTGCTGGCTCGCGAAGACATCATCTCCCGCGAAAC
The DNA here is from genome assembly GCF_900104425.1 of Pseudomonas sp. NFACC13-1. Classification (NCBI taxonomy): domain Bacteria; kingdom Pseudomonadati; phylum Pseudomonadota; class Gammaproteobacteria; order Pseudomonadales; family Pseudomonadaceae; genus Pseudomonas; species Pseudomonas sp. NFACC13-1. Next base: position 36,166 of record NZ_FMXV01000035.1, on the reverse strand, counting down.
TTTCCGGGTTGGCGTGCGTTTGCGTGCGCTGCTCAAGGAAATCCGCACCGAGAACCGGGGCCCGCAGCTGATCCTGTCGCGTACAGCGCCGGAAATGCTGATCGAGTTGTTCCGCATCGAAGTGCCGGAAATTGCTGAAGGCCTGATCGAAGTCATGGCCGCCTCCCGTGATCCGGGTTCGCGTGCCAAGATCGCGGTCCGCTCCAAGGACAAGCGCATCGACCCGCAAGGTGCCTGCATCGGCATGCGTGGTTCGCGTGTCCAGGCCGTATCCGGCGAGTTGGGCGGCGAGCGCGTGGACATCGTCCTGTGGGACGACAACCCGGCTCAGTTCGTGATCAATGCCATGTCGCCTGCTGAAGTGGCGGCAATTATCGTCGACGAAGATGCCCACGCCATGGACATCGCCGTTGGCGCAGACAATCTGGCTCAGGCCATCGGTCGCGGTGGTCAGAACGTGCGTCTGGCCAGCCAATTGACTGGCTGGACCCTGAACGTGATGACCGAATCGGACATCCAGGCTAAACAGCAAGCTGAAACTGGCGATATCCTGCGCAACTTCATCGAAGAGCTTGAAGTCGATGAAGAACTGGCACAGGTGCTGGTGGATGAAGGCTTTACCAGCCTGGAAGAGATTGCCTACGTACCGGTGGAGGAAATGCTCAACATCGACGGCTTTGACGAGGAAATCGTCAACGAGCTTCGCGCTCGGGCCAAGGATCGTTTGTTGACCAAAGCCATCGCTACTGAGGAAAAGCTGGCAGACGCCCATCCGGCCGAAGACCTGCTCTCGCTTGAGGGCATGGACAAGGATTTGGCGATGGAACTGGCGGTGCGCGGCGTAATTACCCGCGAAGACCTGGCCGAGCAGTCTATTGACGATCTGCTCGACATCGACGGCATTGACGATGATCGTGCCGGCAAGTTGATCATGGCCGCCCGAGCCCACTGGTTCGAGTAATTAGGCGCGGCCTGAGGAGAGAAGTGCATGACGCAAGTCACGGTGAAACAACTGGCCGATGAGGTCAAAACACCGGTAGAGCGCCTGTTGCAGCAGATGCGTGAGGCAGGTCTGCCGCACACCGCCGCCGAGGAACATGTGACCGACAGTGAGAAGCAGTCCCTGCTGACTCACCTGAAGAGCAGTCACAAGGCTAAAGTGGAAGAACCGCGCAAGATCACTCTGCAGCGTAAAACCACCAGCACCCTGCGTGTTGCCGGTAGCAAAAGCATCAGCGTTGAAGTACGCAAGAAGAAAGTCTTCGTACAACGCAGCCCGGAAGAAATCGAAGCCGAGCGCAAACGCGAACAGGAAGAACGTCGCGCAGTAGAAAATGCTGCTCGTCAGAAGGCTGAAGAAGAAGCCAAGCGTCGCGCCGAAGAAGAAGCGCGCCGCCAGCCTGCTGCTGCGCAAACCGCTCCGGTAGAAGCCGTCGAGGCTGTTGCCCCGGTCGCCGAACCTGTGCGCGAAGCGGCGCCAGTCGTGGCACCGGCGCCGGCTCCGGCCGATACCCGCAAGCGCGATGAACAGCGTCGTCCAGACAAGCCACGTGCCGACGACAACCGTCGTGGCAGTGGCGATGGCGAGCGCAAGAACGCGCCTCATCGTGCATCGGTCAAGGAAAAGGCACCAGCACCTCGTGTTGCGCCACGTACCACCGACGAGGAAAGCGATGGCTTCCGTCGCGGCGGTCGCGGCAAGGCCAAGCTGAAGAAACGCAACGCCCACGGTTTCCAGAGTCCTACCGGCCCTGTCGTGCGTGAAGTGAAGATCGGCGAGACCATCACTGTGGGCGATCTGGCCCAGCAGATGTCGGTCAAGGCTGCTGAAATCATCAAGTTCATGTTCAAGCTGGGTACGCCAGCCACCATCAACCAGGTACTGGACCAGGAAACTGCCCAGCTGGTTGCTGAAGAGCTGGGCCACAAAGTGACCCTGGTCAGCGACACCGCCCTGGAAGATTCCCTGGCCGAGTCCCTGAAGTTTGAAGGTGAGGCGGTTTCCCGTGCTCCGGTCGTGACCGTAATGGGCCACGTTGACCACGGTAAAACCTCCCTGCTCGACTATATCCGTCGTGCGAAGGTAGCAGCAGGTGAGGCTGGCGGTATTACCCAGCACATCGGCGCCTACCACGTTGAAACCGACCGCGGCATGGTGACGTTCCTCGACACCCCGGGTCACGCCGCGTTTACCGCGATGCGTGCCCGTGGTGCCAAGGCGACCGACATCGTGATCCTGGTGGTTGCAGCGGACGACGGCGTCATGCCGCAAACCATCGAAGCCGTTCAGCATGCCCAGGCAGCTGGTGTGCCGCTGGTGGTTGCAGTGAACAAGATCGACAAGCCGGGCGCCGATCTCGATCGCATCCGCAGCGAACTGTCGGTCCACGGCGTGACCTCCGAAGAGTGGGGTGGCGACACTCCATTCGTGCCGGTCTCGGCGAAGATGGGTACCGGCGTTGACGAACTGCTCGAAGCCGTTCTGTTGCAGGCCGAGGTTCTGGAACTGACCGCTACGCCTTCGGCTCCTGGCCGTGGTGTGGTCGTTGAGTCCCGTCTCGACAAGGGCCGTGGTCCGGTTGCGACTGTCCTGGTTCAGGACGGTACCCTGCGCCAAGGCGACATGGTGCTGGTCGGCTCGAACTATGGCCGCGTGCGCGCCATGCTCGACGAGAACGGCAAGTCCATCAAGGAAGCCGGTCCGGCTATCCCGGTCGAGATCCTCGGCCTGGACGGCACCCCGGACGCTGGCGACGAGATGAGCGTTGTGGCTGACGAGAAGAAAGCCCGTGAAGTGGCTCTGTTCCGTCAAGGCAAGTTCCGCGAAGTCAAACTGGCTCGTGCTCACGCCGGCAAGCTGGAAAACATCTTCGAGAACATGGGTCAGGAAGAGAAGAAGACGCTCAACATCGTCCTCAAATCCGACGTCCGTGGTTCGCTCGAAGCGTTGAACGGCGCCTTGAATGGCCTGGGTAACGACGAAGTGCAAGTGCGTGTGGTCGGTGGCGGTGTCGGTGGTATCACCGAATCCGATGCCAACCTGGCACTGGCTTCCAACGCTGTACTGTTCGGCTTCAACGTGCGTGCCGATGCCGGCGCTCGCAAGATCGTCGAGCAGGAAGGCCTGGATATGCGTTACTACAACGTGATCTACGACATCATCGAAGACGTCAAGAAAGCGTTGACCGGTATGCTGGGCAGCGACGTGCGGGAGAACATCCTGGGCGTGGCCGAAGTTCGCGACGTGTTCCGCTCGCCGAAGTTCGGTGCCATTGCCGGTTGCATGGTGATCGAGGGTGTCGTTCACCGTAACCGTCCGATCCGTGTACTGCGTGAAGACATCGTCATCTTCGAAGGCGAGCTGGAATCCCTGCGCCGCTTCAAGGATGACGCTTCCGAAGTACGTGCCGGCATGGAGTGCGGTATTGGCGTCAAGAGCTACAACGACGTCAAGGTCGGCGACAAGATCGAAGTCTTCGAGAAGGTCCAGGTTGCTCGCAGCCTCTGACTCGCGCACTTCAAGAGCCGCACCGGGCAGCCGCATGAACATGCGCTGCCTGGCTGGCGGACTCTAAACGCAACGCCCGGTCTGGCTTTTGCCAGGCCGGGCGTTTGCCGCTTTCAGACCTCGCGGGTTTCACCGTGGGGCAGTAACAGGTAACAAGACATGGCAAAAGAATACAGCCGTACCCAACGAATCGGCGATCAGATGCAGCGCGAGCTGGCCCAGCTGATCCGTCGCGAAGTCAAAGACCCGCGCGTCGGCCTGGTCACCATCACCGCAGTGGAAGTCAGCCGTGACGTCGGTCACGCCAAGATCTTCATCACCGTGATGGGGCAGGACAGCGCCGAAGAAATCGCCCAGAGCATCAAGGTGCTCAACTCGGCCGCCGGCTTCCTGCGTATGCAACTGGCCCGGGAGATGAAGCTGCGCAGCGTCCCACAGTTGCACTTCCACTACGACGAAAGCGTCGCACGGGGTGCGCATCTGTCGGCACTGATCGAGCGCGCCGTGGCGCAGGACAGCCAGCACCCGGTTGCGGCTGACCCCGAAGACACCAAGGAGTAATCGGTGGCTCAGGTCAAACGTATCCGTCGTAACGTCAGCGGTATCATCCTGCTCGACAAGCCGCTGGGGTTCACCTCCAACGCGGCGTTGCAGAAGGTTCGCTGGCTGCTCAATGCTGAAAAGGCCGGGCACACCGGTAGCCTCGATCCGCTGGCCACCGGCGTGCTGCCGCTGTGCTTTGGCGAGGCGACCAAGTTTTCCCAGTACCTGCTTGATTCCGACAAGGGTTACGAAACCCTGGCGCAACTGGGCAAGACCACCACCACGGCGGATGCTGAAGGTGAGGTTTTGCTGGAGCGCCCGGTGACCGTTGGTCAGGCGGATATTGAAGCGGTCTTGCCGGGTTTTCGCGGGCAAATCAGCCAGATACCGCCGATGTACTCCGCTTTGAAGCGTGATGGGCAGCCGTTGTATAAACTGGCCCGTGCAGGCGAAGTAGTGGAGCGCGAACCGCGTTCTGTTACTATTGCGCGCTTGGAATTGCTGGCCTTTGACGGTAATACTGCGCGGCTGGCCGTGGATTGCAGCAAAGGCACCTATATCCGGACCCTGGTGGAGGATATCGGTGAGCAGCTCGGCTGTGGCGCGTACGTGGCAGAATTGCGACGGACCCAGGCCGGGCCTTTCACGTTGGCTCAGACGGTCACGCTGGAAGAGCTCGAAGCGGTGCATGCCGAAGGCGGCAACGAAGCGGTCGACCGTTTCCTGATGCCATCGGACAGCGGGTTGCTGGATTGGCCGCTCTTGCAGTTCTCGGAACACAGTGCGTTCTACTGGCTCAACGGCCAGCCGGTACGTGCCCCGGATGCGCCGAAGTTCGGCATGGTCCGGGTACAGGATCACAACGGTCGTTTCATCGGTATCGGTGAAGTGAGCGAAGACGGGCGCATTGCGCCGCGTCGACTGATTCGGTCGGAATGACCGGAACCAGCCTGCGTAACAGCAGGTTGGCGAGTGTGGCTGTTAACAGGCACGGTCACTACTCATTTATAGATACAGGGATTTGTCCCTGGCCTGTTGAAGCTGTTTCCTCGGAACAGTTTCCTGACTGGAAGGATTGCCTCATGGCTCTCGACGTTCAAGAAAAAGCTCAAATCGTAGCTGACTACCAGCAAGCTGTTGGTGACACTGGTTCGCCAGAAGTGCAAGTTGCACTGCTGACCGCCAACATCAACAAACTGCAAGGTCACTTCAAGGCCAACGGTAAGGATCACCACTCCCGTCGTGGTCTGATCCGCATGGTAAACCAGCGTCGTAAGCTGCTGGACTACCTGAAAGGCAAGGACGTGAGCCGTTACAGCGCTCTGATCGCTCGCCTGGGTCTGCGTCGCTAACAAGCGATTGCGCTAGAGGTTGGTGGTCTGTCGTGCGTCAGTGGGTATCCCGCTGGCGCATGGCAGGCTCCCAGCCTCAAGTTTTATCTGGATACACGTTTTACCCTGGACAGGCGTCGGGCCGATTCCCGTCATTGCCCAAGAATTTCGCAAGAAGACAAGTTCCCCAAGAGCCACAAAGAAGGTAGGACACCGTGAACCCGGTAATCAAAAAATTCCAGTTCGGTCAGTCGACCGTTACCCTCGAGACTGGCCGTATCGCCCGTCAGGCCTCCGGCGCAGTGCTGGTCACCGTTGACGACGACGTCAGCGTATTGGTGACCGTTGTCGGTGCCAAGCAAGCCGATCCAGGCAAGGGTTTCTTCCCTCTGTCTGTCCACTACCAGGAAAAGACTTACGCTGCCGGTAAGATCCCTGGCGGTTTCTTCAAGCGCGAAGGCCGTCCTTCCGAGAAAGAAACCCTGACTTCCCGACTGATCGACCGTCCGATCCGTCCGCTGTTCCCAGAAGGCTTCATGAACGAAGTGCAGGTTGTCTGCACCGTCGTATCCACCAGCAAGAAAACCGATCCGGACATCGCTGCGATGATCGGTACCTCGGCTGCCCTGGCCATCTCCGGCATTCCTTTCGATGGCCCGATCGGCGCTGCCCGCGTCGCGTTCCACGAAAGCACCGGCTACCTGCTGAACCCGACCTACGAGCAACTGAAAGCCTCGAGCCTGGACATGGTCGTGGCCGGTACTTCCGAAGCCGTGCTGATGGTTGAATCCGAAGCCAAAGAGCTGACCGAAGACCAGATGCTGGGCGCCGTGCTGTTCGCCCACGACGAGTTCCAGGTGGTGATCAACGCCGTCAAGGAACTGGCCGCCGAAGCCGCCAAGCCAACCTGGACCTGGGCTCCGCAAGCCGAAGCCACCGAACTGCTGGGCGCGATCCGTGCCGAGTTCGGCGAAGCGATCTCCCAGGCCTACACCATCACCGTCAAGGCTGACCGTTATGCGCGCCTGGGCGAGCTGAAAGACCAGGTCGTCGCCAAGCTGTCCGGTGAAGAAGGCCAGCCGTCTGCCGCTGAAGTGAAAGCCGCTTTCGGTGAAATCGAATACCGCACCGTTCGCGAAAACATCGTCAACGGCAAGCCGCGTATCGACGGTCGCGACACCCGTACCGTACGTCCGCTGAACATCGAAGTCGGCGTCCTGCCCAAGACCCACGGTTCGGCACTGTTCACCCGTGGCGAAACCCAGGCCCTGGTCGTTGCTACGCTGGGCACCGCCCGTGACGCGCAACTGCTGGACACCCTGGAAGGCGAAAAGAAAGACCCGTTCATGCTGCACTACAACTTCCCGCCGTTCTCGGTGGGCGAGTGTGGTCGCATGGGTGGCGCCGGTCGTCGCGAAATCGGTCACGGCCGTCTGGCCCGTCGTTCGGTCCAGGCCATGCTGCCAGCCGCTGACGTGTTCCCGTACACCATTCGCGTGGTATCGGAAATCACCGAGTCCAACGGCTCGAGCTCCATGGCGTCGGTCTGCGGCGCATCCCTGGCCCTGATGGACGCTGGTGTGCCGATGAAGGCACCGGTTGCCGGTATCGCCATGGGTCTGGTGAAAGAAGGCGAGAAATTCGCCGTCCTGACCGACATCCTGGGTGACGAAGACCACCTGGGCGACATGGACTTCAAAGTGGCCGGTACCGCCAAGGGCGTCACCGCACTGCAGATGGACATCAAGATCAAGGGCATCACCGAAGAGATCATGGAAATCGCCCTGGGCCAAGCCCTGGAAGCGCGCCTGAACATCCTCGGCCAGATGAACCAGATCATCGGTCAGTCCCGTACCGAGCTGTCGGAAAATGCTCCGACCATGATCGCGATGAAAATCGACACCGACAAAATCCGTGATGTCATCGGTAAAGGCGGCGCGACCATCCGCGCGATCTGTGAAGAAACCAAGGCTTCGATCGACATCGAAGACGACGGTTCGATCAAGATCTTCGGCGAAACCAAGGAAGCGGCAGAAGCGGCACGCCAGCGCGTCCTGGGCATCACTGCCGAAGCCGAGATCGGCAAGATCTACGTCGGCAAGGTTGAACGCATCGTCGACTTCGGCGCGTTCGTCAACATCCTGCCGGGCAAGGACGGTCTGGTTCACATCTCCATGCTGAGCGATGCTCGCGTCGAGAAAGTGACCGACATCCTCAAGGAAGGTCAGGAAGTGGAAGTGCTGGTACTGGACGTGGACAACCGCGGCCGTATCAAGCTGTCCATCAAGGACGTCGCAGCAGCCAAGGCATCGGGCGTTTAATCACCCCATCGCCTGACCGCTGAACAAGCAAACGCCCCGACTGGTTCGGGGCGTTTTGCTGTGTGACGAAAATCCCTGCCAGGCAGGTTGCCTGGCCACCGGAGACGGTGCTAGTTTTAGCCACCGCCCGTGTAGCTCAGTCGGTAGAGCAGCGCACTCGTAACGCGAAGGTCGCAGGTTCGATTCCTGTCTCGGGCAAGATTTCCCCTCGTTATTTCACCTTCCTGCTCAGTTCCTCGACCGTGCGTTTGAGCTGATCCATCTCTCGATCCTGATCGCTGAGTTCCCGTTTCAGGGACGACATCTCGCTGTTGCTCGAACTCGAATTGGAGCCGCTATTGCGCTTGAGTTCTTCCACTTGCTTGCCAAGGTCGTTCAGGTCGCGTTCCTGTTCCTTGATAGTGCGCTTGAGCTCGTCAATCTCTTTGCTGCTGGAGGTGGAACTGGAGCCGCTGTTGCGCTTGAGTTCTTCGATCTGACGGGCCTGCTCGCTGAGGACGCGTTTCTGGCTTTCCAGTTCCTCGGCGTTGTTCTTCACGGATTTCGGCAGGTTTTCCAAGGCGCTGACGCTGACGTTGGTCTTGACGAGTACGTACTTATCAAATCGGTCATAACGAAGGGCAGGAATGGCGTCGTCGGAAGATGGCCCATCGGAGGAGACTTCAACCGCCGCTTGAGCCACGTCAGTCAAGGTCAGGCTGCCAAGCAGCACGGTCGCGGTGGCAAGTTGGATCGACAAGCGTTTCGAAAAGCTGCGCATCACTGGGGTTCCTTGTGAAGTGCCGGCATGGCACATGGCTATGACTGGTTATTTTGACAGATGTTCCAGGGCCCGCAGCGCTTCTTCTGCACAGGTTTTTTTGTGGGATAGATGTAAAGAACCGTGTAAATCGTCGGCAAAACATCCTATATTCGTTGCCTGCATGTGCATCGCCCAGCAGTTTTCAGATGATCCACGAATGGTTCTGAAGGCCAGATAAACCGGGCTTCACACGGTTTTTTGCGTCAGAGAGATCCTTGATGATCCAGATCCATCTTCCATTCCCCCGATCAACGAGAACGCCATGACTGTTAAAGCATTGACCCAGGAAGCCAGGCACGAAGAAGCGCTGAAGAAGTACGTGCTGGATGCGCCCCAGTTGCTGGAAGAGATCAAGGACTTGTCCGCCGACGATCAGAAAGATCAGATCCAATGGGCATTCGAGGACGAGGCCGAAGCCCAGGGGCTGCAACCCTGGGAGTTGACGCTCAAGTACACCAGCACGCCTGAAGAGTTCGAGGCACAGCGCCTTGCGTTGCACAAGGAAGCGGCCGAGGTGCTGGGCGTGGAATGGGATGAGTACTGCGAGATGAACAATCTGGTGGTCTGAAAAAAACGCCAGCCTTTCAAGGCTGGCGTTTTTTGTTGTCAGAGGCTCAAGCGCATCGACAGATCCACTGCCTTCACATCCTTGGTCATCGCGCCGATCGAGATGTAGTCCACCCCGGTCTCGGCGATCGGGCGCAACGTGCTTTCATTGATCCCGCCGCTGGCCTCCAGCTTCGCCTTGCCGCCATTGAGGCGCACGGCTTCACGCATGTCGTCCAGGCTCAGTTCGTCGAGCATGATGATGTCGGCGTTGGCCGCCAGCGCTTCGTTCAACTCCGCCAGGCTTTCCACTTCGATTTCCACCGGTTTGCCCGGTGCGATCTTGTGGGCGGCCGCGATGGCCTGGGCGATTCCGCCGCAGGCGGCGATGTGGTTTTCCTTGATCAGGAAAGCGTCGTACAGGCCGATGCGGTGGTTATGGCAGCCACCGCAGGTGACCGCGTACTTCTGGGCCAGGCGCAGCCCGGGCAGGGTCTTGCGGGTGTCCAGCAGCTTGACCTGGGTCCCGGCGACAAAGTCGGCCAGGTAACGGGCCCGCGTGGCGACGCCCGAGAGCATTTGCAGGAAGTTCAGGGCGCTGCGTTCGCCGGTCAGCAGCGAGCGGGCCGGGCCCTCCAGGTGGAACAGCGCCTGATCGGGAGTGACCCGGTCGCCGTCGTGCACTTGCCAATGCACCGCGACACGCGGATCCAGTTGCCGGAACACGGCATCGACCCAGGCCGTGCCACTGATGATCGCCGCGTCGCGGGTGATGATGGTGGCCTTGGCCAGGCGTTCGGCGGGGATCAGTTGCGCGGTGATGTCGCCGCTGCCGATGTCTTCAAGCAACGCACGGCGCACGTTGGCTTCGATTTCGGCGGTCAGATCGGCGAGGCGTAGATTCGGCATAACGGGCTCCACAAACAAAGTGGCGTGATTATAGGGTGTCGAAACCTGCATTTGGTCGCGTCCTCGCAACATTTCCTCATTTTCCCGGTCACTTATTTGCGCCGTATTTCGAGCTGGTTCACAGAGTCTACTGGTACGACAGGGTTGTTTTACCCGATAATGCGCCTTTCGATTGACGTCATAGCTTTGACGTTGCGAACCGAAAACCGTTTCAGGAGGCCAGGATGCACAACGACGGGAATGTAGTGCCTTTGCACAAGGTGGCTACCGATCAGGCGAATCGTTCGCCGCTCGCCCGCCTGCCTGTGATTCTGCTTCAGGTTCGCGACAAGGCCGCCCAACAGCTGCGCCTGGGCTTGCAGGGGCTGTTCGATAACGCCGACGACACCTTGTTTGAAATGGCCGATCGGGCGCGCGACGACGTCGAGCAGAACTTGTACTTCGAGGCCATGCGGGACTTGCGCCTGAAGCGCAAAAGCATCGAGCGGGAATTCATCGAGCAGTTTTTCGAGACCTTCGTCAGCCTGACCCAGTACGACCTGACCCACGCCAGCCTGGTGCCCGCCCTGGCGCCGGAAGGCCAGACACAGCGTTCCCACGATGAGCTGGAACGTCATCTGGCGGTCGAGGCCATGGTCACTCGGGTGCTCAGGCGCGATGGCGTGTCGCTGGAGCAACTGACGGCCCGGCTCGGTGTACTGCTGGACCGGCCGCTGGCCAACCAGTACAACCCCCTGAGCCCGGCGCTGCTGTGCGAGAAGTTCCTGCAGGCCGGGCGTAACCTGGGCGTGGGCATCAAGGTCAAGCTGATCCTGCTCAAGCTCTTCGAGCGTTATGTGCTCAGCGAGTGCGACCATCTCTATACCGAGGCCAACCAACTGCTGGCCGCCACGGGCATCTTGCCGGAGCTCAAGGTGACCCCGGCTCGCCGGGCGTCGGATCGCTCCGAGGATCCCCCCAGGGCCAACGCCGAAATCGCTGCCCAGCCCAGCGATGCCGAGGTCGACGACAGCGTGCAGGAAGTGTTCGCCGCCTTGCAGAAGCTGTTGATGCAAGTGCGTGGCAGTGTGGCGCCGACCCTGGAAGCCAGCGCGCCGCCTCAACCGATCTCGACCCGTGACCTGCTGCGGCTGCTCTCGCACTTGCAGCAGTACGTGCCAGCGCCTGCCGTGCAGGACGAATTCGACCTGCGTAGCCAGCTCGAACAACTGTTGACCCGGGTCAGCGTCAGGAGTGGCAAGTCCCGGGTGGTCGAAGGCGCCGATGAAGACGTGATCAACCTGATCTCGATGATGTTCGAATTCATCCTCGACGACCATAACCTCCCAGACTCCTTCAAGGCCCTGATCGGCCGCCTGCAGATCCCGATGCTCAAGGTCGCGGTGCAGGACAAGAGCTTCTTCAGCCGCGGCAATCATCCGGCCCGGCGGCTGCTGAACGAAATCGCGGCCGCCGCCATGGGCTGGGGCGATTGCGACGATCATCAGCGCGACAGCCTGTATTTGCGCATCGAACAGGTCGTGCAGCGCCTGCTGAATGATTTCGTCGATGACCCGGCGATTTTCTCCGAGCTGCTGGCCGATTTCCTGGCCTTCACCAGTGACGAGCGGCGGCGCAGCGAGTTGCTTGAGCAGCGTATCCGCGATGCCGAAGAGGGCCGGGCCAAGGCCGAACTGGCGCGCCAGCGGGTCGAAGGGACGCTGAACCAGGTGATGCTGGGCAAAGTCTTGCCGCAAGCCGTGGTGGAGTTCGTGCAACACGCCTGGAGCCAGGTGTTGTTGCTGACCTGTTTCAAGCACGGCAAGTATTCCGCCGAGTGGCAGGCCGACGTCCTGACCCTGGAGCATTTGATCTGGAGCGTCCAGCCGCATGACGAACCGGACGCCGGCCTGCGTTTGCTGGCGATGGTGCCGGAGCTGCTCAAGGCCCTGCGTGAAGGCCTGAGCCGTTCGGCGTTCGACCCGTTCGCCACCAGCGAGTTTTTCAGTGAGCTGGAAGTCCTGCATGTGCAGGCGCTCGAACGCACGGGCCAGGCAACGGAACAGGCCCAGCCGTTCGATTCGCCGGCCATGGTCGAGGTGCTGGAAAAAATCGTCCTGCGCCCTCCGCAAAAAACGGCGGGGGAGAGCGTGGCGGTGCATTTGCCGGCGGATGATGTCGGCCTGCTGCAGGTCGACCAGTTGCACCTGGGGAGCTGGGTCGAGTTCCAGGAGGACGATGACAATACCCTGCGTTGCAAGCTGGCGGCGATCATCGAGGCCACCGGCAAATATGTCTTCGTCAATCGCACCGGTCTCAAGGTGCTGGAGCACAGCCGCACCAGCCTGGCCCTGGAGTTTCGTCGCGGCGCGGCGCGGCTGTTGGACGACACCCTGTTGTTCGACCGGGCGCTGGAGTCGGTGCTGGGCAATCTGCGCCAGCTCAATCGCGGCAAGTGATCGCGCAGCCCGGTCCGATCACGGCATACTGGCGGTATCCACCGTCGTCGTCGAAGGAACCTGTATGCAGTTGGACTCCGCGAGCGGTTGGTGCGAAGGGGTGCGTCATTGCCCATCGCCCAACTTCAATGCGCGCCCCGAGGGCGAAATCTCCCTGCTGGTGATCCACAACATCAGCCTGCCCCCGGCACAATTCGCCACCGGCAAGGTGCAGGAATTCTTCCAGAATCGTCTGGATGTCACGGAACATCCCTACTTTGCCGGTATCGCTGACCTGCGGGTTTCTGCGCATTTTCTGATCGAGCGTGACGGCGCCGTGACCCAATTTGTCTCTTGTCTGGATCGTGCGTGGCATGCGGGCGTCTCGTGCTTCGAGGGGCGTGAGGCCTGTAACGATTTTTCCCTGGGCATCGAGCTTGAGGGCACGGATGATCTGCCGTTCACCGACGCGCAATATGTCGCATTGGTGGACCTGACCCGGCAGTTGCAAGCGGCGTTCAAGGCGATCACTGTGCAGCGTATCTGCGGGCACAGCGACATCGCACCGGGGCGCAAGACCGATCCGGGACCGGCATTCGACTGGGCGCGCTATCGCACGGCCCTGACAGAAGGGGAAGGACAATGAGTTTTCTGGTGTTGCTGCTGGCTGTCTGGATCGAGAAATTCTCGGCCTTGCGCCAGCGGGTCCAGCGCGACGGCGGTTGGCTGCGCGAGCTGAACAAGCTCGAGGCGAGCCCACGGTGGGTCAACCGACCCTGGCTGGTGCTGACGGTGCTGGTCCTGCTGCCTGTGGCCGTGCTGGCGCTGCTTTTGTGGGTGCTGGAGCCAGTGGCCTACGGTCTGCTGGCGCTGCCGGTGCATTTGCTGGTGGTGATTTACAGCCTGGGGCGCGGCGATCTGCTGGCCGCCCTCGGGCCGTTTCGCGACGCCTGGCGTCGGGAGGACCTGCAAGCGGCAGCCCATGTGGCCAAGCGCGACCTGGACATTGAGGCCGATGACGGTGAGCAATTGCTGGAGCGGGTCCAGGGGCATTTGTTGTGGCAGGCCTACCAGAGCTTTTTCGCGGTGATTTTCTGGTACTTCGTGTTGGGCCCGGTCGCGGCCTTGAGCTATCGACTGCTGGCGCTGGCCGCCGAGCACAGCCAGAACCCCGGCGTGGCCGAGCGGGCCGCGCAAATGCGCCATGCCTTCGATTGGGTGCCGGTGCGGTTGCTGGCGGCAAGCTTCGCCCTGGTGGGCAATTTCGTCGCGGTCAGCCGGGTCATGCTGCATGAGCTGTTGAACTGGAACATCAGCGCCGCCGACCTCATCGACAAGGTCGGCCTGGTGGCTGGCGAAATTCCCAAGCCTGTCGCCGGGCCGGATGGCATCAATAGCCTGGACCGCCTGTGGGAATTGCTGCTGCGTGCGGCGGTACTCTGGTATGCCGGGTTTGCGTTGTGGACGGTGTTGGCCTGACAGCTGTCGTCAAGGTGCTTTCTGTGGCGAGGGAGCTTGCTCCCGCTCGGCTCTGTAGGAGCTGGCGAAGCCTGCGATCTTTTGATCTTTCGCTTGGGATTCAAGCGTCGAGGGAAAGATCGCAGCTTCGTTGCACTCGTCAGCTCCTACACCGCTCCTACGTCGTTAACCTTAAGTTACAAATCTCCCCGCCGATTTAGGCTATACAGGGACAGCGCCCGAATAGTGGCTTTCTGCTGTCTCTGTGCGCGAGCTCATAACAATAAGAACACTACCGGGAGACTTCCTTGTGAAGAGTTTGCTCTGGCCCGCCGTCGCGCTGATGAACCGCCTGAGCTTCGGCATGAAGTTCAGCCTGATCAGCGTGCTGTTCCTGCTACCCATGCTGGTGACCAACTTCTTTCTGGTGCGTGATTCCTATCGGGAATTCCAGGGCACCCAAGTGGAGCTGCAAAGCCTCGACCTGCTGGGCAGCAGCCTGGCCCTGCGCCGGGACCTGGAAACCCTCAACAACCTGGTGCAGATCAACGCCAGCCTGGGCCAGTCCGGCAAGGCTGGTGATGTCGAAGCGAAGATCGGCAGCCTGGAGCAACAAGTCCTCGCGCGCCTGCAAGGCATGAACGCCATGGCCATCGAGCCCGAGCAGGTCAGTGCCTTCGAGGCCAAGCGCGACGAGATGATCGCTGCTTTCAAGGCCCAGCAGGCGGAAAGCTCCCTGCAGAGCAAAAGTGCGCTGATCGGCAAGTTGCTCAACAGCGCCCAGATGTTCAGCCAGATCATTGCCAGCCAGGCGGGGCTGAGCCGCGACAACCAGAGCGACATCCGCCAACTCAGCGAATTGATCATCGGCACCACTCCCAAGGTCACCCAGATCCTCGGCGATGGCCGGGCGCTGGGGGCGTCCTCGTTGGGGCTGGGGTTTCTCAATTCGGCATCGAGCACCCGCTTCGACGAGTTGCTGGCGCAGATCGAAAAGCTCCAGGGCGAGTATGACTTGAAACTGCAGGACGCCCTCGGCTCCAGCAAGGCCGCCGGGCAAGCCCTTGGCGCCCAGGCCGAGGGTAGCAAGAGCAGCCTCAAGAAAGCGTTGGAGCTGATCGAGGAGCAAGTGGTGATGGCCGACACCCTCGATGCACCGTGGCCGGCGTTCTTCGAGCAGGTCAGCGGCCTGATGGAGCAGACTTATCGGCTGAACGAAGCGACCCAGGGCTTTCTCGGTGTGCAGTTGCAGCAGCGGCTTGAGCAGAATCGTAGCCATATGGTGCTGCAGGCCGTGGCGCTGGTGGCGGTGTTCCTGTTGATTTTTTACCTGTACGCCGGCTTCTACGCGTCGACCCGCACCACCCTCCAGCACTTGGGCCAGATGATGGACAAAGTGGCGGCGGGGGACATGACGGTCAATTTCGTGGCGCGCAGCAAGGATGAGCTGGGCGAATTGGGGGAAGTGTTCAACGGTACGGTGGCGAAGATCCATGACCTGATCGAACAGGTCAGCCGCACCGTCGCGGAAGTCGAACGCCAGGCCGGGCAGGTGGAGACGGTATCGGCCCAGAGCAACCAGGCCGTCGCCGGCCAGCGTAGCCAGATCGAACTGGTGGCCACGGCGATGAACCAGATGTCGGCCACGGCCCAGGAAGTGGCCCGCAGTGCCGCCGCTGCCGTGAGCAGTGCCCACAGTGTGAACGACGAGACCCTCAGCGGGCGCGGGCTGGTGGAGTCGCAGCAGGGCAGCATCGCCCGCTTGGCCAGTGAGATCGATCAGTCGGTGCAGGTGATCAACCAACTGGCGACCGACAGCCAGGCCATCAGCCGCGTGCTGGATGTGATCAAGAGCATCGCCGAGCAGACCAACCTGCTGGCCCTCAATGCCGCCATCGAAGCCGCCCGTGCCGGTGAACAGGGTCGGGGTTTTGCGGTGGTGGCCGATGAAGTGCGGACCCTGGCCAAGCGGACCCAGCAATCGACCGGAGAAATCGAAGCGATGATCGCCCGTCTGCATGGCGGTGTCGGTGCCGCCGTCAAGGCGATGGGTAGCAGTCATGAGATGGCCAGTGGCACGGTCGGCCAATCGGAACAGGTCCAGCAGGCCTTGGAAAATATCCTCGGTGCGGTCGGCATGATCGTCGACCAGAACCAGCAGATCGCCGCCGCCGTGGAGCAGCAGACGGCCGTGGCCCATGACATCGACCAGAACATCGTCGAGATCAACCGCGCCGGCGAACGCACGGCCGAAGGCGCGCACCAGACCGAAAATGCCAGCCGTGAGCTATCTGCCCAGGTGGTGCAGCTCAAGCAACTGATCAATGCGTTTCGGGTGTAGTGCTGGCTGATTTGACCCAAGGTGGGAGCGAGCCTGCTCGCGATAGCGGTGCATCAGTCGACAAATGGGGGCCTGCCGCGCAGCAATCGCGAGCAGGCTCGCTCCCACAGGTTTCTTTACCAGCCGAATAATTCGCGGGCGTTAGTGGTGCTGGCCTCAGCCAGTTGTTGCGGGCTGGTACCCATGACCCCGGCCAGCGCCTCGCAAATCGCCGGCAAGTGCGCCGGGCTGTTGCGTTGTCCAGGAAACATCGCTGGGGCCATGTCCGGTGAGTCGGTTTCCAGCACCACCGCATCCAGCGGCAGTTTCGCCAGCACCCGGTGCATGCGCAGGGCCTGAGGCCAGGTCGCCGCACCGCCGAGGCCGAGCTTGAAGCCGAGCTTGAGGTATTCGCGGGCCTCTTCAAAACTGCCGGCGAAGGCATGGATGATCCCCGCCCGGGTGGGGCTGATGCGCTTGAGGGTCGCGATCACGGCGGCGTGGCTGCGGCGCACGTGGATCAGTGCCGGCAGTTCGAACTCCAAGGCCAGTTCCAGTTGCGCTTCGAACAGTGCTTGCTGGCGGTCACGGTCCAGGGTCTCGATGTAATAGTCCAGGCCGATCTCGCCCACTGCACACAATTGCCGGTGCCCGGCCAGGCGGCCCAGCCAGTCGCGCAACAGCGCCACGTCGTCGGGTCGATGCTGGTCCAGGTACACCGGGTGCAGGCCCAGGGCGGCATGCAGGCCCGGGTCGCTTTGCACCAGGTCCCAGACCCGCTGCCAATTGTCCCGGTACACACCCAGCACCACCATTTGCCGCACGCCCAAGGCGCGGCTTTCGGCCAGCAGCGCCGGGCGGTCCGCGTCAAAGTCCGGGAAGTCTAGGTGGGTGTGGGTGTCGATCAGCTCCATTCATCAATCCTGAGGAAACGTCAGCCCTGGTGGATCCGCTGCTTGAACGTCCGGGCGATGGCCTGCACGCCAGGCTGGTAGTCATCGTTTTCGATGGCCGCCAGGGCCAGTTCCAGGGCCTTGTCGGCGATCAACTGATGTTGTTGGGACATGGCATTGACCGGCAGCGGCAGGAAATCCAGCAACTGCGTGTCACCAAACGTGCCCAGGCGCAATGGCCGCGACTTGAGCGGGAAATCATGCAGGGCATCGAACACCCCTTGCAGCAGCACATAAGACGTGGTGATCAGCGCATCGGGCAGATGCCCCAGGCGCGCGAGCATTTCATCCATCAACTGACGGCCGCATTCACGGCTGAACGACTCGCCATGCTCGATCAACACCTGGCCCTCGAACCCGGCCAAGGCTTCGCGAAAACCTGCGGCCCGTTCCTGACTGATGCTCAATTCGGGACGGGCGCTGATCAAGGCGATTTGTCGAGGGTGGGTCTCCAGCAGGCTGCGCGTCAGGTGCAGGCTGGCCTGGCGATCGTCGCTGATCACCGAGCAGAAATGCGCCGGTTCCATCACCCGGTCGATGGCGATGATCGGAATGCCCTTGGCCTGCAGCTGCAGGTAGCTGTCGTCGCCGGCCGGCAGGCAACTGGCGACGATCAGCGCATCGCAGCGCCGGGCGCGGAACAATTGCAGCAGCTGTCGTTCACTGTCGGGCGCATCATCGGAACTGGCGATCAGCAACTGATAGCCCCGTGCCCGGGCGCCTTGTTCCAGCAACTTGGCGATGCGTGCGTAACTGGGGTTTTCCAGGTCTGGCAGGATGAAGCCCAGGGTGCGGGTGTGCCGGCTGCGCAGCCCGGCGGCCTGGGGATTGGGCGTGAAGCCATGTTCCTCGACCACTGCCCGCACCCGTTCGACGGTAGCGCTGCTGATGCGTTGCTGTTCGGCCTTGCCGTTGATGACATAGCTGGCGGTGGTGACGGACACACCGGCCAATTGAGCGATATCACTGAGTTTCAACCCGGTTTTCCTTGTTTTTTCGAGTGAGTCCCGAGGATAAGGGCCATCCTACCCGATTCAAGCTGACGGTTACCGCCCAAGCGCTTACGACAAGTTGCACTTCAACGATGAGAGATTATCGAGTAACGTGCCAATCTTTCTAGATTAAACGTTTCAGCAAGCGTATTTTCAAGGCTAGCAGGATTTTTGGCCGTGCTGCCGCGATACCGCCAAAAGCCGTCCTGTAACGCTAAGCTGATTCATTCAAAACAATACCTGGCGCCAACCCGGACGCCAAAAAGGAGAAAGCATGCTCGAGCTCACTCTAGAGCAGATATCCATGGCGCAGACGGCTGTGGATAAAGACGCTGCGCTGCAACTGCTTGCCGACAGACTGGTGGCCGATGGCCTGGTAGCCGAGGGCTACCTCGCTGGCTTGCAGGCCCGTGAAGCCCAGGGTTCGACCTTTCTTGGCCAAGGTATTGCCATCCCCCACGGCACCCCGCAGACCCGCGACCTGGTCTATTCCACCGGCGTGCGCCTGCTGCAATTCCCCGACGGCGTGGACTGGGGCGATGGTCAGATTGTCTACCTGGCCATCGGCATCGCCGCCAAGTCCGATGAACACCTGCGCCTGCTGCAACTGCTGACCCGCGCCCTCGGCGAGACGGACCTGGGCCAGGCCTTGCGCCGCGCCGGTTCCGCCGAAGCGTTGCTGAAGCTGCTGCAAGGCGCGCCGCAGGAACTGGCCCTGGATGCCCAGATGATCGGCCTCGGTGTGTCGGCTGACGATTTTGAAGAACTGGTATGGCGCGGCGCCCGCCTGTTGCGCCAGGCCGACTGTGTGAGCAATGGCTTTGCCGGCGTGTTGCAGCAAGTCGATGCGCTGCCCCTGGGCGATGGCTTGTGGTGGCTGCACAGCGAGCAGACCGTCAAGCGCCCGGGCCTGGCGTTCGTCACCCCGGACAAACCCATCCGTTACCTGGGCCAGCCGTTGAGCGGCCTGTTCTGCCTTGCCAGCCTCGGCGAGGCCCACCAGGCCCTGCTGGAAAGGCTCTGCGCCTTGCTGATCGAAGGCCGCGGCCACGAGCTCGGCCGCGCCACCAGCAGCCGCAAGGTGTTGGAAGTGCTCGGCGGAGAACTGCCCGCCGACTGGCCCAGCGCGCGCATCGGCCTGGCCAACGCCCATGGCCTGCATGCACGCCCGGCGAAGATCCTCGCCCAGTTGGCGAAAAGCTTCGACGGCGAAATCCGCGTGCGCATTGTCGACGGCCAGGACAGCGCCGTGTCGGCCAAGAGCTTGAGCAAACTGCTGAGCCTGGGCGCCCGTCGCGGCCAGGTCCTGGAGTTCATCGCCGAACCGAGCATTGCCAGCGACGCGTTGCCGGCACTGCTGGCCGCCATCGAAGAAGGCCTGGGCGAAGAGGTCGAACCGCTGCCGCCACCGAGTGCGCCACGGGAAACCGTGATGGCCGAGGTCGCGACCGTCATGCTGGCGCCCGAATCCGGCAGCCTGATCCAGGCCGTCGCCGCCGCCCCGGGCATCGCCATCGGCCCGGCGCACATCCAGGTATTGCAGGCCATCGACTATCCGCTGCGCGGTGAATCGGCGGCCATCGAGCGCGAGCGCCTGCAGAACGCCTTGAACCAGGTGCGCCGTGACATCCAGGGCCTGATCGAGCGCGCCAAGGCCAAGGCCATCCGCGAGATCTTCATCACCCATCAGGAAATGCTCGACGACCCGGAACTGACCGACGAAGTCGACACCCGCTTGAAGCTGGGCGAGAGTGCGCAAGCGGCGTGGATGGGCGTGATCGAAGCGGCCGCCAAAGAGCAGGAAGCCTTGCAGGATGCCTTGCTGGCCGAACGGGCCGCCGATCTGCGAGACGTCGGCCGTCGGGTGCTGGCGCAACTGTGTGGCGTCGAAACCCCGAACGAGCCCGATCAACCCTACATCCTGGTCATGGACGAAGTCGGCCCGTCCGACGTGGCCCGCCTGGACCCGACCCGTGTGGCGGGGATTCTCACCGCCCGTGGCGGCGCCACCGCCCACAGCGCCATCGTTGCCCGCGCCCTGGGCATTCCGGCGCTGGTGGGCGCGGGGGCGGCGGTATTGCTGCTGGCGCCGGGCACGTCCTTGCTGCTGGATGGCCAGCGTGGTCGCCTGCACGTGGACCCTGACGCCGCCACGTTGCAGCGCGCCAAGGAAGAGCGCGATACCCGCGAACAGCGCCTCAAGGTCGCGGCCGAGCAGCGCCACGAACCGGCGCTGACCCGTGACGGGCATGCCGTGGAAGTGTTCGCCAACATTGGCGAAAGCGCCGGCGTCGCCAGCGCGGTGGAGCAGGGCGCCGAAGGCATTGGCCTGTTGCGCACCGAACTGATTTTCATGGCCCACAGCCAGGCGCCGGACGAAGCGACCCAGGAAGCCGAATACCGCAAGGTGCTCGATGGCCTGGCCGGGCGGCCGCTGGTGGTGCGTACCCTGGATGTGGGCGGCGACAAGCCGCTGCCGTACTGGCCGATCGCGAAAGAAGAAAACCCGTTCCTCGGCGTGCGGGGCATTCGCCTGACGTTGCAGCGCCCGCAAGTCATGGAAGCGCAACTGCGGGCCTTGTTGCGCTCGGCGGACAGCCGTCCGCTGCGGATCATGTTCCCGATGGTGGGCAGCGTCGACGAGTGGCGCCAGGCCCGGGACATGACCGAGCGCCTGCGCCGGGAAATACCCGTGGCGGACCTGCAACTGGGGATCATGATCGAAGTGCCGTCCGCCGCGTTACTGGCGCCGGTGCTGGCCAAGGAAGTCGACTTCTTCAGCGTCGGCACCAATGACCTGACGCAATACACCCTGGCCATCGACCGGGGGCATCCGACCCTTTCGGCCCAGGCCGATGGCTTGCACCCGGCAGTGTTGCAACTGATCGACATCACCGTGCGCGCCGCCCATGCCCATGGCAAATGGGTCGGTGTGTGTGGCGAACTGGCGGCCGATCCGCTGGCGGTGCCGGTGCTGGTGGGCCTGGGCGTGGACGAGCTGAGTGTCTCGGCCCGTAGCATTGCCGAGGTCAAGGCGCGGGTTCGCGAACTGAGCCTGGCGCAAGCACAAACCCTGGCCCAAGCGGCCTTGGCCGTGGGCAGCGCCGATGACGTGCGCGCATTAGTGGAGGCGCTGTAATGGCGAAGATTCTAACCCTGACCCTCAACCCGGCGCTCGACCTCACGGTAGAGTTGGCGCGCCTGGAGCCGGGCCAGGTCAACCGCAGCGACGCCATGCATGCCCACGCCGCTGGCAAAGGCGTGAACGTGGCCCAGGTGCTGGCTGACCTCGGTCATACGCTGACGGTCAGTGGCTTTCTGGGCGAAGACAACGCCCAGGTGTTCGAGACGCTGTTCGTCCAGCGCGGGTTTGTCGACGCCTTTATCCGTGTCCCCGGCGAGACCCGCAGCAATATCAAGCTGGCCGAGCAGGACGGGCGCATCACTGACCTCAACGGACCTGGCCCGGTGGTCGATGCCGCCGCACAGCAGGCCTTGCTGGCGCGTTTGGAGCAGATCGCCCCCGGCCACGACGTGGTCGTGGTGGCGGGCAGCTTGCCCCGGGGCGTCAGCCCGCAGTGGCTGCAGGCATTGATCGCACGCTTGAAGACACTCGGCCTGAACGTGGCCCTCGACACCAGTGGCGAAGCCTTGCGCGTTGCCCTGGCGGCGGGGCCGTGGCTGATCAAGCCGAACACCGAGGAACTGGCCGATGCGCTGGGGTGCGAGGTGGTGAGCGAAGCGGCCCAGGCGCAAGCGGCGCAGCGCCTGCATGCCCAGGGTGTCGAGCATGTGGTGATTTCCCACGGTGCCGATGGCGTGAACTGGTTCAGCGTCGGTGCGGCGTTGCATGCCTCGCCGCCCAAGGTCAGCGTCGCCAGTACCGTGGGCGCCGGGGATTCGCTGCTGGCGGGCATGCTCCATGGCCTGCTCAGCGCCGACACCCCGGAACAGACACTGCGCACTGCCACGGCCATCGCCGCCATGGCGGTCACGCAGATCGGTTTTGGCATCCACGACACCGCGGTACTGGCGTCGCTTGAACAGGGCGTGCGCGTGCGCCCCCTGACAGAACAATAAGAGGGTTCGCAAGAATGAAACTAGCCATTGTGACGGCCTGCCCGAACGGCATGGTTACCAGTGTGTTGTGCGCCCGCCTGCTGGACGCCGCGGCGCAGCGCCAGGGTTGGAGCACCAGCGTCGAGGTCCATGACGCGGCCCATCCGGAACGCCAGTTGTCGGCGGCGACCCTCGAAGCGGCGGAGTGGGTGTTGCTGGTCGCCAGCGGCCCGGTGGACCTGTCGCGGTTCGTCGGCAAGCGGGTGTTCCGCAGCACACCGGCCCTGGCCCTCCAGGACGTGGATGCGGTGTTGCGTCGTGGCGCCGTAGAGGCTGAGGTTCTGGGCGAGGCGGATGTGTTCGAGCAAGAGCCGTCGGCGTCGGCCGAGCGTGCCCCGCGCCTGGTCGCCATCACCGCATGCCCAACGGGCGTCGCCCATACCTTCATGGCCGCCGAGGCCTTGCAGCAGGCGGCGACGAAGCTTGGCTATGACCTGCAAGTGGAAACCCAGGGTTCGGTGGGGGCGCGCAATCCGTTGAGCGCCGAGGCCATCGCCGAAGCGGACGTGGTGCTGCTGGCGACCGACATTGAAGTCGCCACCGAGCGGTTTGCCGGCAAGAAGATCTACCGTTGCGGCACGGGCATCGCCTTGAAACAGGCCGAAGCGACGCTGAACAAAGCGCTGGTCGAAGCTCGCCAGGAAAGTGCGTCGAGCGGCGCCAGCGCCCCGGCCAAGTCGGAGAAGACCGGCGCCTACAAGCATCTGCTGACGGGCGTGTCGTTCATGCTGCCGATGGTGGTGGCCGGTGGCTTGATGATCGCCTTGTCGTTCGTGTTCGGCATCGAGGCCTTCAAGGAACCTGGAACCCTGGCGGCCGCGCTGATGCAGATCGGCGGCGAGACCGCGTTCAAGTTGATGGTGCCGCTGCTGGCCGGCTACATCGCCTATTCCATCGCCGACCGGCCGGGCCTGGCGCCCGGCATGATCGGCGGGATGCTGGCGAGCACTCTGGGCGCCGGCTTCATTGGCGGGATCATCGCCGGTTTCCTGGCCGGTTACGCGGCCAAGGCGATCAGCCGCTACGCGCGCTTGCCCCAGAGCCTGGAAGCGCTCAAGCCGATCCTGATCATTCCGCTGCTGGCGAGCCTGTTCACCGGCCTGGTGATGATCTACATCGTCGGCAAACCGGTGGCGGGCATGCTCGAAGCCTTGACCCACTTCCTCGACAGCATGGGCACCACCAATGCGATTCTGCTGGGCGTGCTGCTGGGGGCGATGATGTGCGTCGACCTCGGCGGACCGATCAACAAGGCCGCCTATGCGTTTTCGGTGGGGCTGCTGGCTTCGCAGAGTTATGCACCGATGGCCGCGGCCATGGCTGCCGGCATGGTGCCGCCCATTGGCCTGGGCATCGCCACGTTCATCGCCCGGCGCAAATTTGCCCAGACCGAGCGCGAGGCCGGTAAAGCGGCACTGGTGCTGGGACTGTGCTTCATCTCCGAAGGCGCGATCCCGTTCGCGGCCAAGGACCCCCTGCGGGTGATCCCGGCGAGCATCGCCGGCGGTGCGCTGACCGGTGCGCTGTCGATGTACTTCGGCTGCAAGCTCATGGCCCCCCATGGCGGCCTGTTCGTGATGCTGATCCCCAACGCCATCAACCATGCGTTGTTGTACTTGCTGGCGATCGTGGCGGGGAGCCTGCTGACGGCAGTGGCGTACGCGCTGCTCAAGCGGCCTGAGGTGGTGGAGATGGCGTTGGAGCCGGCGAAGGCCTGAGCGCTTCTTTGAAGCAATGAAATCCCCTTGTGGGAGTGAGCTTGCTCGCGATAGCGGTGTATCAGTCGACAACTGGGTTGTCTGAGACTCCGCCATCGCGAGCAAGCTCGCTCCCACAGTTGGTTTTGGGGGCATGAAATCCTGTCACACCCACTTCACACAGCCATGCTTAAGTTTTCCCATTTCAAGGGAGAACACCATGAGCGAATTCGACCTGGGCCGTCGTCGGGTGATGCAAGCCGTGGGGGCGGGGTTGTTGTTGCCGGGGCTGGCGCCGGCGGTGATGGCTTCGGTCAAGGATCGTCCGGTGCTCACCGACGGTGTGCAGTCTGGCGACTTGCAGGGCGACCGGGCGATGATCTGGAGCCGCAGCGACCGTCCGGCACGGATGGTGGTGGAGTGGGACACCCGCAGCAAGTTCACCAATCCCCGTCGCTTCGTTTCGCCCGTGGCCGATGCCCGCAGTGATTTCACCGCCCGGGTCGAACTTACCGGGCTGCCCCGCGACCAGGCGATTTTCTACCGTGTGCATTTCGAAGACGCCCAAAGCGGGGTTGCCAGCGAACCCTGGCTCGGCCACCTGCGCAGCGTGCCGCAATTCAAGCGCAACATTCGTTTCGTCTGGAGCGGCGACACCGTCGGCCAGGGTTTCGGGATCAACCCGGACATCGGCGGCATGCGCATCTACGAAGCCATGCGCCTGCGCCTGCCGGATTTCTTTATCCACAGCGGCGACACCATCTACGCCGACGGCCCGGTGCCAGCGCAAATCACCGCCGAGGGTGGACGCATCTGGCGCAACCTCACCACCGAGGCCAAGAGCAAGGTCGCCGAAACCCTGGATGAGTATCGCGGCAACTATCGCTACAACCTGATGGATGAAAACGTACGCCGCTTCAATGCCGAAGTGCCGCAGATCTGGCAGTGGGACGACCATGAGGTGGTCAACAACTGGTCGCCGGGCAAGCAACTGGACGAGCGTTACCAGACCAAGGATATCCACAGCCTGGTGGGGCGGGCGCGCCAGGCCTGGCTGGAGTACGCGCCGATGCGCCGGCAGAAGGCCGACGGCGGCGGGCGGATCTACCGCAAGCTCGGTTACGGGCCACTGCTGGATGTGTTCGTGCTGGACATGCGCAGTTACCGCGAAGCCAATGACGCCAACCTCGGCGCGGCCAAACCGTTCCTGGGGCGTGAGCAATTGAATTGGCTCAAGCGCGAGTTGAAGCAATCCCGCGCCCAGTGGAAAGTCATCGCCGCCGACATGCCCATCGGCCTGGGTGTGCCGGATGGCGAGGTCAGCCCCGGCGTGCCGCGTTGGGAAGCAGTCGCCAACGGTGACCCGGGCGCGGCCCAGGGGCGTGAACTGGAGATCGCCGAACTGTTGGGTTACCTGCGCAAGCATCAGGTGCGCAACTACGTCTGGCTCACTGCCGATGTCCACTATTGCGCCGCCCATCACTACCACCCCGAACACGCCGCGTTCCAGGATTTCGAACCGTTCTGGGAGTTCGTCGCCGGGCCATTGAACGCCGGCAGCTTCGGGCCCAACGCCTTGGACAAGACCTTCGGCCCTGAGGTGGTGTTCCAGAAAGCTCCTCCGGCCCAGAACACCTCGCCGTTCGCCGGGTATCAATTCTTTGGTGAGGTGAACATCGATGGACCGAACGGGGAGATGAGCGTGGTGTTGCGGGATCTGGAAGGGGTGGCGGTGTTCGAGAAGAAGTTGCAGCCCGTGTGAATTTCAAGCACACCAGGAACCAATGTGGGAGCGAGCCTGCTCGCGATGCGGTGTGTCAGCCGACAAGTATGCTGTCTGATACTCCGCTATCGCGAGCAAGCTCGCTCCCACAGGGATGATGTTTCGGCCAGGATCAGTAGACATCCCGCCGATACCGCCCCTGCTCGATCAGTCGCTCCACTTCCTCGCGCCCCAGCACGTTGTTGAGCACGTGATCCACCCCGGATGCCATGCCCTGCAAGCTGCCGCAGACATAGATCGCCGCGCCGTCGGCCACCCATTGCTTGAGCAGCGCGGCCGATTCCAGTAGACGGTCCTGGACGTAGATCTTCCGCTTCTGATCCCGGGAGAAGGCCAGGTCCAGGCGTTCCAGGTCGCCGGAGGTCACCCATTCCTGCAACTCATCGCGGCAGTGGAAATCGTGCTCGCGGTTGCGCTCGCCAAACAGCAGCCAGTTGCGCTGCATGCCCTCGGTGACGCGGGCCTTGAGCAGGCTGCGCAGGCCCGCCAGGCCGGTGCCGTTGCCCAGCAGGATCATCGGCACGCCCTGGGGCGGCAGATGGAAGCTGCTGTTGCGGCGCAGCCGCAGGCTGATGGCGCTGCCCAGCGGTGCGTGTTCGGTCAGCCAGCCGGAACCGACGCCCAGGCTGCCGTCGACGTGACGTTCCTGGCGCACGATCAGTTCCAGCACGCCGTCGGCCGGGATCGAGGCGATGGAGTATTCGCGCATGGCCAGCGGTGCCAGCGCCTCCACCAGCGCCTGGGCATGGAGGCCGACCAGGTGGGCGCGGTTTTCCGGCAGTTGGCGGGTCGCCAGGGCCTGATCGAGGCTCTGGGGCAGGCCATCGACTTGCACACGCGCCTGGCCGGAGAGGCCGAGGCCATCGAGGAAATGCTCGATGGCCCCCAGGTCATTGCGCGGCAGGATTTCCACCAGGTCACCGGCCAGCCAACTGCTCGGCCCGGGGGCGGTGAGGCCCAGCAGGTACACGCCCGAGCCGCTGCTGTCGGGGTTGAGCAGGGTGCGTTGGCTGAGGGTCCAGTTTTCAAAACTGGGGGGCTGCCAGGTGTCGGCAGGCGCCTGTCCGGTCAGTTCGGCCAGTTGTTGTTGCCAGTGACGCAGGGCATAAGGGTCGCCGCTGTCGACTTCCACCGGCGCGAACAGGGTCTTGCCGCCGTGCTCCGCCAGCCAGGCGTGCAGGCGCCGGGCGAAACCGCAGAAGTGTTCATATTGCCGGTCGCCCAGGCCCAGCACCGAATACTGCAAGCGCTCCAGGCTCAAGGCCTGGCCCAGCACCTTGCGTTCGAAGCCGCGGGCACTGTCCGGCCCTTCGCCGTCGCCAAAAGTGCTGACGACAAACAGCGCATGGGTGGCGTTGTTCAGGTCTTGCTCGCGAACACCGGCCAATGGCTGGACCTTCACGGGCAAGCCGGCGGCCTGGAGTTGGCCGGCAGTCTGCCAGGCCAGTCGCTCGGCGAAACCGCTCTGGCTGGCGAAGCCGATCAGCCAGGCCGGCGCATCGGTCGGGTTGACGCTCAGGGCCTGGCGGGCGTTTCTGGCCTGGCGTTTCTTGCGGCGACGGTCCAGGTACAGCAACCAGCCGGTGATGAAGAACAGGGGCATGGTCAGCGCGGCGACGGTCACCAGGATCCGCCCGACCAGGCCGAAGTAGCTGCCGATATGCAGGGCATAGACACTGGTCAGCAACTGCGCCTTGAGGCTCTTGTCGCTGTAGCGGCTATGCCGGCTGATGACACCGGTGGCCGGGTCGAGGATGAGCTGGTTCAGCGCCCGGTCGTGAGGTGAGTTTTTCAGCAGGTAAAGCACGGTCGCCGGCTGCCCGGCCACGGGCGGCATGCGCACGTTGTAGGCGGACAGGCCCGGGCCGGCGGCGCTGTAGATGCTGCTCCACATGGCCCGGTAATCGGCCACGGGCAGTGGGCCGCTTGGCGCCGGGCCGCGATTGCGCACCCGTTCCTCTTCCGGTGAATCGGAGAGCAGGCGGGTCACGCCTTTGTTGTACCAGTCGTAGGACCAGGTCAGCCCGGTCAGTGCCGCCAGCAGATAGAACACCAGGCACCAGGTGCCCGCCACCGAGTGCAGGTCCCAATTGAAGCTACGGCCTTTTTTCCCCCAGTCGAGGGTCAGCCAGGCGCGCCAGCTTTTCCATTGGCGTGGCCAACGCAGGTACAGCCCGGACAGGCAGAAGAACACCAGGATCAGCGTGCAGGCCCCGGTGATTTGCCGACCCACGTCATCCAGGGTCAGGACGCGGTGCAGCCTGAGCATCAGGCCAAAGAAATCCTGGCCGGTCACCTCACCCATGAACTGTGCGGTGTAGGGGTCGAAATAGCGCATGGCATCACGTTTTTCCCCGGGAGGCGCCGCGAAGATCAACCGCGCGGCGTTGCCGCTGTCGGTCTCGACCCAGAGCATGGCGACGGTCTTGCCGGAGGCGGCTTCGATCTGCTCCACCAGCTCGGCGGGCGGCAAGACGCCGGCCGGTTGCTTCTCGACCGTCAGCACTTGCGGGTTCAAGGCCCGCAGGATTTCATCCTGAAACGACACCACCGCCCCGGTAACGCCCATCAACGCCAGGACCAGCCCGGCACTGATGCCGAAAAACCAGTGCAACTGGAACAGGGTTTTCTTCAACACGTCGCCCGCCTTGTTCATCTATTACTGTTCATCACGGTGCGCATTATGCCGTGTGTTATCGAGAAGCATTCATAAACACACCTAAAAGGTGTCGATCAGTGATGAGATGAGCGACAAAATCCTGTGGGAGCGAGCTTGCTCGCGATAGCGGCCTGTCAGCCACATCACTGTCGGCTGACCCACTGCTATCGCGAGCAAGCTCGCTCCCACAGGGGATACGCGGTTTCATCAAGAACAAAAAAACGGCGCTTTCCATTTCTGGAAAAACGCCGTTTTTATTACGCGACAGGGCCGGAACGATGGACGTTCAAGCCCCCGAACGCATTACACGTAAAACGATTTCAGCGGCGGAAAGCCATTGAATTCCACCGCGCTATAGCTGGTGGTATAGGCCCCGGTCGACAACCAGTACAGGCGATCGCCAATGGCCAGGTTCAACGGCAGACCGTACTTGTAGTTTTCATACATGATGTCGGCGCTGTCGCAGGTCGGCCCGGCGATAACCACCTCTTCCATCTCGCCTTTCTTCTCGGTCCAGATCGGGAACTTGATGGCTTCGTCCATGGTTTCGATCAGGCCGGAGAACTTGCCCACATCCGTGTACACCCAGCGCTCGACAGCGGTACGGGACTTGCGCGCCACCAACACCACTTCGCTGACCAGGATACCGGCGTTGGCGATCAACGAACGGCCTGGCTCCAGGATGATTTCCGGCAGGTCGTCGCCGAAGTCTTCCTTGAGGAAGCGGATGATTTCCTCGGCATAGGTGTCCAGGCTATTGGTGCGGGTGATGTAGTTGGCCGGGAAGCCGCCACCCATGTTGATCAGCTTCAAGACGATGCCGTCTTCTTCCTTCAGACGCTCGAAGATCACCTTGACCTTGGCGATGGCCGCGTCCCAGACACTGATGTCGCGCTGTTGCGAGCCGACGTGGAACGAAATGCCGTACGGCACCAGGCCCAGGTCGCGGGCCAGGATCAGCAGGTCCATGGCCATGTCGGTCTGGCAGCCGAACTTGCGCGACAACGGCCAGTCAGCGGTGGTCGAGCCTTCGGTGAGGATCCGCACATAGACCTTCGAACCCGGCGCGGCCTTGGCGATGTTGCGCAGGTCGGCTTCGGAGTCGGTGGCGTACAGGCGCACGCCCTTCTCGTAGAAGTAGCGGATGTCGCGGGATTTCTTGATGGTGTTGCCGTAGCTGATCTGGTCCGGGCCCACGCCACGGCTCATGACTTTATCCAGCTCGTAGATCGAGGCGATGTCGAAGTTCGAGCCTTTGTCCTTGAGCAGGTCGATGATTTCCACCGCCGGGTTGGCCTTGACGGCGTAGTAGACCTTGGCGAATTCGAAACCGGCGCGCAGGTCGTCATAGGCCTGGGCGATCATCGCGGTGTCGATCACCACGAACGGGGTTTCCTGCTTGTCGGCGAACGCTTTCATTTTCTGGAAAGTTTCGCGCGCGAAATAATCTTCGACCTGGATCGACATACTTGGGACTCCTACTGGCAAACATCAGGATCAATGGGTGTGAGGGCAAGCAGCCCTCGTGAACGTCCTCCGTATCCCCACTTTGGTTCGCCTACTTCCCAAGGCATGTCGCCGAAAGCAAAAAGGCCATGGGATACATGATTCCCTTGGCCTTGCTGTCTCGTCGTCAGTACTTGAGCCGGATGGATCGTTTCCAGCATGGACGTTCGGCGCGAACTTTAGGGCGTGAGGGGCCTGAGATCAACTAAAAATGTCGCGTTTTTGCACACATCCGTCGTGCGGCCCGCGACAGCTCATGATGTAACCGACCTGCGTGACAGATTGATGTTCCCGCGGGATGGAAAATCGGGGCGTTTCGGGCAGAGACATCATTTTGGTGACCGCCCCGGAAACTGTGGGAGCCGAGCTTGCTCGCGATCGCGGCGGCACAGCCAACACTACCGCCAACTGACCCACCGCTATCGCGAGCAAGCTCGGCTCCCACAGGGTTCGTTGGGGTGATCAGGCCTGCGCAATCTCCGCCGGCGAAACGATGCTGGTCTTGCCCCCACGGGATCTCCCGGAACTCAGGTATTCGGCGATGGATTCCTGGGTGACCTCGCCGAGGAACACCCGCTCGGCGTCCATCACCGGCAGCCACGAGCGGTTGAACTCGTACATGCGCGACAGCAGGATCCGCAGGTGTTCGTCGTAGGCGGCAGTGGCATTGAATTCCCGCAGGTACTGCGCGCAGGTGCCGGTCTGGCGATACAGGTCGCGCCGTCGCACATAGCCCAGGGCCTTGTTCTCGGCGCAGGTGACCACCACGTAGCGACGGTCATGTTCGTCCATCAGCTCCAGCGCCTCATTCACCGGCGTTTCCGGGCTGACCGACGGCGCGTTGTCGGCGGCGTCTTCGGCCTTGACCAGCAACAGGCGCTTGAGCGTGCTGTCCTGGCCGACGAAACTGCTGACGAACTCGTCGGCCGGATGCGCCAGCAGGGTATCCGGATGATCGAACTGGACCAGCTTGCCGGCGCGGAAGATCGCGATCTTGTCCCCCAGCTTGATGGCTTCGTCGATGTCATGGCTGACCATGATCACGGTCTTGTTCAGCGCCCGCTGCATCTCGAAGAACTCGTTCTGGATCATCTCGCGGTTGATCGGGTCCACCGCGCCGAAGGGTTCGTCCATCAGCAACAGCGGCGCATCGGCCGCCAGGGCCCGGATCACGCCGATCCGTTGCTGCTGCCCGCCCGACAGTTCACGGGGGTAGCGATGCAGGTACTGCTTGGGCTCGAGCTTGATCATGCTCATCAGTTCGCGGGCACGGTCGTGGCACTTCTGTTTGTCCCAGCCCAGCAGGCGCGGGACCACGGTGATGTTTTCCTCGATGGTCATGTTCGGGAACAGGCCGATCTGCTGGATCACGTAGCCGATGTTGCGGCGCAGGGTCACTTCGTCCAGGTCGGTGGTGTCTTCGCCGTTGATCAACACCTTGCCCGAGGTGGGCGGGATCAGGCGGTTGATCATCTTCAGCGTGGTGCTTTTGCCACAGCCCGACGGCCCGAGGAACACGCAGATCTCGCCTTCGTTGACGATCAGGTTCACCGAGTCGACGGCCTTGATGTCCTTGCCGTTGCTCTTGAAGGTTTTGCTGAGGTTTTGAAGTTCGATCATTTCAATAGTCCTTTTGGGGTCAGCGAGCGTTGCAGCCATTGCAGAAGCAGGTCGGCGAAGATGGCCAGGAGACTGACCAGCACGGCGCCGACGATCAGCATCGACATGTCGCTGCGGCTGATGGAAGCGAGGATGAGCACGCCCAGGCCACCGGCGCCGATGGTGGCGGCGATGGTCATGACGCCGATGTTCATGACCACGGCGGTGCGCACGCCGGCCAGGATCACCGGCACGGCGATGGGCAGTTCGACCATGCGCAGGCGCTGGGCGAAGGTCATGCCGATGCCGCGGGCGGCTTCCCGGATGCCCGGTTCGACGCCGGTCAAGGCCAGGTAGGTGTTGCGCATGATCGGCAACAACGAATAGAGAAACACCGCGGTGATCGCCGGCATCGGGCCCAGGCCCTGGCCGAACTTGGAATAGAACGGCAACAGCAGGCCGAACAGCGCGATCGACGGAATGGTCAGCAGCACGGTGGCGCTGGCCTGCAACGGTCCGGCGAGCGCCGGGAAGCGGGTCATGAAGATACCCAGGGGCACACCGACGACAATGGCCAGGGTCACGGCGATGCCCACCAGGGTGATGTGCTGCCAGGTCAGGTGCAGCACCAGCGGCCAGTCCAGATGGGAAAAGGCGTCAAGAAAATCCATGGCTTTTCCTCCAGGTCATTGGGTTGAGAGCAGCGAATGTTGGCGCAGGAAATCGGCGGCAACGGCGGAGGGGCTTTCATGGTTGACGTCCACGCGGGCGTTGAGCTGGCGCATGGTTTCATCGTCGAACAACTCGGCCAGGGGCTTGAGCTGCGCGGCCAGTTGCGGGTGCGCGTCGAGGAACGCCTGGCGCACCACCGGCGCGGCGGTGTAGTCGGGGAAATAATGCTTGTCGTCTTCCAGCAACTTCAGCTTGAACGCGTTCAGCCGGCCGTCGGTGGTGTAGACCAGGCCGGCGAACACCTGGCTGTTGCGCAGGGCGGTGTAGACCAGGCCCGCGTCCATCTGCCGGATGTTCTTGCGGGTCAGGTTCATGCCGTACTGCTCGACCATGCCCGCCAGGCCGTCGGAACGGTTGGCGAATTCGGTGTCCAGGGCCACTAGGTGATTGTCATCGGCTTCGGCCTGCAACACCGTGTTCAACTGGCTGATGGAATTGATCTGCGGATATTGCTGCGCGACTTTTTCCGGCAGCGCCAAGGCGTAGGTGTTGCTGAATTTCGACGGTGCCAGCCAGGCCAGGCCCTTTTTGGCGTCGAGTTCTTTCACTCGGGCGTAGGACTGGGCGCTGTCGAGTTTTTCCGTGACGTGGTTGTAGGCCACCAGCGACACGCCGGTGTACTCCCACAACAGGTCCAGTTGCCCGGTTTCATGGGCGCTGCGGGCCAGGTTACTGCCCAGGCCGCCGGTGATCTGCGCGTCGTAGCCCTTGGCGCGCAAATATTGCGCGGTGATTTCCGCCAGCAGTGTCTGCTCGGTGAACACCCGGGCACCGAGGCGGATCAGCGGTTTTTCAGCGGCTTGGGCGAACCCTGCGAACAGCAGGACACAGCCCAGTATCAAGCTCAACTTCTTCATAAACGATTTCCTTTTTCCAGCCGGCTTATGACGGTCGCAGACCGCGTTCCAGCCAGAGGCGGCTGGCCAGTGTCACCAGGCCGTCGAGCAGCAGCGCCAGCAGGGCGGTGCAGGCCGCGCCGAGCAACAGCTGCGGCTGGTTGTTCAGGGCGATGCCGGGGAAGATCAGGCTGCCGAGGCTGTTGGCACCGATCAGGAACGCCAGGGGCGCGGTGCCGACGTTGATCGCCAGGGCCACGCGCACGCCACCGACGATGATCGGCACGGCGTTGGGCAACTCGACTTTCCACAGCACCTGGCGTGGGGTCATGCCGATGCCGACGGCGGCTTCCTTGAGGGAGCCCTGGACATTCTTCAGGCCTTCATAGGTGTTGCGCACGATGGGCAGCAGCGAGGCGAGGAACAGGGCGAAGATGGCGGGCCCGCTGCCGATGCCCAGGATGCCCAGGGCGATGGCCAGCACGGCCAGGGGCGGTACGGTATTGCCGATGTTGAACACTTGCATGAAGCGTTCGGCGCGCCCGACCATGCCGGGACGGCTGAGGGCGATGCCGGCGGGGATGCCGACAACCAGGGCCGCCAGCATGGAGGCCAACACAAGCATCAGGTGCGCTTGCAGGTAAAACAGCAGATCGTCGCGGTAGCGTTGGATCGTATCGATGCCGATCCAGTGGATCAACAGGGCCAGGAGCGCGACGACGACCGCACCCCCGATAAGCCCTTTGCCATAGCGGATAGCCACAGGCGGACTCCTTTGTCTTTCAGTCGGCGCACGCTTTCCCGGGCGGCAAACCATCACGGGTTGCCGGAAAAACGTTCGCGAGAAGCAGCTCTTTTCGAGGCCGGTAAACAGTCGTCGAAGTGAGCCATGAGCGCAGCCCCGTCAGGCTAACTTGCTGATTTTCCAGACCCTGACGGTTGCTCGTATCAGGGTGGTGGACGCCTCCACGCGGCAAAAGGTTCCCATGCAAGGGATGATCTGGCCACCCTGGATGTGCTCAACGGTTCGGTTCCTGGCACAAGTTGAGCTATAATCGCCGCCCTTTTTTGAATCACCTGCCAGGCGATTTCCCATGACCAAACAGGCCGCCGAAGTCGCGAAACGCCGCACTTTCGCCATTATTTCCCACCCCGATGCCGGTAAAACCACCATCACCGAGAAGCTCTTGCTGATGGGCAAGGCGATTGCGGTCGCCGGCACGGTGAAGTCTCGCAAGTCCGATCGCCATGCCACCTCCGACTGGATGGAAATGGAAAAACAACGGGGTATCTCCATTACCACGTCGGTTATGCAGTTCCCGTATCGCGATCACATGATCAACCTGCTCGACACCCCGGGCCACGAAGACTTCTCCGAAGACACCTACCGTACCCTGACGGCAGTGGACTCGGCCTTGATGGTCCTCGACGGCGGTAAAGGCGTCGAACCACGGACCATCGCGCTGATGGATGTCTGCCGCCTGCGGGACACGCCAATCGTCAGTTTCATCAACAAACTCGACCGCGACATCCGCGACCCGATCGAACTGCTCGACGAGATCGAAGCGGTCCTGAAGATCAAGGCGGCGCCGATCACCTGGCCGATCGGTTGCTACCGCGACTTCAAGGGCGTGTACCACCTGGCCGACGACTACATCATCGTCTACACCGCCGGGCACGGGCACGAGCGCACCGACGTCAAGATCATCGAGAAGCTTGACTCCGACGAGGCCCGCGCGCACCTGGGCGATGAGTACGATCGTTTCGTCGAACAACTGGAACTGGTGCAGGGCGCCTGCCATGAGTTCAACCAGCAGGAATTCCTCGACGGCCAACTGACCCCGGTGTTCTTCGGTACCGCCCTGGGCAACTTCGGTGTGGACCATGTGCTCGACGCCGTGGTCGATTGGGCCCCGCGCCCGCTGCCGCGCGTCGCCAACGAGCGCACCGTGGAACCGGTGGAAGAGAAATTCTCGGGCTTCGTGTTCAAGATCCAGGCGAACATGGACCCCAAGCACCGCGACCGTATCGCCTTCATGCGCATCTGCTCCGGCAAATACGACAAGGGCATGAAGATGCGCCACGTGCGCACTGGCAAGGACGTGCGCATCGGCGACGCCTTGACCTTCTTCTCCTCGGAGCGCGAGCAACTGGAAGAAGCCTTCGCCGGTGACATCATCGGCCTGCACAACCACGGCACGATCCAGATCGGCGACACCTTCACCGAAGGCGAAACCCTGGGTTTCACCGGCATCCCGCACTTCGCCCCGGAACTGTTCCGCCGTGTACGCCTGAAGGACCCGCTCAAGTCCAAGCAGTTGCGCCAGGGCCTGCAGCAGCTGGCCGAAGAGGGCGCCACCCAGGTGTTCTTCCCGGAGCGCAGCAACGACATCATCCTCGGCGCCGTCGGTGTGCTGCAGTTCGATGTGGTCGCCAGCCGCTTGAAAGAGGAATACAAGGTTGAGTGCTCCTACGAGCCAATCACCGTGTACTCCGCCCGTTGGGTCGAATGCGGCGACAAGAAAAAGCTCGAGGAATTCTCCAACAAGGCTGTGGAAAACCTCGCGCTGGACGGCGGCGGTCACCTGACCTACCTGGCCCCGACCCGGGTCAACCTGGCGCTGATGGAAGAGCGCTGGCCGGATGTGAAATTCCGCGCGACCCGTGAGCATCACTAAGCATCAAGTGTGACCCACTGTGGGAGCGAGCTTGCTCGCGATAATAGTGGGTCAGCTTGCCTGGATGTTGAATGGGCGGCCCTCATCGCGAGCAAGCTGAACTGGTCAACTAATTTTGGACACCAGTTACGGTTTCACGCCGCCAGTTTCTCCATAGCTACCGGCGACCGGTAGTCGTTGTAGCTATGGAGTCTGACGTTGTTGTAACGCATCACATAACGCTGCACATCCACGCGGGCTTCATGCTCCGAGCTGTAGCCATCTTCTGGCACCCACTCTGACTTCAGGCTTCCAAAGAAACGCTCCATCGGGGCGTTGTCCCAGCACTCACCTTTGCGACTCATGCTTTGCAGGAGTCCATGCTTGCGCATTTCATTCCTGAATTTGTGGCTGGTGTATTGGCAGCCTTGATCGGAATGAAACAGCACCTCTTTTGGGCAACCTCGCAATTGCACCG
>NZ_FMXV01000012.1:0-191247 GCF_900104425.1 Pseudomonas sp. NFACC13-1 | reverse complement strand
GAAACATCAACAACTTCAACCACTTGCGCTTCCGATCTCTCGTTAGCGGGAGGCGAATTCTACAGCGTTACTCGCTGCTGTCAACACCTCTTTTTCACCGCTTTCGACCGAGAAGATCGAACCGCATATAGAGCCAAACAACACTGCTCTATCTGCGCCTTCCGGGCTTCGATGAACTGAAGCCCTGCACCGTCGAAACCTACTTAACTCCTTGAATATCAAGGAGTTTTCCGTTTCGACTGCGCCGGAAGTGGGGCGAATTATAGACTTCCAGAATCTGCCGTCAACCCTTAATTTCGCTTTATTCAGATTTCAGCGTAATACGTGCGAAAGCCTTCTTGCCGGCCTGGCACACATGAGTAGAACCCAGCTCATATATATAGGTGCGATCCACAACCTCACCATCTATACGCACGCCACCCGAACCCAGGAGATCTCTCGCCACCGCAGCATTCTTGACCAGGCCAGCCTTATTGAGGACCGCTGCAATTGGCATATTCTCGACAGCAGTCAACTCGATCTCCGGCAGATCATCCGGCAGCTCGCCATCCTTCATACGATTACCCGCCGCACGATGAGCATTGGCCGCAGCCTCCTCACCATGGAAACGCGCAACGATCTCTTCAGCCAGCTTGATCTTGATGTCCCGCGGATTGGCCCCGGCCTCTACATCGGCACGGAGCGCATTGATCTCGCCCATGGACCGGAAGCTCAACAGCTCGAAGTAACGCCACATCAGCACATCAGGAATGGAGACCAGCTTGCCGTACATGACGCCCGGCGCTTCCTGGATGCCCACGTAGTTGCCCAACGACTTGGACATCTTCTTCACGCCGTCCAGACCTTCCAACAATGGCATGGTCAGGATGCACTGCGCCTCCTGACCGTAACCACGCTGCAACTCACGCCCCATCAACAGGTTGAACTTCTGGTCGGTACCGCCCAGCTCAACGTCCGCGCGCAACGCGACCGAGTCATAACCCTGAACAAGCGGGTAGAGGAACTCATGGATAGCGATTGGCTGATTGGTCGTATAGCGCTTGTCGAAATCATCGCGCTCGAGCATGCGAGCCACGGTGTATTGGGATGTCAGGCGAATGAAATCCGCCGGCCCCATCTGATCCATCCAAGTGGAGTTGAATGCCACTTCGGTCTTGGCCGGATCAAGAATCTTGAAAACCTGAGTCTTGTAGGTCTCGGCGTTATCGAGAACCTGCTCGCGAGTCAGCGGCGGGCGCGTAGCACTCTTCCCGCTTGGATCACCGATCATGCCGGTGAAGTCCCCTATAAGGAAGATGACCTGATGCCCCAGGTCCTGGAACTGGCGCAGCTTATTAATAAGCACGGTATGTCCCAGATGCAGATCGGGCGCCGTCGGATCGAAGCCAGCCTTGATGCGCAGCGGCTGCCCGCGCTTGAGCTTTTCGATCAGCTCGGACTCGACCAACAGTTCTTCCGCACCACGTTTGATCAGCGCTAGCTGCTCTTCAACCGACTTCATAACAGACCCGTAAGGCTCAGATTCAAAGGGCCCCAACCATACAAGATCGCGCACCAAATACAAGGTTTGCCCGGCGCACGGACACCGATCCACAGAACAGAGCATTCGCGGGCTTGCTTCGCAGGGGTTTTGGTTATATTTTATACAGTTATTTCATCTTCATCATGTCATTCATCTTTTCCAATTCATCTTTTCAAAAGTCAAAATTACTTATGACCACAGAACCGTCTAAAGCGCCGCCGCTTTACCCAAAGACCCATCTGCTTGCCGCCAGCGGCA
This sequence comes from Pseudomonas sp. NFACC13-1, assembly GCF_900104425.1. Classification (NCBI taxonomy): domain Bacteria; kingdom Pseudomonadati; phylum Pseudomonadota; class Gammaproteobacteria; order Pseudomonadales; family Pseudomonadaceae; genus Pseudomonas; species Pseudomonas sp. NFACC13-1. The sequence goes on along the minus strand of NZ_FMXV01000012.1, from coordinate 189,467 downwards.
TCGCAGCCCTCCTAAGCCTGGCGCTCCTGGTGTTTCCCTCCAGCGATGTTGAAGCCAAAAAGACGACTCTGAGTCTTGAACTGGAAAGCCCTGCTGAACAACTGACACAAGAACAAGACGCCGCCGAAGCCGTTCAAGCCACAAACGAACCGGCCGCCTCTCCTTTTGCGCAGATTGAAAACAGCCCGGAAGACACCGCCCAGGCCGCCGCTGCGGTAGAAGCGCCTGTTGCGGAAGAAAAGAAAGAACCGGAACATCGCGAAGTGATTGTTGCCAAGGGCGACACGCTTTCCACCCTCTTCGAAAAGGTTGGCCTGCCCTCCACATCGGTCCACGAAATCCTGGCCAGCGACAAGCAAGCCAAGCAGTTCACTCAACTGCAACGCGGTCAGAAACTCGAATTCGAACTCAATCCAGATGGACAGCTGAACAACCTGCACACCAAGCTCAGCGACTTGGAAAGCATCACCCTGACCAAAAATGACAAGGGTTACGTATTCAACCGCGTCACCGCCAAGCCTACCGTTCGCTCGACCTACGTCCATGGCGTCATCAACAGCTCATTGTCCCAGTCCGCTGCCCGCGCCGGCCTTTCCCATAGCCTGACCATGGACATGGCCAGCGTCTTCGGCTACGACATCGACTTCGCCCAGGACATTCGCCAAGGTGACGAATTCGACGTCATCTATGAGCAGAAAGTGGTCAATGGCAAGAGCGTCGGCAACGGCCCGATCCTTTCCGCGCGCTTCACCAACCGCGGCAAGACATACACCGCGGTGCGCTACACCAACAAACAAGGCAACAGCAGCTACTACACCGCCGACGGCAACAGCATGCGCAAGGCATTCATCCGTACACCGGTTGACTTCGCCCGCATCAGCTCGAAGTTCTCCGCCGGCCGCAAGCATCCGATCCTGAACAAGATCCGCGCCCATAAAGGTGTCGACTACGCAGCCCCCCGTGGTACGCCCATCAAGGCGGCCGGCGACGGCAAGGTATTGTTGGCCGGACGTCGCGGCGGTTATGGCAATACCGTGATCATCCAGCACGGCAACACCTATCGCACGCTGTACGGCCACATGCAGGGCTTCGCCAAAGGCGTGAAGACTGGCGGCACCGTCAAGCAAGGCCAGGTGATCGGATACATCGGTACCACCGGGCTGTCCACCGGACCGCACTTGCACTATGAGTTCCAGGTCAACGGCGTCCATGTCGATCCGCTTGGCCAGAAGTTGCCGATGGCCGATCCGATTGCCAAGGGCGAGCGCGCGCGCTTCCTGGCACAAAGCCAACCCTTGATGGCTCGCATGGATCAAGAGAAAGCCACCATGCTGGCCTCGAGCAAGCGCTAAGCCATGGCGCTCTATATCGGTGTGATGTCCGGGACCAGCCTGGATGGCTTGGATATCGCACTGATCGAACTGGCTCCGGCGATCAAATTGATTGCCACGCACTACATTCCCATGCCCGCCGCCCTGCGCGCCGAATTACTCGGACTGTGCAGCAGCGGGCCCGATGAAATCGCCCGCTCCGCCATTGCCCAGCAAAAGTGGGTAAAGCTGGCCGCCCAGGGTATCCATACCCTACTCGACGAACAGAAACTCAAGCCTCAAGACATCAGCGCGATTGGCAGCCACGGCCAGACCATCCGCCATGAACCAGCCCGTGGGTTTACCGTGCAGATCGGCAATCCGGCCCTGTTGAGCGAATTGACCGGCATCGCCGTCGTCAGCGACTTCCGCAGCCGTGATGTTGCCGCTGGCGGACAAGGCGCCCCACTGGTACCGGCGTTTCACGAAGCACTGTTCGAAGAACGAGCTGGTAATCGTGCCGTGTTGAATATCGGCGGCTTCAGCAATCTCAGCCTGATAGAGCCCGCAAAACCTGTAGCCGGGTTCGACTGTGGTCCAGGCAACGTATTGCTCGATGCCTGGATACATCAGCGACGAGGCGACCATTTCGACCGTGACGGCCAATGGGCTGCCAGCGGGAAAGTCGAGCCAGCCCTGCTCAAGGCACTGCTCAGCGATCCTTTCTTCGTCACCAAGGGGCCGAAAAGTACCGGCCGCGAGGTATTCAACCTGCCTTGGCTGAGCCAGCATTTGTCGCAGTTGCCAACCTTCGCTCCGCAAGACGTACAGGCGACGTTGCTCGAACTGACCGCCCTGACCATCGTCGAATCACTGCAGCATGCCCAAACGAATACCCAGGAGTTGCTGATTTGCGGCGGCGGCGCGCACAACCAGGCGCTCATGAAGCGCCTGGCCGAGTTGCTGCCGGATACCCGGGTCAGCAGTACGGCGGAGTATGGCGTGGACCCGGACTGGGTCGAAGCCATGGCTTTCGCCTGGCTCGCCCATTGCTGCCTTGAAGGCATTCCGGGCAATCGTCCGAGTGTCACTGGCGCCCGTGGCTTGCGCGTACTCGGCGCCATCTACCCGGCCTGAGATAAGATCACGGACAAAAAAACGCCGCAGGACCGTAAGGCACTGCGGCGTTTTTATTGGAGCTGTCTCAGATCGAAAACGAAGAACCGCACCCACAGGTCGTGGTGGCGTTAGGGTTCTTGATCACGAAGCGCGAACCCTCCAGACCTTCCTGATAATCCACCTCGGCACCTGCCAGGTACTGGAAGCTCATCGGATCGACCACCAGGCTGACCCCTTCGCGCTCGACGATGGTGTCGTCTTCGGCCACTTCCTCATCGAAAGTGAAGCCGTACTGGAAACCGGAACAACCGCCACCCGTAACAAATACGCGCAGCTTCAAACGATCATTGCCCTCTTCATCGACCAGGCTCTTCACCTTGTGCGCGGCACCATGGGTGAATTGCAAAGCCGTGGGGGTGAAGGTTTCGACGCTCATGCTGAATATCTCCCGGCGCTTACGCCGCCATAATGCGTGATGGCGGGCATTATCCGCTTCTCCTACAAAATCGGTCAACTATTTGCGGAGCTGCGGCCAACTGCTTTCAAGGCAACATCCCCGCATGGGACAGCCCCAGGCGCTCATCCAGGCCGAACAGAATGTTCAGGTTCTGCACCGCCTGGCCCGACGCGCCCTTGACCAGGTTATCGATGACCGACAATACCACCACCAGGTCACCGTCCTGCGGACGATGCACGGCAATCCGGCAAACGTTCGCACCGCGCACGCTGCGGGTCTCCGGATGGCTGCCAGCGGGCATTACGTCGACGAACGGTTCGTTGGCATAACGCTTTTCAAACAATGCCTGCAGGTCCACCGAACGATCGACGACGGTCGCATAAAGGGTGGAATGGATGCCACGAATCATCGGCGTCAAGTGCGGCACGAAGGTCAGGCCGACATCCTTGCCCGCTGCCCGGCGCAGCCCCTGGCGAATTTCCGGCAGGTGGCGATGCCCCTTGACCGCGTACGCCTTCATGCTTTCCGACGTCTCAGAATACAGCGACCCGACACTGGCGCCACGCCCGGCGCCGCTGACCCCGGATTTGCAGTCGGCGATCAGACGCGAAGTATCGGCAAGACCGGCCTCAAGCAACGGCAAGAAGCCCAACTGTGTAGCGGTCGGATAGCAACCCGGTACGGCGATCAGCCGAGCCTGCTTGATTTTCTCGCGATTGACCTCCGGCAAGCCGTAGACTGCCTCCTCGAGCAACTCCGGCGCGCCGTGGGGCTGGCCGTACCATTTGGCCCACTCATCGGCGTCCTGCAGACGGAAGTCCGCCGACAGGTCGATCACCTTGGTTCCAGCAGCCAGCAGTTCACCGGCCAGGGCGTGGGCGACACCGTGGGGCGTGGCGAAGAACACCACATCGCAGGCGCCAAGGGTCTTGACGTCCGGGACGCTGAACGCCAGGCCGTCGTAATGGCCTCGCAGGTTCGGATACATGTCGGCGACGGCCAGGCCGGCCTCGGATCGGGAAGTGATGACCACCACCTCAGCCTGCGGATGCTGTGCCAGAAGACGCAGCAGTTCGACACCGGTGTAACCCGTGCCGCCGACGATACCGACCTTGACCATAAACCTGCCCTCAACGAACCCACTGGAAAGCCGTCGATGATAGGGGCCGCGGGGCGTGGCGACAACCGTCAAGGTGACGTGTGACCGCTCCAACCTCTACTATCGGGCTACCGTGAATCGAGGAATAACTAAAAATGCTCTATCTATGGCTCAAAGCACTTCACATTGTCAGCATGGTCTGCTGGTTCGCCGGCCTGTTCTACCTGCCTCGCCTGTTTGTCTATCACGCCCAAAGCGAAGACAGTGTCAGCAAAGAGCGCTTCAGCGTCATGGAGCGCAAGCTGTACCGTGGCATCATGGGACCGGCGATGATTGCCACCCTGGTATTCGGCATCGGGTTGCTCAGCCTCAATGCCGGCGCCTACTTCACCCAGGGAGGCTGGATGCACGCCAAGTTGACCCTGGTCGTGCTGCTGATCGGTTACCACCATATGTGCGGCGCCCAGGTAAAACGCTTCGCCCGTGGCGAAAACACCCGCAGCCATGTCTTTTATCGCTGGTTCAATGAAGTGCCGGTTCTGATATTGCTGGCTATCGTAATTCTGGTCGTCGTTCGTCCGTTCTAACCTCCAATCAGCATCCATTTCCGGGGTACTTCCAATGTCGTTGCCCGCTCTGCTTGAACAACGCTTGCGACTGCCCGTCGTGGCGGCGCCAATGTTCCTGATTTCCAATCCGCAACTGGTGCTGGCCTGCTGCCGCAATGGCATTGTCGGCAGCTTTCCAGCGTTGAACCAGCGCGAAAGCAGCGGCTTCAAGGCCTGGCTGGAAGAAATCGAAGCAGGCTTGGCAACCCTGGAAAACCCGGCGCCCTACGCGGTAAACCTGATTGTCCATCACAGCAATCCGCGACTTCAGGCCGACCTGGCCATCTGCATCGAACACAAGGTGCCGATTGTCATCACCAGCCTGGGTGCGGTGAAAGAGCTGGTGGACGCGGTTCACGGGTACGGAGGCCTGGTGTTCCATGACGTGACGACCCGAAGGCATGCCGAGAAAGCCGCCGAAGCCGGTGTCGATGGCTTGATCGCCGTAGCCGCTGGCGCAGGTGGGCACGCCGGGACCTGGAGCCCGTTTTCACTGATTGCCGAGATCCGGCAGTTTTTCGATAAGACCCTGCTGCTGGCAGGGTGCCTGAACCACGGCCATCAGATCCTGGCCGCACAATTGCTCGGCGCGGATCTGGCCTACTTCGGTACACGCTTTATCGGTACGAGCGAAAGCCACGCACCTGACGCTTATAAAGAGATGTTGCTCACATCCAGAGCCGCAGACATCGTGCATACTCCCGCTGTGTCCGGGGTACCGGCCAGTTTCATGCGCCAGAGCCTGGAGAACGCCGGTTTCGATCTGGCCGCCCTGCAGAACAAAGGCGCGGTGGATTTCGGCTCGAAACTCAAACCGCTGAACGATGAAGCCAAGGCCTGGAAAACCGTATGGTCCGCTGGCCAGGGCGTGGGTGAAATCGATGATTTGCCCAGCGTCGATCAGTTGGTGGCACGCCTGGATGAAGAATACCGTCAGGCACAAGCCCGGGCGGCGCAGCTTGGCGGGCAATGGCCCCGCTGAATCAGCCTGAACAAAACAACTCATCAACTTTTAGAGACAAGGATGCCAGGCATGAGCGAAACCCGTTTCAACATCGTATTCGACGGCGGCCTGATGCCGGGCGTCGATACCACCACCGCCAAACTCAACCTCGCCGAGCTGTTCAAAAGCGATGTCAGCGCTATTGAACGGCTGTTCACCGGTCGCAAGGTAGCCCTCAAGAGCAACCTGTCCCAGAGCGAGGCGCAGCAGTACCTGGAAGCGCTCAACAAGAGCGGAATCGATGCCAGGATCGAAGCCGAACCCGTCGTCCAACTGAACCTTGGCGAGGTACAGGAGGCACCACGGCAACCGAGTGGACGCCATCCCGATTCGATCGTCGAGCCCGTCTCGCCATACGCGCCTCCCCGCGCCCAAGTCGGTGAAGCGCTTGCCGAGTACGGCACACTCAAGCCCTTCAGCTTCGAGGGGCGTATCGGCCGTCTGCGCTACCTGGCCTGGACCATGGTATTGACCCTGGCCCTGCTGCCCTTGGTCGGCATAGGCTTCTGGTTGGCCACGGCCTGGCTGCTGGCTTCCGACTCGGTCGCGGGACTCATCGTCGGCGGCCTGCTGGCCGCAGTCGTCGTGCTAGCCTTTGCCTTCGTGAGCATCCAGTTCAACGTCCAGCGCCTGCATGACCTCGGCTGGTCGGGGTGGTTGTGGCTGATCAACCTGGTTCCGTTCGTGGGCAGCATCTTCCCCTTCATCCTCATCATCGCTCCGGGCAATACCGGCGCAAACCAGTATGGCCCCCCGCCGCCGCGCAATACCACGGCGGTCAAATTGCTGGCCTCGCTCTGGCTGGTGATGATCGTCTTGATTTTCATGGCCACCTTTGCCGGCATCTTCGGAGCCCTTCAGCAGGACTACGACAGCAGCAGCCTGAGCAGCTATGAAAGCAGCGAGTCGAGCAACGAAACCTCTGAAGAGCCCGCCGTCGAGGCAGCCGAGCCCGCTGCGCCTTCTGTAGACTATGAAGAAGAAGAGGAACAATAAGCGCGCTTCATGCCGGTGACAGCCCAGTCAACTGGCGGCGGGCTATTGCGATGGAGAACTGCATGACCCGTTACGCACTGATCACTGGCGCTTCCAGCGGTATCGGCCTGGCCATGGCCGAAGCGCTGGCCCGGCGCGGCCGCAACCTGATACTGGTGGCTCGACAGCGTGATCGGCTGGAAAGTATTGCAATCGAACTGACTCAGCGGTTTGGCGTGGAAGTATTGTTCCGGGCCTGTGACCTGGGCGAACCGCTGAGGCTTTCAGGCTTTCTGCTGGAACTGGAGGAAGGCGAGCGGCAGATCGATCTGCTGGTCAATTGTGCCGGCATCGGCACCAGCGGGCCGTTCCTGGGCCAGGACTGGATGACCGAGCAGGACCTGATCGAAGTCAACATCCTCGCCCTGACACGGCTTTGTCACGCCATCGGTAATAGCATGGCGCTGCTCGGCGGCGGCCAGATCCTCAACGTTGCCTCGATCGCCGCATTCCAACCCGGCCCCTGGATGAGTACTTACTACGCCAGCAAGGCCTATGTGCTGCACTTCTCCGAAGCCCTGCGAGTTGAACTGAAGAAATGCGCGATCAAGGTCTCGGTGCTTTGCCCTGGCCCGACCCGGACCGGCTTTTTCGCCAGGGCGCAGATGGACGAACAGAAACTCATCGACAGCAAGTGGCTGATGAGCCCGGAGGAAGTTGCCCTGTACGCCGTACGCGCACTGGACAAGAACCGCGCCATCATCATTCCCGGACGCCGCAATCGCTGGCTGGCCGCATTGCCGCGACTGGGATCGCGATGGCTGGTGCGGAGCATCGCCGGCATGATCAACAAGGCTTATTGCCCGCGCTGATCCCTTCACGTTGAACAACCAGGCCCCTCAACCGGAGCCTTCATGACATCGGACCTCGACGAACCCAACGGAGAAAACAGCTGTGGATACCCTGTTTACCAAGATCATCAACCGGGAAATCCCGGCAAAGATCATCTACGAGGATGACCAGGTACTGGCCTTCCACGACATTGCCCCGCAGGCACCCGTGCATTTTTTGGTCATTCCGAAAAAACCGATCCGTACGCTCAATGACCTCACCGAAGAAGACAAGGGCCTGGCCGGGCACATTCTGTTCACTGCCCAGCGCCTGGCGCTGGAGTTGGGCTGTGAAGAAGGTTTTCGCGTGGTGATGAATTGCAATGAACTGGGTGGGCAGACGGTCTATCACATTCATATGCATGTGCTGGGTCAGCGCCAGATGCACTGGCCGCCGGGCTGATACCCCTGACCCAACGCAAATCTTCGGCGGCCGATTGGGTTAAACTGGCCGCTGTGATTTTTCCCGGAGGTAAGCATGACTACCCAACGTCACTACTCGCCGATTGACCGTCTGTTGCTGCAAGCCGATACCGCGATGCGCACCCTGCTGCCCTTCAGTGGCCAGCCGTACCGCCCATCACCGGCTATCGTACAGCCGGACGCGCAACTGAGTGACGAGCAAACCCGCCACGTCGCCGGATTGATGCGTATCAACCACACCGGCGAAGTCTGTGCCCAGGCGCTGTATCAGGGCCAGGCGCTGACAGCGAAACTGCCCCAGGTGCGTGAAGCAATGGAACACGCCGCCGAGGAAGAAATCGACCATCTGGTCTGGTGTGAACAACGCATTCGCCAACTGGGCAGCCACACCAGCGTCCTGAACCCGCTGTTCTACGGGATGTCATTCGGGATCGGCGCCGTCGCCGGCCTGATCAGCGATAAAGTCAGCCTCGGCTTCGTTGCCGCGACCGAACATCAGGTGTGCAAGCACTTGAACGAACATCTGGAACAACTGCCGGCCGAGGATGAAAAGTCCCGGGCGATCCTCGAGCAGATGCGCGTGGATGAAGAACACCATGCCGAAAGTGCGCTTGACGCCGGCGGCTTCCGTTTTCCGGCCCCGGTGAAGTTCGGCATGAGCCTGCTGGCCAAGGTCATGACCAAGAGCACTTATCGGATTTGACGGAGATAGGGGGCTGGATAACCCATCCCCATTGCAACGCCAATGAAAAAGGCGACTTCCAGCGGGAGTCGCCTTTTTCTTCAGCTCAGGATTTCAATGCGGCGAGTCGCGGGCTTCGCCATCGAGATCGACTCAACCCAATTCGATGATCTCATAATCGTGGGTGATTTCGACGCCGGCGGCACCGAGCATGATCGAAGCCGAGCAGTATTTCTCGGCGGACAGCTCAATGGCTCGTTTGACCTGGGCTTCCTTCAAGGCTCGCCCCTTCACCACGAAATGCATGTGGATCTTGGTAAATACCTTTGGATCTTCGGTGGCACGCTCCGCTTCCAGGAACGCTTCGCAGCTTTCGACGGCCTGGCGGGACTTTTTAAGAATGCTGACCACGTCGAAATTGCTGCAACCGCCGACGCCCAACAGAAGCATTTCCATCGGCCGAACACCCAGGTTCCGACCACCGGCCTCTGGCGGGCCGTCCATGACGACCACATGACCACTGCCTGACTCACCGAGGAACATGGCTTCGCCAGCCCATTGGATGCGTGCCTTCATCGCCAAGACTCCACTGTTAAAAAAGGGTCGCCAGCTTAGCACAGCGCTTCGCCATGGCCGCTCTTCGTCTTAGGAGCCCCATCCTGTCAGCCTGTAGGTAAATTCTCAAATCTATTAAGGACGCCTCTGTTAAGCTGGCGCCAACTCACTGGCGTATGGCCATCTTTTAGCGATAGCTATTCGCCTTCATACAAAAACAAACCACCACACCGCGCAGTCTTTCGGGATACAACCATGGTTGCCATTACTCCCACGTTCAAGATCAAGAATCTCGACAAGCTCTTGATGCATTGCCAGCGTCGCCGCTACCCAGCCAAACACAACATCATTTGTGCGGGAGATCGTTCCGAGACGCTGTTTTTCATCCTCAAGGGCTCGGTCACTATCCTGATAGAAGATGATGACGGTCGGGAAATGATCATCGCCTACCTCAATTCCGGAGATTTTTTCGGTGAGCTGGGGTTGTTCGAACAGGCGGGCAAGGAACAGGAACGCAGTGCCTGGGTGCGGACCAAGATCGAATGTGAAGTGGCGGAAATCAGCTACACCAAATTCCGAGAACTGTCCCTGCAAGACCCAGACATTCTTTACGTCCTCAGCGGACAAATCGCACAGCGCCTGCGCAATACCACCCGCAAGGTCGGCGATCTCGCATTTTTCGACGTCACCGGACGTGTCGCACGTTGCCTGTTGGAGCTGTGCAAGCAGCCCGATGCCATGACCCACCCGGACGGCATGCAGATCAAGGTGACCCGCCAGGAGATTGGCCGGATTGTCGGTTGCTCCCGTGAAATGGTCGGTCGCGTACTCAAGGACCTGGAAGAGCGCAATCTGGTCAACGTCAAAGGCAAGACCATGGTGGTGTTCGGAACGCGTTAAGCACCCAGCAGCTGGGTCTGCAGTTCCCGATACAGCACCTCGAGTCGCTCCAGCGCGTGAGGCGCCGGGAATTTTTCACGCAAGGCAATGTGACTCTCGGCACGCACTCGCTGCTCCAGGCCACAGGCCTCATTGAAGCGATTGACTGCCGCGACCATGGCCTCGCGCTCGTTCTCCAGCAAAAGCGCGCCATGCACCAGCCCCACCGGACGTTGACCGCCCTTGCTCTGGCGCCAGCGCTGAGCGGTGCCGACCATTTTCCGGCCGTCGAGGTTGACGTTGAAGCGCCCGTCGCAAAAGGCCCCTTCCACTTCTCCCAGCGAAGCCACCCCGCCCAATTCATCCAACAACTGGCAGATGGGATCGCACAACCGGCGATACCCGGTTTCGATGCGGCCGTGGTCGCCTTCGCTGCGCGGTGGCGCGTAGACCAAAGCGATATTGACGGTAGCAGACGATTGCGGCACCGGCTCACCACCGGTTTCGCGCAGCAGGACTGGCCAGCCTTGGCCGGCCGATACTTCACTGGCGTGTTCGAACCCCGGCAACCGACTCAAGCGGCGCGGCATGACCAGCGCGCGGTCATTGGGCTGCCAGAACAGCAGGCCGAACTCGGCATCGCCCGCGCAGATGCTGGCCAACAGGTCCTGTTCGGCTTGCAGGCCAGCTTCGACGCCGAGGGCAATCACAGGCGACATGGGATCAATCCAGCGTAGAGCCGCTCACCGGCAGGCCTCGTTCAGGAAAGAACAGCCGCTGCAATTCAGTACCCGGGTTCTCGGCCCGCATGAACGCCTCGCCCACCAGGAACGAGTACACATCGCTGACTTCCATCAACTCGACATCGGCCCGGTTGAGGATGCCGCTTTCGGTGATGACCAAGCGATCACGCGGGATGCGTGGCAACAGGTCCAGGGTGGTTTCCAGGCTGACTTCAAACGTGTGCAGGTTGCGGTTGTTCACGCCGACCAGTTTGGTATCGAGGGTTTTCAGGGCTCGCTCCAACTCGTCGCCATCATGGACTTCCACCAGGACATCCAGCCCGACGCTCTTGGCCACAGCCGCCAGCTCGGCCATTTTCACGTCATCCAGGGCAGAGACGATCAACAGCACGCAGTCGGCGCCCAGCGCACGTGCCTCGACGATCTGGTACGGGTCGATCATGAAATCCTTGCGGATCACCGGCAACTTGCACGCCGCCCGCGCCTGCTTCAGGTAGTCGTCGGCCCCCTGGAAAAAGTCGACATCGGTCAGCACCGAGAGGCAGGTCGCACCGCCTTTCTCGTAGCTTCGCGCGATGTCGGCCGGGACGAAGTGCTCACGAATCACGCCCTTGCTGGGAGAAGCCTTCTTGATTTCGGCAATCACCGCCGGCTGTTTTTTCTTGGCCTGATCCATCAGCGCCTTGGCAAAACCGCGCGGCGCATCCGCCGAACGCGCCAGGTTTTCCAGCTCGGCCAGACTGACGCGAGCACTGCGCTCAGCCACTTCCTGGGCCTTGCGAGCCAGAATTTTTTCCAGAACCGTTGGCACGCTCATCCTTCGTTCTCCACTTTGAATACGGCGGTAAATGCACCCAACTCTTCGAGCTTTTCCCTGGCAAGACCAGTGTGCAGTGCGTCATGGGCCAGTTCCACGCCTTGCTTGAGGCTGCTGGCGTGGTCGGCGGCGTACAACGCAGCACCGGCATTGAGCACGATCATCTCGGCGGCTTTCTGGCCATTCTCGGTCTTGCGGCGCCCCAGGGCATCGCGGATCAGCTCCAGCGACTGGGCCGGGCCATCGACTGCCAGGCCATGCAAGCTCTGGCTCTTCATGCCGAGGTCTTCAGGTTCGACCCAATACTCGCTGATCTGATCATTTTTTAGTTCGGCCACGAATGTGGGGGCCGCCAGGCTGAATTCATCCAGGCCATCCTTCGAATGAACCACCAGCACGTGCTTGCTACCCAGGCGTTGCAGGACCTCGGCCAAGGGCCGGCACAACGCCTGGCTGAACACCCCAACCACTTGATGCTTCACGCCGGCCGGATTCGTAAGCGGGCCGAGCATGTTGAACAGCGTACGCAGGCCCAGGTCACGGCGCGGCGCGGCGGCGTGTTTCATGGCACGGTGATGGGTCTGGGCAAACATGAAGCCAATGCCGACATTGTCGATGCAGCGTGCCACTTGAATCGGCGTCAGGTTCAGGTAGATGCCGGCGGCCTCCAGCAAATCGGCACTGCCGCTCTTGCCTGAGACCGCGCGGTTACCGTGCTTGGCAACGGTGCAACCGGCCGCCGCGACCACAAACGACGAGGCGGTGGAAACGTTGAAGATATTGGCGCCATCACCACCGGTGCCGACCACGTCGACCACGCCGTCCAGCGTCTTGAGTTCGACCTTGTCCGCCAGTTCACGCATCACCGACACGGCACCGACGATTTCATCGATGCTCTCGCTCTTCATGCGCATGGCCATCATGAACGCACCGATCTGCGCATCCGTGCATTGGCCGGTCATGATTTCGCGCATCACGTCGCGCATCTCATCGGTGCTCAGGTCGAGATGGCCGACGATACGGCTCAGGGCTGTCTTGATATCCATGAAAAGTCCTTAGCGCGTGCCGCCGGTTTGTTTGAGGAAGTTGGCGAACAACTCGTGGCCCTGCTCGGTGAGAATAGACTCGGGATGAAATTGCACCCCTTCTATATTCAGTGTCTTGTGGCGCAGCCCCATGATTTCATCGACCGAGCCGTCTTCAAGCTGGGTCCAGGCCGTCAACTCCAGGCAGTCAGGCAGCGTTTCGCGCTTGACGATCAAGGAGTGGTAGCGGGTTACGGTAAGCGGACGATTCAGTCCTTCGAACACGCCCTTGTCCTCGTGGAATACCGGGCTAGTCTTACCGTGCATGACTTGTCGGGCGCGCACGACATCGCCACCGAACGCTTGGCCGATCGACTGATGTCCCAGGCAGACACCCAGGATCGGCAGCTTGCCGGCGAAATACTTGATGGCGTCGATGGAAATACCCGCCTCGGTCGGCGTGCATGGGCCGGGGGAAACCACGATGCGCTCAGGCTTGAGGGCTTCGATTTCGGCGATGGTCAGTTCGTCGTTGCGCACGACCTTGACCTCGGAGCCCAGCTCGCCAAGGTATTGCACAACGTTGTAGGTAAAAGAGTCGTAGTTATCGATCATCAGCAACATGGCGTAAGCAACCTATTGAATTCACTGACTTTAAACACAGCCTTCAGAGAGTGACCCGCACACTGCTGCGCTTGGCGAAGCGATTGACGCCCCAGCGAAGCGGCTCTACAAGCGGGTTAAAGAAGGCAAATCGGTACAGGTCCGGCAAGGCCGGCGGAGAATGTTCAGGCGCGCCAACGCCAACGGGCGTGTGCCTTGATCATTTGATCCAGAAGTTTGCTGGCAATCGACACAGGGGAAGTCTCGTTCATACGTTCCGGCACAGTAGCTTAGCTGGGCGGAGCACGCAATATGACCGTTCCCGAAGGGCTTTGAAACAATCGCGACGTTCCGGATAGATGGCAAAACGCCGGAAGTTTTTGGTACTGTCGTTTCGTTTTCTAACAACAAAAAGATAAAAACGGACTTTCCCATGATCAAAAAGACGTTGTTCGTACCGATTGCCGGTTGCCTGCTGGCCATGGCCTGCGCCCAGGCGAGCGCCGCCCCCAACCCGTACTCCAAATTCATTGTGTTCGGCGACAGCCTCAATGACGCAGGCCAGTTCGCCGACCCGAATGGCCCGCCCGGCTCGACCGAGCGCTATACCAACCGAACCGGTCCGATCTACACGGACGGCAGCGGTGAAGCCTATTCGGCCAACTCCACCCAACTGCTCGGTGGGCGCCTGGGCTATTCCGCCGACGAGACCGCCGCCTCCACCTCGGCGGTCCGCGCCGACCAAGGGCTGGCAGACGGCAATAACTGGGCGGTGGGCGGTTATCGTACCGACCAGATCCTCGAATCGATCACCGGTGTATCCGACACCGGCGAACGCAGCCGTCCCGGCTATCTGCAATCCAATGGCCTGCGGGCCGATCCGAATGCGCTGTATTACCTTTCCGGTGGCGGTAACGACTTCCTTCAAGGCCGGGTATTGAACACCGCACAAGCGAACGCCGCCGCAGACCGCCTGGCCGACAGCGTCCAGGTGCTGCAGACGGCCGGTGCCCGCTATGTGATGGTCTGGCTGTTGCCCGACCTGGGCCTGACGCCGGCCCTCAACGGCGGCCCCTTGCAGGACACCTTTTCGCAGTTGGGCAATCAGTTCAACCAGCAATTGATCTCGCGCCTGCAAGGCATTGACGCCGAAATCATTCCGCTGAATATTCCGCTTCTGCTAAAGGAAAGCTTCGCCGATCCGGCGAGATTCGGCCTCGCCACCGGGGAGAACCTGACCGCCACCTGCTTCAGCGGCAACGGCTGCACGGAAAACGCCACCTATGGCATCAACAGTGCCACGCCAGATCCCAGCAAGCTGATCTACAACGACGCGGTCCATCCAACCGAAACCGGGCAAAAGCTGATCGCCGACTACGCCTATTCGCTGCTCGCGGCGCCCTGGGAACTGACCTTGCTGCCGGAAATGGCCCACTCGACCCTGCGTGCCCACCAGGATGAGTTGCGCAGCCAGTGGCAATCGGACTGGGAGGATTGGCAGGCGGTCGGCCAGTGGCGAGCCATCGTGGCAGGTGGCGGCCAACATTTGGACATGGACAGCCAGGGCAGCGGCGCCAGCGCCGATGGCAGCGGCTACAGCCTCAACGTCGGCGGCAGCTATCGCCTCAACGAGGCTTGGCGCGTAGGTGTCGCCGCCGGTCTCTACCGCCAGGACATGGAAGCAGGCCACAACGACTCGAAATACAAGCTCAACAGCTACCTGGCCACCGCCTTCGCCCAGTTCCAGCAAAACCGCTGGTGGGCCGATGCGGCACTGACTGGCGGCAAGCTCGACTACGACAGCCTGGAACGCAAGTTCGACCTGGGCGTCAACGAAGCGCAAGAGAAAGGCGACACCGACGGCCATCTCTGGGCATTCAGTACGCGGGTGGGCTACGACATTGCCCAGCCGGGCAGCGAATGGCACCTCTCGCCGTTTATCAGCGCTGACTATGCGAAGGTGGAAGTCGATGGCTACTCGGAAAAGAGCAACCGCTCCACGGCCCTGACCTTCGATGACCAGACCCGCGACTCGAAACGCCTGGGCATTGGCTTGCAGGGCAAATACAACATCACCCGGCAGACCCAGGTGTTTGGCGAATATGCCCACGAGCGCGAGTACGAAGACGACACGCAAAAGGTCAACATCGCCCTCAACAGCCTGCCCGCCAACGACTTCACGCTGGAAGGCTACACGCCGCAGAGCCACCTGAACCGCCTGAGCCTGGGGGTCAGCCACAAGTTGACCAACGACCTGGCGCTGCGAGGCGGTTATACGTTGCGCAAGGATGATGACCTGACCCAGCAAGGGGTGAGCCTGGGCGTCAGCCTGGATTTCTGATCGAGGAGAGCCTGTGGGAGCGAGCTTGCTCGCGATAGCGGACTGTCAGTCAACCTATGGGTTGAATATGACGGCCTCATCGCGAGCAAGCTCGCTCCCACAGGCTGATCGAGCCGCCACAGCTATTGGAGGCCTTCAGTCGTTCGAGGTCTGCTCGGCCAGCGCCACGGCGCGGAACATCGCCCGGCGTTTGTTCAGGGTTTCTTCCCATTCCAACGCTGGCACCGAGTCGGCGACGATTCCGCCGCCGGCCTGCACGTGCAGTTCGCCGTTCTTGATGACCGCGGTGCGGATGGCAATCGCGGTGTCCATGTTGCCGTTCCAGGCGAAATAACCCACGGCCCCGCCGTACACCCCCCGCTTGACCGGCTCCAGTTCGTCGATGATTTCCATCGCGCGGATTTTCGGCGCGCCGGACAAGGTGCCCGCCGGCAGGATCGCCCGCAAGGCATCCATGGCCGTCAGCCCGGCCTTCAATTGGCCGGTGACGTTGGAGACGATGTGCATCACGTTGGAATAGCGCTCGATGACCATCTTCTCGGTGAGTTTCACCGACCCGATTTCCGAGACCCGCCCGGTATCGTTGCGCCCGAGGTCGATCAGCATCAGGTGCTCGGCGATCTCCTTGTCGTCCGACAGCAGGTCCTCTTCCAGCGCCCGGTCGGCCTCCTCCGTGGCACCACGGGGGCGGGTGCCGGCGATCGGTCGCACGGTGATCAGGTTGTCTTCGACCCGCACCAGCACTTCTGGCGAACTGCCGACGACATGGAAGTCGCCGAAGTTGAAGAAGTACATGTAGGGCGTCGGGTTGAAGCAGCGCAGCGCCCGGTAGAGATCGATGGGCGCGGCTTTGAAGTCGATGGACATCCGTTGCGACGGCACCACCTGCATGCAGTCGCCCGCCAGGATGTATTCCTTGATGGTATCGACGGCTCGTTCGTAATCGTCCTGGGTGAAGCTGGAACGGAACACCGGGTCGGCCGCCGACTGCTTGCTGAAATCCAGGCCCGGACGCGGCGTGATCGGCTGACGGAGTTTTTCCAACAGCGCCTGCAGGCTTTTCTGACCTTGCTCGTAGGCATCTTCCCGGGACGGGTCGGCCAGGACGATGGCGTGCATCTTGCCAGCGAGGTTATCGAAGACCACGACGGCGTCGGAGACCATCAGCAAGATATCCGGCACCCCCAGGGGATCGGGGTTGGGGCAGGTGCCCAGGCGTTTTTCCACGTAGCGCACGCAGTCGTAGCCGAAATACCCCACCAGGCCACCGTTGAAACGCGGCAGGCCGGGAATGGTCGGTACGTTGTAGCGGGCCTTGAAGGTTTCGACGAATGCCAGCGGGTCTTCGACGTCGAGGCTTTCGATTTCGACGCCGTCGTGGGTCACGCTGATGCGATGGTCATGGACCCGCAGCACCGTACGGCACGGCAGGCCGATGATGGAATAACGGCCCCACTTTTCCCCGCCCTGCACCGATTCGAGCAGGTAGGAGTTGGGCTGGTCGGCCAGCTTGAGGTAGATCGACAGCGGCGTGTCGAAGTCGGCCAGGGTTTCGCAGGCAAGGGGGATGCGGTTGTAGCCGGCAGCGGCTAGACGCAGGAATTCTTCACGGATCATGGGGTGCCTCGTGGCAAGAGGAGCTGACAGTCAGGTATGCAAACGCGCCGGATAACCGGCCAGGATCACGTCAGGCGCGCCAACGCCAGCGGGCCAGGGCCTTCATGACTTTCATCCAGAGTTTGCGAGTGACCACCACGATGGCGCTTCCAGAAGAGGATTGAACAGCGTCGGGCAACGTTATCTCAGCGGCCGGGTCCAGGCAACCGGGAATTAACAGGCGCAAATCGTCGATGACTAGAGCTGGACACTCTTCGGCGATGGGCCGTCCAGGGTTGTATCCATAGCTCAACCCCACGCATTTTACGCCCGCTGCTTTTGCCGCTTGCACGTCGATGACCGAGTCACCGACAAACAACGATTGAGAAGCTGGGATATTCGCCATTTTCATGACAAAAAACAGCGCCGCCGGATCGGGTTTTCGCTGCGGCAAGGTGTCGCCACCGATGATCCAGCGAAAATAGCGACCAATCTTCATCTGATCCAGCAAAGGCGCGACAAAGCGTTCCGGCTTATTGGTAATCAGCGCCATTTCCACGCCTTGCTTCTGTAACCACTTGAGGGTGGAACGCACGCCGGGATAGACCACGGTCAATTCGTGGCTGCCTTCGTAGGCCTCGTTGAACAATGCCAACGCCCGCTCGGCCTCGGCGTCATCGACACCTTGGGCATCGATGTGATTGGCCAGGGCTCGGCGCACCAGTGTTGGAGTGCCATTGCCAACCCACTGGCGCACCGCGTCAAGGCCAGCGGGTGGACGTCCGAGCGCGAGCAGCATGTGGTCCACGGCAGCCGCGAGATCTGGAAGCGAATCGATCAATGTGCCATCGAGGTCGAACATCACCAGGCGCGGCAAAGTGCCGGGGAACAGCTGCTCGAAGCCGCTCATGGGCGCGCCAGGGCCAGTTCGGCGCGCATTTTTGCAATCACCTCGTTGTAGTCGGGGGCGTTGAAGATCGCCGAGCCCGCGACGAACGTGTCGGCGCCGGCCGCGGCGATTTCACGGATATTGTTCACGTTCACGCCACCGTCGATTTCCAGGCGGATGTCACGTCCCGAGGCATCGATCAGCGCCCGGGCTTCGCGCAACTTGTCGAGGGTACCCGGGATGAACTTCTGGCCGCCGAAGCCGGGGTTGACGCTCATCAGCAGGATCATGTCGACCTTGTCCATCACGTACTTGAGCACGTCCAGGGGCGTCGCCGGGTTGAACACCAGGCCGGCCTTGCAACCGCCCTCGCGGATCAACTGCAAGGAGCGGTCGATGTGCAGCGTGGCTTCTGGGTGGAAGGTGATGTAGGTGGCACCGGCTTCGATGAAGTCACCGACGATCCGGTCCACCGGGCTGACCATCAGGTGCGCGTCGATCGGCGCGGTGATGCCGTACTTGCGCAGCGCCGCGCAGACCATCGGGCCGATGGTCAGGTTGGGTACGTAGTGGTTGTCCATGACATCGAAGTGCACGATGTCGGCCCCGGCGGCCAGAACGTTGTCCACTTCCTCGCCCAGGCGGGCGAAGTCGGCGGAGAGAATCGACGGAGCAATAGCGAAGGGCTGCATGATGCACCTTTTTTGAGCGAAATCACGATGGCGCGCATTGTATACCTCAAGATTTGGCGCGCCCACCGTGACCGTCGATCAATACGCCGCGCGGTAGATCTTCTCGATGTCGCTGGCGGTCAGCTTGCGTGGGTTGTTGCGCATCAGCCGCTCGATCCCCACGGCCTCCAGGGCCATGGACGGAATCACGTCCTCGGTCACGCCCAGGGTGCTCAGGCCCTTGGGTATTTCCACGGCGGCGCACAAGGCGACCATGGCTTCCACGGCTTCGTCGGCGGCCTCTATATCGCTCAGATGGCCAGTCCTGATACCCATGGCTTCGGCGATGTCACGCATACGCTCGACGCACGCCATTTTGTTCCACGCCATGACATACGGCAGCAACAATGCATTGGCGACGCCGTGAGAGACGTGAAAGCGCCCACCTAACGGATAGGCCAGCGCGTGCACCGCGCCAACCCCGGCATTGCCGAAGGCCATGCCGGCCATCAGGCTGGCCGTGGCCATGTCCTCGCGGGCTTGCAGATGGGCGGGGTTGGCATAGGCCTTGGGCAACGCTTGGCTGATCAGCTTGACCGCGCCGATAGCCAGGGCATCGGTGATCGACGAAGCATTGAGCGACAGGTAGGCCTCGATGGCATGGACCAGCGCGTCGACACCACTGGAAGCCGTTACGCCACGGGGGCACGTGAGGGTCATCTGTGGGCTGACCAGCGCCACGTCCGGCAACAGAAAATCGCTGACGATGCCTTTTTTCAGCTGCGCGGCCTTGTCGGAAAGGATCGCCACGTTGGTGACCTCCGAACCGGTACCGGCGGTGGTGGGGATGGCAATCATGGGTGGGCCTTTGCGCGGCACCTGATCGACGCCGAACATATCTTGCAACTCGCCGTGGTACCCGGCATAGACGCCCACGCACTTGGCAATGTCGATGGCACTGCCGCCGCCCAGTCCGATCAGGCCATCATGACCACCATCGCGGTAGGCTTGCATGCAATCCTCGACGATGGCGATTTCCGGGTCCGGCATGACCCGGTCGAAAATCTCGTAGTCGCGTCCACCCAGATGTTGCAGGGCCAGCTCCACGGTGCCGGACTGGACCAACGCCGCATCGGTCACGATCAGCGGGTTGTCGACGTCCAGGCGCGTCAACTCGGCGGCCAGTTGCTCGATGGCAGCGGCACCGGTGATCAGTTTATGGGCGATCTTGAATGAGGAAAGACTCATGTGCGCGGCCTCTTGTTCGAGTGTGGGCTGGCACAAGAATAGCTCGGTATTGAGGGTTGTCTGCCATTCAGCTTATGAATACACCGCAACCCCATTGTGGGAGCGAGCCTGCTCGCGATGACGGTGGCACAGCCGACATTCCTATCGACTGACACACCGCTATCGCGAGCAGGCTCGCTCCCACAATTAGATCGATGGTACGACTTCAGACCTGGGCAGTGCGCAGCTTCTCGCTACGCCCACGCAACCACTCCAGGGTCAGCAGCAGGATCACCGAGAAAGCAATCAGCAGCGTCGCCGCCGCGGCGATGGTGGGGCTGAGGTTTTCGCGAATGCCGCTGAACATCTGCCGGGGCAACGTCGCCTGCTCGGGACCGGCCAGGAACAGGGTCACCACCACTTCATCGAACGACGTCGCGAAGGCGAACAGGGCCCCGGATATCACGCCCGGGGCGATCAACGGCAGGGTCACCCGACGAAACGCCGTCAGCGGCGAAGCCCCGAGGCTGGCGGCGGCGCGGACCAGGTTGTGATTGAACCCCTGCAAGGTCGCCGACACCGTGATGATGACGAACGGTACACCCAGCACGGCGTGGACCACGATCAGCGAGAGGAAACTGTTGCCCATCCCCAGCGGTGCGAAGAACAGGTAGCTGGCCACGCCGATGATCACCACCGGCACTACCATGGGTGAAATCACCAGGGCCATCACCAGCGCCTTGCCCGGGAAGTCACCGCGAGTCAGGCCGATGGCGGCCAGTGTGCCAAAGATCATCGCCAGCAACGTCGCCGCCGGGGCCACGATGATGCTGTTCTTGAGCGCCCGCATCCATTCGGCCGAGGCGAAGAAATCGTGGTACCACTGCAGCGAGAAACCTTGCAGCGGGTACACCAGGAAACTGCCGGAGTTGAACGACAGCGGAATGATCACCAGCACCGGCAGGATCAGGAACAACAGGATCAGCCCGCAGAGCGTGCGCAAGGTGTAGAACCACACCCGTTCGACGGGAGACATGTAAGGACTCAGCATTTCGATCTCCCCTTAGCTCAGGCGCAGGCGACTGGCGCCCACCAGCCGGTTGTAAATCAGGTAAAGCACGACGGTCGCCAGCAACAGCAGCCCGCCGAGCGCCGTGGCCATGCCCCAGTTGATACTGGTGTTGGTGTAGAACGCGACGAAATAGCTGACCATCTGGTCGTTCGGGCTGCCCAGCAGCGCCGGCGTGATGTAGTAGCCGATGGCGAGGATGAACACCAACAGGCAACCGGCGCCGACACCGGCATAGGTCTGCGGGAAATACACCCGCCAGAAACTGGCGAACGGATGGCAGCCCAGTGAAATCGCCGCCCGCATGTAGGTGGGCGAGATGCCCTTCATCACGCTGTAGATCGGCAGGATCATGAACGGCAGCAGGATATGGACCATGGAGATGTAGACACCGGTGCGGTTGAACACCAGTTCCAGGGGCTTATCGATGATGCCCATGGCCATCAGGCCACTGTTGATCAGGCCGCCCGACTGCAGCAGCACGATCCACGCGGCGACGCGCACCAGGATCGAGGTCCAGAACGGTAGCAACACCAGGATCATCAACAGGTTGCTTTGGCGCGACGGCAGGTTCGCCAGCAGGTAGGCCAGCGGATAGGCCAGCACCAGACAGATCGCGGTGATGACCAGGCCCATCCAGAACGTACGGGTGAAAATATCCAGGTAAATCGCCTGGTCGGGAGTCGCCGGGGCCAGTTCCCCCAGGTCATCGATGCGGTGGTCGACGGCCGCCAGCAGGTAGTACGGGGTGACGTTGCTGGTGTTACGGCGGACCACCTGCCAGTACGCCGGGTCGCCCCAACGCTCATCGAGGTTTTCCATGGCTTCTTTATAGGAAGCCGGCTCGGTGGCAAACGGCAACGCCCGAGCAGTCTTGGTCAGCAGGCTGCGATAGCCGGCCAGTTCCATGTTCAGGCGCTTGGACAAGTCGCCCAGGGTCTGATTCTTACGGGCTTCGGCCAGGTCTTCACTGGCAGCCTTGTACACCGGCTCGCCCGGCAAACCGCGTCCGTCCCAGGCCGCGACGGCAGCGACCGTGCGTGGCATGGCGCCCACCACTTCCGGGTTGCTGACGCTTTTGAACAGCAGCGCCACGATCGGCACCAGGAACACCAGCAACAGAAACAGCACCAGCGGCGCGATCAAGGCCTGGGCCTTCCAGCGGTTGACCCGCTCGGCGCGCTTGAGCCGTTGCTTGAGGGTGGGGCTGGTGCCCGCGTTCAGTGGAACGGCGATGGCCATGGCGAACTCCGCAAATCTTTTTATCGTTACAGGGGCGGCGGGCCGCCTCTGTTCTTTTGAAACACCCGATTGGAGCAAGAACCTGTGGGAGCGAGCTTGCTCGCGATGGCTACGGCACATTCAACATTGATGTGCCTGACAAACCGCTATCGCGAGCAAGCTCGCTCCCACAGGGATCTCATCCAGCTTCAGACCGTCGGGTTATTTGGCCGCCCAGGAGTTGAAGCGCTGCTCCAGTTGCTCACCGTTGTCAGCCCAGAAGCTGACGTCGATCTGCACCTGGTTGGCGATGTTTTCCGGGGTGGTCGGCATGTCTTTCAGGACATCCTTGGCCAGCAACGGCACAGCCTGGGTATTGGCCGGACCGTAGGCGATGTTTTCCGAGTAGGTCTTCTGCTGCTGCGGTGCAACCGAGAAGGCGATGAATTTCTTCGCCGCTTCGGCGCGGGTCTTGTCCAGGCCGCGCGGGATGGCCCAGGCGTCGAAGTCGTAGATACCGCCGTTCCACACCACTTTCAGGTTGCTTTCTTTCTGTACCGCAGCGATCCGGCCGTTGTAGGCCGAGCTCATGACCACGTCACCGGAAGCCAGGTACTGCGGCGGCTGGGCGCCGGCTTCCCACCACTGGATATTCGGCTTGAGCTCGTCGAGCTTCTTGAACGCACGGTCCTGGCCATCCTTGCCGGCCAGCACTTTGTAGACGTCTTTCGGCGCTACGCCGTCGGCCATCAGGGCGAATTCCAGGGTGTACTTGGCGCCTTTGCGCAGGCCGCGCTTGCCCGGGAATTGCTTGGTGTCCCAGAAGTCTGCCCAGCTGGTCGGCGCGGTCTTGAGTTTGTCGGCGTTGTAAGCCAGCACGGTCGACCACACGAAGAAACCTACGCCGCAAGGCTGGATGGCGCCCTTGACGTAGTCTTCGGTCTTGCCGAACAGGGCCGGGTCCAGTTGCTCGAACATGTCTTCGTCACAACCACGGGACAATTCCGGAGACTCGACTTCCACCAAATCCCAGGAAACGCTCTTGGTATCGACCATGGCCTTGACCTTGGCCATTTCGCCGTTGTACTCGCCAGCCACGATCTTGCCGTTGCCGGCCGCTTCCCACGGTGCGTAGAAGGCTTTGACCTGAGCCGCCTTGTTCGCCCCGCCGAAAGACACCACGGTCAGGTCCGGGCCCGCCGCCATCGCGCTTGCCGCACCCATCATGCCCAGTGTCAGGGCTGTGAACTTCAGGGATCTCAACATTTATTGTTCTCTCCACGTGCAGGGTTGGTGTTGGTACAGCAGGGGGCGATCAATTCGCCTCTAGAAGGGGATCGAGCGCACGCACATGCTCGACTTGCCAGCCAAGCGGAACCACGTCGCCGACGGCGAGCGCGGGATCGAGCTCGGCAATCGGTTGCTTCACGAAGAAGTCGTTCTTGCCACAGACTTCCAGGCGAACCCGGACGTGGTCGCCCAGATAGATGAATTCCGCCACCCTCCCTGAGAAGCGGTTGACACATTGTTCGCTGACGCCGTTGAGGCTCACCCGCTCCGGACGAATCGACAGGGTCACCGGCTCGCCGGGCTGACCGACATTCACCGCCAGGGCCTCGACTTTCTCGCCGCGCGCCAACTCCACCAGGCAACGATCGCCGGTGTGGCTGTGCAGGCGACCGTTGAGACGGTTGTTTTCACCGATGAAGTTGGCGACGAAAGTGTTTTTCGGCTCTTCATACAGGGTGCGCGGTGGGGCGATCTGCTGGATTTCGCCCTGGTGGAATACCGCCACGCGGTCGGACATGGTCAAGGCTTCGCCCTGGTCGTGGGTCACGTAGACCACGGTCACGCCAAGGCGCTGGTGCAGGTGTTTGATTTCCATCTGCATGTGTTCACGCAATTGCTTGTCCAGCGCCCCCAGGGGTTCGTCCATCAGCACCAACTGCGGCTCGAACACCAGCGCCCGGGCCAGGGCCACCCGTTGCTGCTGGCCGCCGGACAATTGCGCCGGGTAGCGCTGGGCGAAGCTGTCCAACTGGACCATGCTCAGGACACGCTTGACCCGATCGCTCACGTCGCTCTTGTTCAGGCCTCGCACGGTCAGCGGGAACGCAAGGTTCTCGGCGACGGTCATGTGCGGGAACAAGGCGTAGTTCTGGAACACCATGCCGATGTCGCGCTTGTGCGGCGGCACATTGTTGATCGAGCGCCCGGCCAGCAGGATCTCGCCGGCGGTTGGGGTTTCAAACCCGGCGAGCATCATCAGGCTGGTGGTCTTGCCGGAGCCGGAAGGCCCGAGCAGGGTCAGGAATTCGCCTTTGCGAATGTCCAGGTTGAGGTCTTTGACGATCAGGTTCTCGCCGTCGTAGCTCTTCTGCACACCACGAAAGCTGACCAGCACATCGCTGGCCCCCGCGCTTGAATCGACCTGGCTCATACCCGCACCTTTTGTTTTGATGACTGCTTGTGGATCAAGCCTAGTGGACCCTGGGGTCCGCGCAAATCGGGGCGCAGGAGAGAATCGCCTCAGCCGGATGGAAGAGTCGGGGTAGGGATTGCCCTACAAGGATGGCGGGATTGGGTAAATGCAACGGCGCGTTTTAAGCGCCAAGCTGCAAGCAGGGGCAAAAGGCGCTGTCGGGGTGTGTCGCAAATGGATATGCCGAGACAAAACCCTGTGGGAGCGAGCTTGCTCGCGATAGCGGAGTGTCAGCCAACATCAATATTGAATGTGCCGCCGCCATCGCGAGCAAGCTCGCTCCCGCAGAGGGCGTGCTGAAGCTCAGAGCAACTTGTGCTCCATCGCATATTTCACCAACTCCGCCAATGAGGTGATGTTGAGTTTCTGCATCAGCCGCGCCTTGTGGGTGCTGATGGTCTTGCTGCTCAGGGCCAGTTGCTGGGCGATGTCATTGACGTTGGCGCCCTGGGCCAGGCGTTCGAAAACCGAGAATTCACGCTCGGACAGCAGCGAGTGCAGCGGTCGCGTGTCAGTCAGGCCGACTTCGAAGACCATGCGGTCGGCCAGGTCCGGGTCGATGTAGCGCCCGCCGGCCGCGACCTTGCGAATCGCCATGAGCAGCAGGGCCGGATCGCTGTCCTTGGTTGCGTAGCCTGCGGCGCCGACCTTCAGGGCACGGGCGGCCATTTGCGCCTCGTCATGCATCGACAGCACCAGGATGGCTGGCGGATTGTTCAACGCACGGATCCGCGGGATCGCCTCCAGGCCGTTGACGCCCGGCATGGAAATATCCAGCAGCACCACTTCGCAGGGCACGTGGCGCAGGGTTTCGAGCAACTGCTCGCCATTGCTCGCCTCCCCCACCACCAGCAGATCCTTGGCCAGGCCGATCAACTGCTTGATACCTTCGCGGACGATGGTGTGGTCTTCGGCTACCAGTACACGGATCACATTGCTCTCCAGATTCAGGATCTCATCGCGAGCAAGCTCGCTCCCACAGGTACACCTTGATCGATGTGGGAGCGAGCTTGCTCGCGATAGCGTCAGCCCAGGCAACCCAAACCATCAGGCCTCATTCAACGGCACCCGCACCGACAGGGTGGTGCCCTCCCCCGGCTCGCTTTCCAGGGTCAACTGTCCACCCATGATCAGCACCCGTTCACGCATGCCGACCAGGCCAAAGGACGTTGGTCGGCTCGTATCGGCAATAAATCCTACACCGTCGTCGCTGACGGTCAGACATAAATCAGCGCCTTGCTGAACCAGCGTCAACTCCACAGTATGCGCCTGGGCATGGCGCATCACGTTGGTCAACGCCTCCTGGAGAATCCGGAACAGGCCGATGGCCTTGGCGTCACTCAGGGGCGGCAGGTTGTCCGGTACCTGCACCAGGCAAGGAATCTGCGTTCGCGCCTCGAAGCGCCGGGCCTGCCATTCGATGGCCGAGGCGATGCCGGCATCCAGGATTGGCGGGCGCAACGCCGTCGCCACATCCCGCACCAACTGGAACAACTGAGCAATCAGGCGCTTCATGCTGTTAAGCCGCTCATGCAGGCCCGGGTCGAGTTGCGCGTAGGCCAATTCACACATGGAAGTTTCAAGCTTCAACACCGTCAGCATCTGGCCCAGCTCATCGTGGACTTCCCGGGCAATACGCGCTTTTTCCTCTTCCCGTACACTTTCCAGGTGCGCCGACAACTCGCGCAACTGCTCCCGGGAACGGGCCAATTCCAGTTCGATGCGCTTGCTGTCGGTGATGTCCCAGACGATACCGTCCCAGACATAGGCGCCATCTTCGAGACGCCGAGTGATCGCCTTGATCTCGGCCCAACGCTCCTGGCCTTCGCGGGTCAGGATGCGGCCCTGCCATGACCAGTCACTGTCGGTATCCAGCGCCTGGTCCTGGGTGCGGTGATAATCAGCCTTGTCCTGCGGATGCACCAGACTGCGCAGCCCGGTGTCGCTGCGGGCCAGGGTTGCAGGGGAATAACCCACCAGGCTTTCGCTGCCTTCGCTGATGTAGGCAAAGTCGATCTGGCCGGTCACCGGCGCCCGCTCCAGGCGAAAGACCAGGCCCGGCACATTGGCGGCGATGCCTTGCAGCCGCGCCTCGCTTTCGCGCAACGCCGCCAGCGCACGGCGACGCTCGGTGACATCATTGAGGTAGACCACCAGGTATTCGGCGTCGCGAAAACGCAGGAAGCTCAGGGAAACGTCGGTCGGCAGGATGCTGCCATCGGCTCGCACGCACTCGGTTTCGAAGCTCAGCGGCCCCTCTTCACTGGCCCGGGCGCGCTTCCACAGGTTCAACCAGCGGTCCATGTGCAAGCCCGGCTCGAAGTCGATCAAGGGCCGCTCGATGATGGCGCCCGAGGCGTAGCCGAGCATGGTTTCAGCCGCTCGGTTGGCATACCGCACGTGGCTGTCCCAATTGACCCACAGGATGCCGACCGTGCTTTGATCGATGGAGAACTGGGTCAGGCGCAAGGCTTCTTCGCTGGCCGCACGCTGGGCGATGTCCTCCCGGGCAGCACGCAGGCGGCGCTCCAGTGCGCGTTGCTGGCGGCGCTGCCAGAACACGATGGCGACACTGCTGAGCAGCAGGGCCAGGATCAACAGGGTCAGGTTCTGCCAGAAACCCGGGGTCTCGGTCAGGCGCGGGTATTTTGGCTTGAGCCAACGGCTGTGCAGTTGCTCCAGCTCCTTGGCCGGGATTGCCTGCAAACCTCTGTCGATGATTTCTGCCAGCTCCGGCCAGTCCCGGCGCGTGGCGACCCGTAGCAACTGCGGCAGGCCAATGTCGCCTACCACCGCCAGCTCGGAGAATTCGGGCTCGACCATCAACCGACCCAGTTGCGCCTCGTCGACTACCGCGTACCGGGCCTGCTGGGTCAGCAGCAATTGCAGGGCCTCGCGCTCCATCGGCACGCCTTGCAGGTTCAACGTCGGGTAGTTGCTGCGCAGGTAATCGGCCGTGGCACTGGGCATGCGCACCGCGACGCGGGCCTGGGCGTCGAGCTTTTCCAACTCCACCCCCTCGGCGCCTTTCTGCGCGCCGACGATCAATTGCGGCACGCGCATGTAGGGATCGGAAAACTGCCAGAGCTTGAGCCCGCCCGGGGATTGGGTCAGGCCCGGAGCGATGTCCACCTCGCCGGCACGCACCGCGGCTTCCAGTTGCGCCACGTCCTGGAAGTTGCGCCAGGTCAGCTCGACGTTCAACGCCTTGCCCAGCCATTGCATCAACTCGACATTGGTGCCGGACAAACGCTGCAAGCGCCGGTCGTATTGCGCATAGGGCGCCTGCAAGACCAGGCCGACCCGCCACTGCGGATGTTGCACCAGCCATTGGCGCTGTTCTGCATTCAATTGCACCCCTGGCGCCGACGGCGCGGGCGCGGCCCACGCCATCAAGGGAAGCCATAAACAGCCGATAACCCACAGGCAGCAAAAACGCATCATTGAAGTCTCATGCACTGACAAATACTGACCAACCCATTAGGCTGCCGGAAATACTTCTGGTCATGGAATATCCGATGCCCTCTGTTTATCGCCTGGCGTTGCCAGCATTGTGCCTATCGCTGATCCTGCCAAGTGCCTTTTCTGTCCAGGCCAGCGAAACGGCCCCCGCCGCCGAGCAACCCGCCGGGGAAAAACCTGTCGAGCGCCAGCCTCTGCTCGAGCGTAGCCAGGAAGAAGCGGCCGCACTTGGACGAAAAGTCCCGCCCCAGGAACAGCAACAGTTGCAGACCGGCAGCGATACTTTCCTGGCACTGTGGAAACCGGCCAATACCAGTGACCCCAGAGGCGCGGTCATTATCATCCCCGGTGCCGGCGAAACCGCTGACTGGCCTCAAGTCGTCGGCCCATTACGCAAAAAGTTGCCCGATGTTGAATGGAGCAGCCTGAGTATCACCCTGCCGGACCTGCAAAGCGATGTCATTGCTCCTCGCGTGGAGGAAGCCGCGCCCGAGACCAAACCAGCCGACACCGCTGCCGCGGCACCGGACGCGACCACTTCGGCGCCGATCGAACAGGTCGCCAGCGGCGAAGCCGATGCGGTGGATCCGGTCGTTGCGCAAACCGATGAAGAACATGCCAAGGCCGACGCCGAGCGCATCTTCGCCCGCATCGATGCGGCGCTGGCCTACGCCGAACAGCAAAGCGCACGCCGTATCGTGCTACTGGGCCATGGCACCGGCGCCTACTGGGCCGCGCGTTACTTGAGTGAAAAGCAACCCTCGCAAGTCGAGCGCTTCGTGATGGTGGCTGCGCAGACGCCGGTCACTGCCAAGCCCGGCCTGGCCGAACTGACCCCGACCTTGAAACTGGCGACCGCCGATATTTTCTACATGGACAAACCGCTGGATCGCAACGCGGCGCTGGAGCGCCTGCAGGCGAGCAAACGCTTGAAAGGTTCGACCTTCAGCCAGGTATCCCTCAAGGCCCTGCCGAACCCGTCGGCGGAGCAGGAGCAGTTGTTCCGTCGGGTCCGGGGTTGGTTGAATCCGCAGAAGCCGGGGGAGTGAGGCTGACTGGCGGCCCCTTTTCCCCCGGAAGCTAGCGAAAATCCCGCCGCTCGCGAATCAATCGATAGGCGTTATGCAGCTCTCGGGTTTTGTCGGTGGCTTCACGCACCTGCAAGGGCGTCGCCCCGCTGCCGGCAATCTTGTCCGGGTGATGACGGCTGAGCAGTCGCCGGTAGGCACGCTTGATCTGCGACGGTTCGCTGGTGGCCGAAACCCCCAGCAAGCGCAAGGCCTCCTGATAGGTCACGCCGGCGTTGGGCCGCGACAGTTTCTGCGGTTCGTAATCAGCCGCCAGCGCCTGGACCTGTTGCGGCGTCCAGCCCAACCAGCGACCCCATTGGGCCACCAGCTCCCGCTCGGCGAGCCCGGCACGCCCATCGGCCCAGACCATCCGCCAACAGGCGCGCAATACCCCTTCAGCCGCATGGGGCTGGACGGCCAGGCGACGCATGTAACCGCGCAACCGATCGTTTCCGGACTTGCCCCGGTTGAACGCCGCGATCGCCCGGCGCTGTGCCGATTCACTCAAGTCCAACGCCCGCATCTCCTGGCGAGCCTGCTGGATGTGGCCGTCGACCACGCGCCCATCGCATTTGGCCAGGCGCCCGAGCAATACGAACAACAATTCATCGTTGCGCAACGCCGGGCGGCCGCCCAGGCGCTCGCGTACTTGCGCCCAGCCCTGCAGGTTCAGGCGCCGGTCCAGCGCCTGCCCCAACAACGCGCCAAGCATGGCCCCCGGAATGCTGGCGATGGCAAAGCCCGCCCCGGCTCCAATCAGAGTCCCTGGCCACCACATATCAACCGCTCGCTTCTATCAAGGTTTCGACCTGCGCCAAACGCTCATGGGTGCCGACATCGACCCAATGCCCTTTCAGGTGCTCGCCACTCACGCCCCCCTCGGCCATGGCCGTGCGCAACAGCGGTGCGAGCTTGAAGGCACCGTCTGTGCAACCGTCGAACAACCGCGGGTGCAGGACGGCGATGCCGCTATAGGTCAGGTTGTCGGCAGGCGTTCGCCCATCGTGAACCTTTCCGTCGGCCAGGATGAAATCGCCGTCCGGGTGATGCCCTGGATTATCGACAAGCACCAGGTGCGCCAGCCCTTTGAGCGGCCTGCGCAACGCGCTGAAATCGTAGTCGGTCCAGATATCGCCATTGACCACCACAAACGCGTCATCGCCCAGCAACGGCAAGGCCCGGAAAATCCCTCCCCCGGTCTCCAGCGGCTCGCCTTCGGGTGAAAACCGGATGCTCACGCCAAAACCCGAACCGTCCCCCAGGTGATCCTCGATCTGCTGGCCGAGCCAGGCGTGATTGATCACGATCTCGCTGAACCCGGCCTTGGCGAGCGCCCGCAAGTGGTATTCGATCAAGGGAACGCCCCCCACGCGAATCAGCGGCTTTGGCGTGGTGAGGGTCAGGGGGCGCATGCGCTCACCCTTGCCCGCCGCCAGGATCATCGCCTTCATGCCGTTGCTCCGGCCGACCGCCGCAGGCTGCCAAGCAGCTCATCGAGCGGTGCCAATTCAGGACGCCGGGCAATGACCGCTTCTATATAGGCAAAGAAACGCGGCACATCGCCGAGGTAACGTGGTTTGCCATCACGGTGGCAGATGCGCGCGAAGATCCCGATGACCTTGAGGTGACGCTGCACACCCATCAAGTCGCTGGCCCGCAGGAAATCCTCGAGGTCCGGCTGGACGGGAATGCCAAGGGCGCCAGCCTGCTGCCAGTAACGCTCCAGCCAACCGCGCACACGCGCCTCGGGCCAACTGAGGAAGGCATCCTTGAACAGGCAGGTCACGTCGTAGGTCACCGGGCCATAGACCGCATCCTGAAAGTCCAGCACACCGGGGTTCGGTACGCTGAGCATCAGGTTGCGCGGCATGTAGTCGCGGTGCACCAGCACTTTGGGCTGGGCCAGGGCGCTGTCGATCAACAGTTCGCTGGCCTGTTGCCAGAGTTGCTGCTGGGCCGGATCGAATTCGATGCCCAGCTCGCGCTTGACGTACCACTCGGGAAACAATTCCAGCTCCCGACGCAGCAACGCGACATCGTAGCTCGGCAACGGCGCGACCATCGGCAGTTGCTGGAAAGCCAACAAGGCTTGCAAGGCATCACCGAATAAATCGTCGGCATTTTCGCCGTCGATCACGTCCAGGTAGGTCTTTTTGCCCAGGTCATTGAGCAAAAGAAAGCCGCGCTCAAGGTCTTCGGCATAAATTTTCGGCACGTTGATGCCGGATTTCGCCAGTAAAAAAGCAATATCCACGAAGGGTTTGCAGTTTTCCTGGGGCGGTGGCGCGTCCATCACGATCAAACTGCGGCCCTCGCCTTCCCAGCGGAAATACCGCCGGAAACTCGCGTCACTGCTGGCGGCGGTCAACGTGGCCGGGGGTACGGTGCCCCAGCCCTGTTGAGTGAAAAGAATCGGCAGTTGTTCATCGAGCCAAACTTTCAGGTGTTGCAAGCGTACATCTTGGTCGGGCATTGCAAGGGTCTCCGACGGCGCTAGCCGTCAAGCGGGTCATGCTTTATTATCCAGCATCTTTTTCAGACCATCGAGAGGCGTGCGGCCCACACCGCGGGCAGATGGCACGCAGGAAGCCCGGACTAATAAGATGGCATTGAAATCCCCCGCGTTTCGTAAAAAATTTCCGTTGCTGGTCACCGGCAGTCTGCTGGCCCTGCAACCCCTGGCCTCTTCATTCGTCGTCGCGGCGCAGCAGTATGACTGCTCCGTCTCCGCTTCGGGTGCCTGGGACTGTGCACCCAAGACACCGGCCGCCGCGTTGCCGCCGCGGCCCGTGCATGAAGGCAGTGCGGTTTCCGACAGCGGCGCGGCGCCAGCCGACAGCAGTTCGGGCGAGGAAGCCGGCGAAAAGCCGATGCTCGTTACCGAAGCCAAGGGCCGCGGCCTGAAGTCGCGCAGTGCAGACTACAGCCACCTGGATTGGGTTCCACGAGAGAACCTCACCCCGGCGCAACTGGCTGAAACCGGTCCTTACTGCGCCGGCGCCTATATCGAGCCTTCTCGTCCCGGCATGAACGACAAGACGGCCAAGAGCGATGCCCCGACGTTCCTCGGCGCCAAGGCTTCCCGCTATGAGCAGGAACAGCAAGTGGCGACCCTGGCCGGCGACGTGGTCATGCGCCAGGGCAGCATGCAGGTCGAGGCCGACGAGGCCAGCCTGTACCAGGCCGAGAACCGTGGCGAGCTGAGCGGCAACGTGCGGGTTCGCGACAACGGTGCGCTGATCGTCGGCGACCACGCCGATGTACAGCTGGACACTGGCGAAGCCAAGGTCGACAACGCCGAATACGTGATGCACAAGTCGCGCATCCGCGGTAACGCGCTGTACGCCAAGCGCGCCGAGAACGCGATCATCCGCCTCAAGGATGGTACGTACACCACGTGCGAACCGGGCAGCAACGCCTGGACGCTCAAGGGCAACAACATCACCCTGAACCCGGCCACCGGCTTCGGCACCGCGACCAACGTGACGCTGCGGGTCAAGGACTTCCCGGTCCTGTACACGCCGTACATCTACTTCCCGATCGACGACCGTCGCCAGTCCGGCTTCCTGCCGCCGACCATCGGCAGTGGCAGCGATACCGGGTTCCTGCTGGTCACTCCGTACTACTTCAACCTGGCGCCGAACTACGACGCCACGTTGTACCCGCGCTACATGGGCAAGCGTGGCCTGTTGATGGAAGGCGAGTTCCGCTACCTGACCAAGTCCAGCGAAGGTCAGTTCGGCGCGGCGTACCTCAACGACGAAGAAGACGAACGCGCCAAGCAGACCGACTACAGCAAGACTCGCTACATGTACAACTGGCAGCACAAGGGCGGGCTCGATTCCCGCGTGCTGACGGAAGTCGACTACACCAAGATCAGCGACCCGTACTACTTCCAGGACTTGCAGACCGACCAGATCGGTGTCGAGTCCAGGGACTATGTGAACCAGCAGGGTGCGGTCAGCTATCGCGGCGACACGTATACGGCGCGCTTGAACGTCCAGGCCTATCAGATGGCCACGATCTCGAACATCACGCCTTATGACCGCTTGCCACAGATCACCTTCAACGGTGCGTTGCCGCAGCATCCGGGTGGCTTGGATTTCGCCTATAACACTGAGTTCGTGCGGTTCGATCGTGATTTGAGAACTGGCAATTACACGGACGAGAATGGCGATTCCAGCCAGGCATTCCTCGATACCAACGTACGCGGCCTGGCCCGTGCTACCGGCGACCGGATGAATCTGGCCCCTGTCATGAGCCTGCCAATGAGTACGAGCTATGGTTTTATCAAGCCGTCGCTCAAGTATCAGTACACTCAGTATGACCTCGACCTGGATAATCGTGGCAAGGCAGATATCGCCGCTCAAACTGCGGAAGGCGACCGTCTGAACGGTACCTATAGCCGCAACCAGAGCCGTGGCGTACCAATCGCAAGCATCGACAGCGGCCTGTACTTCGACCGCGATACCCAGTGGTTCGGCAAGAATTATCGCCAGACGCTGGAGCCACGCCTGTACTACCTCTACGTACCGGAGAAAGACCAGAGCGACATTCCTGTCTTCGATACCAGCGAAAGCACCTTCAACTATTCCTCGCTGTTCCGGGACAACCGCTTCAGCGGCTCCGACCGTGTCGGCGACGAAAACAAGTTGTCCCTGGGCGTGACCAACCGCTGGATTCAGGAAGACGGCTTCGAGCGCCAGCGCATCAGCGTCGGCCAGGCCTTCTACTTCAAGGACCGCGAAGTCCAACTGCCGGGTATCGACTACAAGACGCGTGAAGATGCGCACTCCAGCGTCTCTCCTTACGCCCTGGAATACGAATACCGCTGGAACCGCGACTGGCGTACCACGGCCGACTACAACTGGGACCCGGACACCCACAGCCCGCGCTCGGGCAGTGCGATGTTCCACTACCAGCCGGAAGACAACCCGAACAAGGTCATCAACGCCGGTTATCGCTATCGCAACGACCTGGTCCGTTACGACCAGAACACGGGTACGTGGCAAGTGGGCGGCGGCGACTACGGCACTCCGGGCACCCCTGGCTACGTGAAGGACTACTACAAGATCAAGCAGCACGACTTCTCGGTCATCTGGCCGATCGTGCCGCAGTGGAACGCCATCAGCCGCTGGCAGTATGACTACAACCGCAACCGTACCCTGGAAGCCTTCGGTGGTTTCGAATACGACAACTGCTGCTGGAAACTGCGCCTGATCAACCGTTACTGGGTCGACTATGAAGAGTTCAGTCAAGCCGCCCCTGAAAACGAAAAAGGCGACCACGGCGTCTTCCTACAAATTGTTCTGAAGGGACTCGGCGGCCTCACCGGCGCCAAGGTAGAGAGTTTCCTCGACAAAGGCATCCAAGGTTATCGTGAACGTGAAGAACAAGCTTTCTGATTGTCTGCGCCCGCTGATGCTGGGCGCGCTGTTCCTGGGTACCGCGGCCAACGCCGCGGTACAGTCCATCGACAAGGTCGTGGCCATCGTTGACAACGACGTGGTCATGCAGAGCCAACTGGACCAGCGCGTCCATGAAGTGCAGCAAACCATCGCCAAGCGCGGTGGAGGCCTGCCGCCACCAGGCGTACTGGACCAGCAAGTGCTCGAACGCCTGATCGTCGAAAACCTGCAACTGCAGATCGGCGAACGTTCCGGCATTCGCATCACCGATGAAGAGCTGAACCAGGCCGTTGGCACCATTGCCCAGCGCAACAACATGAGCATCGACCAGTTCCGCGCCGCCCTGGCTCGTGACGGCCTCTCCTACGAGGACGCCCGCGATCAGATCCGTCGCGAAATGGTCATCAGCCGTGTGCGCCAGCGCCGTGTCGCCGAACGTATCCAGGTGTCGGAGCAGGAAGTGAAGAATTTCCTCGCCTCCGACCTGGGCAAGATGCAGCTTTCCGAAGAGCTGCACCTGGCGAACATCCTGATTCCTACCCCGGAAAGCGCCAACTCCGAAGCCATCCAGAGCGCTTATCGCCAGGCAATGGATGTCTACCAGCAGCTCAAGCAAGGCGCTGATTTCAGCCAGATGGCCATCGCCAAGTCGGGCAGCGACAACGCCCTGGAAGGCGGCGACATGGGCTGGCGCAAGCCCGCTCAACTGCCGCCTCCGTTCGACCGTGAACTGAGTGCCATGGCCGTGGGCGACATCACCCAGCCAGCACGCACCCCAGGCGGCTTCATTATCCTGAAAGTGCTGGAAAAGCGCGGTGGCGGAACCCAGGTCCGTGACGAAGTGCATGTTCGCCACATCCTGATCAAGCCAAGCGAGATTCGCAGCGAAGCCGAGACCAAGCGCCTGGCGGAAAAACTCTACGACCGCATCGAAGCGGGCGAAGACTTCGCCGAACTGGCGAAGAGTTTCTCCGAAGACCCGGGGTCGGCCCTCAACGGCGGCGATCTGAACTGGGTTGACCCGAATGCACTGGTTCCCGAGTTCCGCCAGGTCATGGCCAGTACCCCGCAAGGCCAACTGTCCAAGCCGTTCAAGAGCCCCTATGGCTGGCACGTACTGGAAGTCCTTGGCCGTCGCGCCACCGACAGCACCACCCAGGCGCGCGAACAGCAGGCAATGACCGTACTGCGCAATCGCAAATATGACGAAGAGCTGCAAACCTGGCTGCGTCAGATTCGCGACGAAGCCTACGTTGAAATCAAACTTCCTGGTGCAGACCAGGCAGCGCAGTGAAACCCAAGCGTTTCGCGCTGACACCCGGCGAACCAGCCGGCATCGGTCCCGACCTGTGCCTGCTGCTCGCCTCGCACCCCCAGCCGTATCCTCTGATTGCCATCACCAGTCGCGACCTGCTCCTTGAACGGGCCGCGCAACTGGGGGTGGTCGTCGACCTGTTGCCGGTGACGCCGCAGGCCTGGCCGGATGCCCCGGCACCCGCCAACAGCCTGTATGTCTGGGATACGCCCTTGGGCGCCCCGGTCGTCACCGGGCAACTGGACAAGGCCAACGCCGCGTTCGTCCTGCAAACCCTGACCCGCGCCGGCCAAGGCTGCCTGGACGGGGCGTTCGCCGGCATGATCACCGCTCCGGTGCACAAGGGCGTGATCAATGAATCCGGGATTGCCTTTTCCGGACATACCGAATTCCTGGCGGACCTGACCCATACCACGCAAGTGGTGATGATGCTCGCCACCCGCGGCCTGCGTGTGGCGCTGGTGACCACTCACCTGCCCTTGCGGGACATCGCCGACGCCATCACCCCGGAACGCCTGGAGCGGGTCACGCGCATCCTGCACGCCGACCTCCAGGAAAAATTCGGCATCGCCCGGCCACGCATCCTGGTCTGCGGGCTCAATCCCCATGCCGGCGAAGGCGGGCACCTGGGCCGTGAAGAAATCGACATCATCGAACCCACTTTGGAGCGCTTGCGCAGCGAGGGCATGGACCTGCGTGGCCCGCTGCCTGCCGACACTCTGTTTACCCCCAAATATCTGGAGCACTGCGATGCGGTGCTGGCGATGTACCACGACCAGGGCCTGCCCGTGCTGAAGTACAAAGGCTTCGGCGCGGCAGTCAACGTGACGTTGGGCCTGCCGATCATCCGTACCTCCGTGGACCATGGCACCGCCCTGGACCTGGCCGGCAGCGGCAAGATCGATACCGGCAGCCTGCAAGTCGCCCTGGAAACCGCCTACCAGATGGCCGAGACCCATTTATGACCGAGCAATACCAACACCGCGCGCGCAAGCGCTTCGGCCAGAACTTCCTGCATGACGCCGGCGTGATCGATCGTATCCTGCGCTCCATCCGGGCCAAGCCCGATGACCGCCTGCTGGAAATCGGGCCGGGCCAGGGCGCCCTGACCGAGGGCCTGCTCGACAGCGGCGCGCAACTGGACGTGGTGGAACTGGACAAGGACCTGGTCCCGATCCTCAACCAGCAGTTCGCCGGCAAGAGCAATTTCAACCTGCACCAGGGCGACGCGCTGAAGTTCGACTTCAATAGCCTGAATGCCGCGCCGAACAGCCTGCGGGTGGTGGGAAACCTGCCGTACAACATCTCCACACCGCTGATCTTCCATCTGCTGAGCAACGCCAGCCTGATCCGCGACATGCACTTCATGCTGCAGAAGGAAGTGGTCGAGCGCCTCGCCGCCGGCCCTGGCGGTGGCGATTGGGGTCGCCTGTCGATCATGGTCCAGTACCATTGCCGGGTCGAACACCTGTTCAACGTCGGCCCAGGGGCATTCAACCCGCCGCCGAAAGTCGATTCGGCCATTGTCCGCCTGGTACCTCATGCCGTCCTGCCGCACCCGGCCAAGGATCATCGCTTGCTGGAGCGGGTGGTGCGCGAAGCGTTCAACCAACGCCGCAAAACCTTGCGCAACACCTTGAAACTGTTGCTCAGCAGCGCTGAAATCGAAGCCGCCGGCGTCGACGGCAGCCTGCGCCCCGAGCAACTGGACCTGGCGGCGTTCGTACGCCTGGCCGACAAGCTCAGCGAACAGGTCGCCCCGCAAGCCGACGCCAACTGAACGGGTGACAAGCGCTATCGGGCAGTACGCCAGTCTGGTCTACTACCCGATACTTGGCCTAGACTGATCTCCTGAGTCGCGCCCGCGTCCCGCTTCGTTTTTAAGGCCTTATTTGCATGTCTGATCCTCGTTACCAGGTCGACGTCAGCGTCACCACCCGTTTTCTGGCAGAACAGTCGCAACCCGAGCATGACCGCTTCGCCTTCGCCTACAGCATTACCGTGCGCAACAACGGCTCCTTGCCGGCCAGGCTGCTGTCGCGGCACTGGGTCATCACCGATGGCGACGGCCATGTCGAAGAAGTGCGCGGTGAAGGCGTTGTCGGCCAGCAGCCGTTGATCGACGCCGGTAAAAGCCACAGCTACAGCAGCGGGACCGTGATGACCACCAAGGTCGGCACCATGCAGGGTACCTACCAGATGCTGGCCGAGGACGGCACGCGCTTCGACGCTGTCATCAAGCCCTTTCGCCTGGCCGTGCCCGGAGCGCTGCACTAATGGCCACGTATGCGGTCGGCGACCTGCAAGGCTGCCTCGATCCGCTCAAATGCCTATTGGAACGCGTCGCCTTCGATCCCCGGGAAGACACGCTGTGGCTGGTGGGTGACCTGGTCAACCGTGGCCCGCAATCCCTTGAGACGTTGCGTTTTCTCTACGGCATCCGCCAGTCGCTGGTGTGCGTGCTCGGCAACCACGACCTGCACCTGTTGGCCGCCTGGCAGAACATCGAGCGCCTGAAAAAATCCGACACCTTGAGGGAAATCCTCGACGCTCCCGATTGCGTTGAACTGCTGGAGTGGCTGCGCCAGCAAAAGCTCATGCACTACGACGAGCCACGCAACCTGGCGCTGGTCCATGCCGGCATCCCGCCCCAGTGGTCCCTGCGCAAGGCGCTCAAGTGCGCCGGCGAGGTGGAACAGGCCCTGCGCGATGACAATCTGTTCGCGCCCTACCTGGATGGCATGTACGGCAACGAGCCGGTCAAGTGGGACAACGACCTCACCGGCAGCGCTCGCCTTCGCGTCATCACCAATTATTTCACGCGCATGCGCTTCTGCACCCGCGACGGCAAGCTCGACCTCAAGGGCAAGGAAGGCATCGAGACCGCCCCCCCCGGCTACGCCCCCTGGTTCAAGCACAGCGAGCGCAAGACCCGTCACCTGAAAATCATTTTCGGGCACTGGGCGGCACTGGGAGGTCAATGCGACGAACCCGGCGTCTTCGCCCTTGATACCGGCTGCGTGTGGGGCAGCGCCATGACGCTGATGAACGTCGACACGGGCGAGCAACTGCGTTGCGATTGCGACGAACAGGGCCACGCCAGAATCCATCACCCGACCGCTGCACCATTGCCGGCCGGCACCGCCGTTTGACCGGCGTTGCGCTCAAGCTACAGGAGTCCCTCATGACCGAATTCAAACGCATCCCCCCCGAACAAGCCCATGCCCTGCGCGAGCAAGGCGCGGTCGTCGTCGACGTTCGCGACCCAGCCACGTTTGCGGCTCTGCACATCAGTGGCGCCAAGCACCTGGATAACCATTCCATCGCCGACTTCATCCGTGCCGCCGACCTCGATGCGCCGACCGTCGTGGTCTGCTATCACGGCAACTCCAGCCAGAGCGCAGCCGCCTATCTGATCAGCCAGGGCTTCACCGACGTCTACAGCCTGGACGGTGGTTTTGAGTTGTGGCGCGTGACGTATCCTGCAGAAACAGCGCAAGGCGCCGCCGAATAATTTTTTATCCCGGCCAAGCCCGCGTGAACCATGGGCTTGAGCGATGGCAGACGAACGGTCTGCCACAACTAATTACGTATTCCACCTTTACCTCCGCGATTCCGAACTATCCTTAGCCTCAGGCCATCCAAAACAGGGGAGAGCCGGTACACCGGCGCGCGGGTCATCGGGAGTCAGCTTTCAGGAGCCTGCATTCTTGAAAGCATTCTGGGGGGTAAACGGCAACTGGGTTCCCAGCGGCTGTCCAGCATCGACTGATTGATCCGACACCGGCTCCACGTATCGAGCGAGGTGACGTCATGAGCATTTTTAGCCACTTCCAGCAACGTTTCGAGTCCACGCGGCAAGAGGAATACTCGCTGCAGGAATACCTCGAACTCTGCAAGCAGGACCGCAGTGCCTATGTGTCGGCTGCGGAGCGTCTGTTGCTGGCCATCGGAGAACCGGAGCTGCTGGATACCTCGACCAACTCGAGGCTCTCGCGCATCTTCTCCAACAAGGTGATTCGCCGCTATCCGGCCTTTGCGGACTTCCACGGGATGGAAGAATGCATCGAACAGATCGTGTCCTATTTCCGCCATGCCGCCCAAGGCCTGGAAGAGAAGAAACAAATCCTTTATCTGCTCGGCCCCGTGGGTGGCGGTAAATCGTCCCTGGCCGAAAAACTCAAGCAACTGATTGAGAAAGTGCCCTTCTATGCCATCAAGGGCTCGCCGGTGTTCGAATCGCCCCTGGGGCTGTTCAATGCCACAGAGGACGGCGCGATCCTCGAGGAAGA
Source organism: Pseudomonas sp. NFACC13-1 (assembly GCF_900104425.1). Classification (NCBI taxonomy): domain Bacteria; kingdom Pseudomonadati; phylum Pseudomonadota; class Gammaproteobacteria; order Pseudomonadales; family Pseudomonadaceae; genus Pseudomonas; species Pseudomonas sp. NFACC13-1. The sequence continues at coordinate 149,236 of NZ_FMXV01000012.1, read as the reverse complement.
CTTCGGTATTCCACGCCGCTACCTCAATACCATCATGTCGCCATGGGCGACCAAGCGCCTGGCCGAGTTCGGCGGTGATATCAGCCAGTTCCGGGTGGTCAAGCTCTACCCCTCGATCCTCAACCAGATCGCGGTAGCCAAGACCGAGCCGGGGGACGAAAACAACCAGGACATCTCGGCCCTGGTGGGCAAGGTCGATATCCGCAAGCTGGAAGAATTCCCACAGAACGACGCCGACGCCTACAGTTACTCGGGCGCGCTGTGCCGGGCCAACCAGGGCCTGATGGAGTTCGTCGAAATGTTCAAGGCACCTATCAAGGTGCTGCACCCGCTGCTGACCGCCACCCAGGAAGGCAACTACAACAGCACCGAGGGCCTGGGGGCCATTCCGTTCACCGGCATCCTGCTGGCGCACTCCAACGAGTCGGAATGGCATACCTTCCGCAACAACAAGAACAACGAAGCCTTCATCGACCGGATCTATATCGTCAAGGTGCCGTACTGCCTGCGAGTGACCGACGAGGTGAAGATCTACGACAAGCTGCTGTTCAACAGCTCGCTGTCCAAGGCTCATTGCGCCCCCGACACCCTGAAGATGCTGGCCCAGTTCACGGTGCTGTCGCGTCTCAAGGAGCCGGAAAACTCCAATATCTATTCGAAGATGCGTGTGTACGACGGTGAGAACCTCAAGGACACCGATCCGAAGGCCAAGTCGATCCAGGAATACCGCGACAACGCCGGCGTCGATGAAGGGATGAACGGGCTGTCCACACGCTTCGCGTTCAAGATCCTGTCCAAGGTCTTCAACTTCGACCCCCACGAAATTGCCGCCAACCCGGTTCACCTGCTGTATGTGCTGGAACAGCAGATCGAACAGGAACAGTTCCAGGCCGAAACCCGCGAGCGCTACCTGCGCTTCCTCAAGGAATACCTGGCCCCGCGCTACATCGAGTTCATCGGCAAGGAAATCCAGACGGCGTACCTGGAGTCCTACAGCGAATACGGCCAGAACATCTTCGACCGCTACGTGCTGTACGCAGACTTCTGGATCCAGGACCAGGAATACCGCGACCCGGAAACCGGCGAAATACTCAATCGCGTGGCCCTCAACGAGGAACTGGAAAAAATCGAGAAACCGGCGGGCATCAGCAATCCGAAGGATTTCCGCAACGAAATCGTCAACTTCGTACTGCGCGCCCGGGCCAACAACAACGGCAAGAACCCAACCTGGCTCAGCTATGAAAAGCTGCGGGTGGTCATCGAGAAGAAAATGTTCTCCAACACCGAAGACCTGCTGCCCGTCATCAGCTTCAACGCCAAGGCCAGCAAGGAGGACCAGCAAAAACACAACGATTTTGTCACACGCATGGTCGAACGTGGCTACACCGACAAACAGGTACGACTGCTTTCCGAGTGGTACCTGCGGGTCCGGAAATCGCAGTAAGCAGCGGCAAGCTTCTAGCTACAAACTGCAAGGGAGTGGCGTCGAGCCCAGGGCTCGGCGCCACGCCCCTTACGGCTTGAGGCTTACGACTTGAAGCTCCCCTGGAGGGGCCTATGAGCTATGTGATCGACCGACGCCTTAATGGCAAGAACAAGAGCACGGTGAACCGCCAGCGGTTTCTGCGGCGTTACCGTGACCACATCAAGAAGGCCGTCGAAGAGGCGGTCAGCCGGCGTTCCATTACCGATATGGAACACGGCGAACAGATCAGCATCCCCGGCCGCGACATCGACGAGCCGGTGCTTCACCATGGTCGCGGCGGAAAACAGACCGTCGTACACCCTGGTAACAAGGAATTCACCAGTGGCGAGCACATCCCCCGGCCCCAGGGCGGCGGTGGCGGCAAGGGCCCTGGCAAGGCCGGCAATTCCGGCGAAGGCATGGATGAGTTTGTCTTCCAGATCACCCAGGAAGAGTTCCTGGAGTTCATGTTCGAGGACCTGGAGCTGCCGAACCTGGTCAAGCGCAACCTGACCGGTACCGACACCTTCAAGACCGTGCGTGCCGGTATCAGCAATGAAGGCAACCCATCACGCATCAACATCATCCGCACCCTTCGTTCGGCCCATGCCCGACGCATCGCGCTGTCGGGCAGCAGCCGGGCCAAACTGCGCGAAGCCAAGGAAGAACTGGCTCGTCTTAAACGTGAAGAACCCGACAATTTCGGCGACATTCAGGACCTGGAAGCGGAAATCGAGAAACTCAGCGCACGCATCCACCGCGTTCCGTTCCTCGATACGTTCGACCTCAAGTACAACCTGCTGGTGAAACAGCCAAACCCCAGCTCCAAGGCGGTGATGTTTTGCCTGATGGACGTTTCCGGCTCCATGACCCAGGCCACCAAGGACATCGCCAAGCGTTTCTTCATCCTGTTGTACCTGTTCCTGAAGCGGAACTACGACAAGATCGATGTAGTGTTCATCCGCCACCACACCAGCGCCCGGGAAGTGGACGAGGAGGAATTCTTCTACTCCAGGGAAACCGGCGGCACCATTGTCTCCAGCGCCCTGAAGCTGATGCAGGAAATCATGGCCGAACGCTACCCCGCCAACGAATGGAACATCTATGCGGCCCAGGCGTCGGACGGTGACAACTGGAACGACGATTCACCGATCTGCCGTGACATCCTGATCAACCAGATCATGCCGTTCGTCCAGTACTACACCTATGTGGAAATTACTCCACGGGAACATCAGGCGTTGTGGTACGAATACGAACGGATTGCCGAAGCATTTTCCGACACATTCGCCCAACAGCAACTGGTCTCGGCCGGGGATATCTACCCGGTCTTCCGTGAACTCTTCCAGCGCAGGTTAGTGACATGACCGCCAAAAAAGAGCAGAAACGCCAGCCCATTTCCACCGGCTCCGAATGGACATTCGAGCTGATCAAGGCCTACGACCGCGAAATCAGCCGTATCGCGGACCGTTATGCCCTCGACACCTACCCGAACCAGATCGAGGTGATCACCGCCGAGCAAATGATGGACGCCTACGCGTCGGTCGGCATGCCGCTGGGCTATCACCACTGGTCCTACGGCAAGCACTTCCTCAGCACCGAGAAATCCTACAGCCGCGGCCAGATGGGGCTGGCCTATGAGATCGTGATCAATTCCGACCCCTGCATCGCCTACCTGATGGAGGAAAACACCATCTGCATGCAGGCCCTGGTGGTGGCGCATGCCTGCTACGGGCACAACAGCTTCTTCAAGGGCAACTACCTGTTCCGCACATGGACCGATGCCAGTTCGATCATCGATTACCTGGTGTTCGCCAAGCAGTACATCATGCAATGCGAGGAGCGCCACGGTATCGACGCGGTGGAGGACCTGCTGGACTCCTGCCATGCCCTGATGAACTACGGCGTGGACCGCTACAAACGACCGTATCCGATTTCCGCCGAAGAAGAACGCCGGCGCCAGAAGGACCGCGAAGAACACCTGCAAAAGCAGATCAACGATCTTTGGCGCACCATTCCCAAGGGCGCGGACAAGTACAACGAAAAAGACAATGCCCGTTTCCCTGCCGAGCCCCAGGAGAACATTCTCTATTTCATTGAGAAACATGCGCCGCTGCTGGAACCATGGCAGCGGGAAATCGTGCGCATCGTGCGCAAGATCGCCCAGTACTTCTATCCACAGCGCCAAACCCAGGTAATGAACGAAGGCTGGGCCACGTTCTGGCACTACACGCTGATGAACGACCTGTACGACGAAGGCCTGGTCACCGACGGCTTCATGATGGAGTTCCTGACGTCACACACCAGCGTGGTGTTCCAACCTGGCTTCGACAGCCCGTACTACAGCGGCATCAATCCTTACGCACTGGGTTTCGCCATGTACCGCGACATTCGGCGCATGTGCGAAAACCCTACCGAGGAAGATCGTCGCTGGTTCCCGGAAATCGCCGGTTCAGACTGGTTGTCCGCCATTAAATTCGCCATGAGCAGCTTCAAGGACGAAAGCTTCATCCTGCAGTACCTTTCGCCCAAGGTGATCCGCGACCTGAAACTGTTCAGCATCCTGGATGACGACCAGAAGGATGACCTGGTGGTACCTGCCATTCACGATGAGAGCGGCTATCGCATCATCCGCGAAACCCTGGCGGCGCAGTACAACCTGGGTAATCGCGAGCCCAATGTGCAGATCTACAGCATCGACCGCCGCGGAGACCGTTCGCTGACCCTGCGGCACCAGGCGCACAACCGCAAACCACTGGGGGACTCCACCGATGAAGTGCTCAAGCACCTGCATCGCCTTTGGGGCTTCGACATCCACTTGGAAACCCTGCAAGGCGACCAAGTGATGAAAACCCACCATGTCCCTCCCAAAGGCGAACAAGCCGAAGGCGATTATGGCCGCCTGGACCTGGCCGTCATTCATCTTTGATCCCGTTTTCGCCTCCGGACGTCTGACGCAAAGGTTATCCTGTCGGACCAACGGAGGTTTTTTATGCAGATCTATAAAGTTGGCGGCGCCGTACGCGATCGCCTGCTGGGCATTCCCGTCACCGACGTCGATCGGGTCGTCGTGGGAGCCACCGCCGAGGAAATGCTCGCCAAGGGTTTTCGCCCCGTGGGGGCCGACTTTCCGGTATTCCTCGACCCGAAGACCGGCGAGGAATACGCCCTCGCCCGCACCGAGCGCAAGAGCGGCCGCGGCTATGGCGGCTTCGTGTTCCATGCCAGCCCTGAAGTCACCCTGGAAGAAGATCTGGTCCGCAGGGACTTGACCATCAACGCCATGGCTGAAGATGAACATGGCAACCTGACCGATCCGTACCACGGCCAGCGCGATCTGGAAGCCCGGGTGCTGCGTCACGTTTCCCCCGCTTTCGCCGAAGATCCGCTCAGAGTTCTGCGGGTTGCCCGCTTTGCCGCCCGTTATGCGCCGCTGGGTTTCAAGGTGGCGGGCGAAACCCTTGAACTGATGCGCCAGCTCAGCGAGTCCGGCGAACTGGAGGCGTTGACGGCCGAGCGCAGTTGGAAAGAAATTTCCCGCGCGCTGATGGAAAAGCAACCACAGGTATTTATTCAGGTCTTACGCGACTGCACAGCCCTCAAGATCTTGATGCCCGAAGTCGACGCGCTGTTCGGCGTGCCACAACCTGAAGCCCATCACCCGGAAATCGATACCGGTGTCCATACCCTGAGCGTGCTGGAACAGGCAGCACGGCATCAACAGCCGCTAACGGTCCGCTGGGCCTGCCTGCTCCATGACTTGGGTAAAGGCCTGACGCCCCAGCACGAATGGCCGCGACACATCGCTCATGAGCACACGGGCTTGAAGCTGATCAAAGCCGTCAGCGAGCGCTTCAAGGCGCCGCGCGACTGTCAGGAACTGGCGCTATTGGTGGGCCAATACCACACACATAGTCATCGCGCGCTTGAACTGAAGGCATCTACTCTGCTTGAGCTGCTAAAAAGTTTTGATGTGTACCGTCGGCCCCAGCGCTTCGAGGAATTCATCGCGGCCTGCGAGATGGACGCTCGGGGGCGCAAGGGGCTTGAGCAGCGAAGTTATCCACAGGCTGACTATCTGCGTGGCGCCGCAGCAGCGGCCCGCGCGGTGGCGGTGCAGCCTTTGCTGGAGAAAGGCTTCAAGGGGCCGGAGCTGGGTGAGGCGATCAAGCGTGAGCGGCTCAAGGCGTTGAAAGCCTATAAGGAAGCGGCGAGCTGACGGGCGTTTTCGGGTCAGTTCGCATTTCGGCTGGATGTAACGCCGTCATCGCGAGCAGGCTCGCTCCCACAGTGGATTTCGGTTGAACACAAGATAGGTGTCCACTGAAATTCTAATGTGGGAGCGAGCCTGCTCGCGATAGCGGCAGGCGCTTCAGCGCAGATTCGATGGCGTAAGCTGCTGGCCGCGCCACTCGAAAGCCACCGGCGCCAGCACCTGGTCGATCTGCGCTTCTTCCCACAACGTGGCAAAGCGCTTGCCCACGCCCGGGTGAATCCGATCCGGCGCGATCAACGACAAAGGCCACAGGACGAAGGCGTTCTTGAGGATTTCCGCACGCGGCAGGATCAGCCCATCGAAGTTGCCGACCTGTTCGCCATACAACAACACGTCGATATCCAGTGGCAGTCCCTTGCGGTCTGGCGCATAACGACCGTTGTCCGCCTCGATGAACTTGAGGCGACGATCCAACTCCATCAGCGGCAGGTCCGTGAAGGCCGAGACGACAAAATTGAAGAACGGCCCGCTCTTGATCCCCACTGGCTGGCTCTCGAACACGGCCGAACAGCGCATGTCCACGAGGAAGCCGGCCAAGGCCTCAAGACCGGCGCGCAAATGGGTTTCGCGCTCGATATTGCTGCCGAGCCCGAGAAAAACCTGAGTCAGCGACATCCGCGCTCGATCTCCACGCCAACGCCGCTGGCCGCCGGTACGGCGCCAGGCTTGGTCACTTTCAGACGCAGCCAGGTGATCTTGAACTCGTCCATCAGCTCCTGGGCCAGTCGCTCGGCGAAGGTCTCGACCAACTGGAACTGCGCCTGCTCGGCAAACGCCTGGATGCGCGACGACACGCTGGCATAGTCGAGCGCCAGGGTCAGGTCATCGCCCGCGGCCGCCGGGCGGTTGTCCCAGGCGAAACTCAGGTCAAGCCGCAGGCACTGTCGGATACCTCGCTCCCAGTCGTAGGCACCGATTACCGTGTCGACTTCCAGGCCCTCGATAAACACTCTGTCCAAGCACTCTTCTCCGCAGCACGACAAGGGCGCGATGCCCCGTTAGAATCAGGGCGTCCTCGCCCGGAATAGTTAGCATGTTTTGGTTACTGGCGATTCTCGCCTACCTGCTCGGCTCGCTGTCCTTCGCCATTTTGCTCAGCCGCCTGACCGGTCGCCCGGATCCGCGAATGAGTGGCTCAGGCAATGCCGGCGCCACCAACATGCTGCGCCTGGCCGGACGCAAGCTCGCCATCCTGACCCTGCTGGGCGACCTCTGCAAAGGCCTTGTCCCGGTATTGATCGCCAGCCTTGCAGGGCTCTCGTTGCAGCAACAGGCCTGGATCGGGGTCTGCGCCGTCATCGGCCACCTGTTCCCGCTGTACTTCCGCTTCCGTGGCGGCAAGGGCGTCGCCACCGCCGCCGGCATGCTGCTGGGCCTGTATCCGCCCGCCGCCCTGCTGGCTGTCTGTGCCTGGCTGCTGACGTTCTACCTGACCCGCACCAGCTCCCTGGCCGCGCTGATCGCCACACCGTTGACCCTGCCATTGCTGGCCTGGCAGGAGCCGGCGGCCTTGCTGCCAATGACCGTGCTGGTCGCACTGATCGTCTGGCGCCACCGGGGCAATCTACGCGACCTGTTCGCCGGGCGCGAACGGCATTTTTAAAGGCCGTTTCACAGGGGGGCCAACTGCTCCATGGGCCAGCGCGCCTGCACGCTGATTGCCAGGCTTTCCTGCTGGCCCGCCTGTAAACGCTGGCAGCCGGCAAAGGCAATCATCGCGCCGTTATCTGTGCAGAACTCCGGCCGGGCGTAGTAAACGTCGCCCTTCATGTCACCGAGCATTTTCTCCAGCGATGTGCGCAAGGCCTTGTTCGCACTCACGCCCCCGGCGATCACCAGGCGCTTGAGCCCGGCCTGCTTCAGGGCACGCTTGCACTTGATGGTCAAAGTCTCCACCACGGCCTGCTGGAACGCCAGCGAGATGTCGCAACGGGCTTGCTCACTGTCGTCCCCGGCGCTGACGCACTGCTGCCAGGTGTTCAGGGCGAAGGTCTTCAGCCCGCTGAAACTGAAATCCAGGCCGGGACGGTCGCACATCGGCCGCGGGAACACGAAGCGTCCATCGGCCCCTTGGCTTGCAAGCCGGGAAATTTCCGGCCCACCGGGATAATTGAGCCCCATCATTTTCGCCGTCTTGTCGAATGCTTCACCGGCGGCATCGTCGAGGGTTTCGCCAAGCAGCTCGTATTGGCCGATGCCGTCGACCCGGATGAGCTGTGTATGGCCGCCCGATACCAACAAAGCGACGAACGGGAATTGGGGCGGTTGCGACTCCAGCATCGGTGCCAATAAATGGCCTTCCATGTGATGCACACCCAGGGCCGGAATCCCCCAGGCAAAGGCCAGCGCCTGGGCACAGGAAGCGCCAACCAGCAACGCGCCCACCAGCCCCGGGCCGGCGGTGTAGGCGATGCCGTCGATCTCGGTCGGCATGCAGCCGGCTTCGGCCAGGACCTGGCGGATCAAGGGCAGCATGCGCTTGACGTGATCGCGGGAGGCAAGTTCAGGCACCACCCCGCCGTAGGCGCGGTGCAGGTCGATCTGGCTGAACAGCGCATCGGCCAGCAAGCCGCGCTCACTGTCGTAAAGTGCGACACCGGTTTCGTCGCAGGAGGTTTCTAATCCCAGTACTAGCATGGGTTTGCGCCTTGTAGAGGCTGAATTCGAAGGCGCGCATAATAGTCGCCGCGTTGTGCCCCGACCAGCGGTTTTCGATCAGAGGCTTTGCATTCCGAGCGTTGAGGGGTTAACATCCGCAACCCTTAAAAACCGACGTCTTCAAGTGCTCTTTTGCCGCGAGGATGTTGACCCCGGTAATGAATGAAGGTAGCTCTGGATGCCAGCCGTCAAAGTAAAAGAGAACGAACCCTTCGACGTAGCTCTGCGTCGTTTCAAGCGCTCCTGCGAAAAAGCCGGTGTTCTGGCTGAAGTTCGTAGCCGCGAATTCTACGAGAAGCCGACTTCTGAGCGTAAGCGCAAGGCAGCAGCCGCTGTTAAGCGTCACGCCAAGAAAGTTCAGCGCGAACAGCGCCGCGCCGTACGCCTGTACTAATACACAGACGTCCGTAGCAAGCTTCTGCCAAGCCCGGCCTTCAAGCCGGGCTTATGGCATTTGCGGAATAACGCTTGATGCTTCACCGTCAAAGCCGCAGACGCGACCAAGACAACCGCTTCACCGCGTCAGACCTGGCTCTTTTGCCAGCGGTGCACGTCTTTCCTGACGAGCCTTCCAAGGCTACCGACGAGCACACCCTGATTCCTCTAACGACGATCAGCCCAAGGCACCCGCCTGCGTGCCCGCTTCATGAGCTATCCGTGGCCTGACCGGCCGTTACCGGACTCAGCGCAACACATTCAAACAGTCGAATACTGATAGTTATTAACGTCAGTGGATTATCGGCAGATACACTTCCCGACAGCGATGATGCAGACGACCCGGTCGAGCCACCGATTCAGCGTGTCTCAAACCCAGACCCGGTTACGCCTGCCGATTTCGGGTCCATATTTCGCGCAGTGATGATGAGAACGCCATGGCCGGGCTGATTCCCCAGAGCTTTATTGACGACCTCCTGAACCGCACCGACATCGTCGACGTGGTCAGCTCTCGCCTGCAAATGAAGAAAGCAGGCAAGAACTACACGGCCTGCTGCCCGTTTCACAAAGAGAAAACGCCCTCTTTCAGCGTCAGTCCCGACAAGCAGTTCTACTACTGCTTCGGTTGCGGCGCGGGCGGCAATGCCCTCGGCTTCCTCATGGACCACGACAATCTGGACTTCCCCCAGGCCGTCGAAGAACTGGCCAAAGCCGCCGGCATGGAAATTCCCCGCGAGGAAAGCGGTCGACCGCACAAGCCGCGCCAACCGACCGACTCACCGCTCTACCCACTGCTGACAGCGGCGGCCGATTTCTATCGCCAGGCCCTCAAGAGCCATCCGGCGCGCAAGGCCGCGGTGGATTATCTCAAGGGCCGCGGCCTGACTGGCGAAATCGCCCGGGATTTCGGCCTCGGCTTCGCCCCGCCCGGCTGGGACAACCTGTACAAGCATCTAAGCACCGATACGCTGCAGCAGCGTGCCATGATCGACGCAGGCCTGCTGATCGAAAACGCCGAAACCGGCAAGCGCTACGACCGCTTTCGCGACAGGGTCATGTTTCCGATCCGCGACACGCGCGGGCGGATCATCGCCTTTGGTGGCCGGGTGCTGGGCGATGACAAGCCGAAGTACCTGAACTCCCCGGAAACCCCGGTGTTCCATAAGGGCCAGGAACTCTACGGCCTGTACGAAGCGCGCAAGAACAACCGCAACCTCGACGAAATCATCGTCGTCGAGGGCTACATGGACGTGATAGCCCTGGCCCAGCAAGGCCTTCGCAACGCCGTCGCGACCCTGGGCACAGCCACCAGCGAAGAGCACATGAAGCGCCTGTTTCGCGTCGTGCCCAATGTGCTGTTCTGCTTCGACGGCGACCAGGCCGGTCGCAACGCCGCCTGGCGCGCACTGGAGGCTACCTTGCCGTGCCTGCAGGACGGCCGGCGGGCACGCTTCCTGTTCCTGCCCGAGGGCGAGGACCCGGACACCCTGGTGCGCTCCGAAGGCACCGACGCGTTCCGCGCGCGGATCAACCAGCACGCACAACCGCTGGCCGACTATTTTTTCCAGCAGTTGACCGAAGAAGCCGATCCACGCTCCCTCGAAGGCAAGGCCCACATGGCCACCCTCGCGGCGCCGCTGATCGACAAGGTGCCCGGCGCCAATCTGCGCACACTCATGCGTCAGCGCCTGACCGAAATCACCGGGCTCAATAGCGAAGCGGTCAATCAACTGGTGCACAACGCCCCCCAGGAGGCGCCGCCGGCGTATGACCCGGGCATCGATTACGACGCGATGCCGGATTTCGCCGACTATCATCAACCCCAGCAGGATTACGCCCCCCAGCAGGAATGGACGCCGAAAAAACCCGGCAGCGGCGGCAAGAAATGGGACAAGAAACCCTGGGACAAGAACGGCAAGCGCGGCGATCGCGACCAGCCACGTGCCCCGCGCGTGCCGGCCGCCGTCGAACCCCCGACACTGGCCGCCTTGCGCACCTTGCTGCATCACCCGCAACTGGCGGAAAAAGTAGAGGACGCAGGGCACTTCGCCGCCGAGGACCACAGCAATACGCAATTGCTGGTCGCTCTCCTTGAAGCCGTGCAGAAGAACCCCAAGCTAAACTCTTTCCAGTTGATCGCACGGTGGCACGGTACCGAGCAGGGACGCCTCTTGAAGGCCTTGGCCGAGAAGGAATGGCTGATTGATGGAGACAACCTTGAACAACAGTTTTTCGACACCATTACTAGCTTGTCCGCCCGCCAACGCGAGCGAAATCTGGAACAACTTCTGCGAAAAGCTCGCCAGAGCGAGTTGACCAGCGAAGAGAAAAACCAATTGCGCGACTTACTCAGCCGCAATGTTTGCGCATCAAACCCGACCTCAACTGGCGCGTGAGGTCACAGCTCAGGTATAATCCTCGGCTTGTTTTTTGCCCGCCAAGACCTTCAGTGGATAGGGTGTTATGTCCGGAAAAGCGCAACAGCAGTCTCGTATCAAAGAGTTGATCCTATTGGGTCGTGAGCAGGGCTACCTGACTTACGCGGAGGTCAACGACCACCTGCCGGAGGATATTTCAGATCCGGAACAGGTGGAAGACATCATCCGCATGATCAATGACATGGGGATCAACGTATTCGAGGTTGCTCCAGATAAGGATGCCCTTATGCTGGCCGACGCCGATACCGACGAGGCGGCCGCTGAAGAAGCGGCCGCAGCGTTGGCAGCGGTCGAGACCGACATTGGTCGCACCACGGACCCCGTGCGCATGTACATGCGTGAAATGGGTACGGTAGAGCTCCTCACACGTGAAGGCGAAATCGAAATCGCCAAGCGTATTGAAGAAGGCATCCGTGAAGTGATGGGCGCAATTGCGCACTTCCCTGGCACGGTTGACCATATTCTCTCCGAGTACACCCGCGTCACCACCGAAGGTGGCCGCCTGTCCGACGTCCTGAGCGGCTATATCGACCCGGACGACGGCATTGCGCCGCCTGCCGCCGAAGTGCCGCCGCCGATCGATGCGAAAGCCGTCAAGGCCGACGACGACACCGATGACGACGACGCCGAAGCGAGCGACGACGAGGAAGAAGCCGAAAGCGGTCCGGATCCGGTCATCGCCGCACAGCGTTTCGGCGCCGTGGCCGACCAGATGGAAATCACCCGCAAGGCGCTGAAGAAGCACGGCCGCAACAATAAGCAGGCGATTGCCGAGCTGTTGGCGCTGGCCGAGTTGTTCATGCCGATCAAACTGGTGCCGAAGCAATTCGAAGGCCTGGTCGAGCGTGTTCGCAGTGCCCTGGATCGCTTGCGTCAGCAAGAGCGCGCGATCATGCAGCTTTGCGTGCGTGATGCCCGCATGCCACGCGCTGATTTCCTGCGCCAGTTCCCGGGCAACGAAGTCGACGAAAGCTGGACCGATGCACTGGCCAAGGGCAAGAGCAAATACGCTGAAGCCATTGCCCGCCTGCAGCCGGACATCATTCGTTGCCAGCAGAAGCTCAGTGCGCTGGAGGCCGAGACTGGCCTGAGCATCGCCGAGATCAAGGACATCAACCGTCGCATGTCGATCGGCGAGGCCAAGGCCCGTCGCGCGAAAAAAGAGATGGTCGAAGCGAACTTGCGTCTGGTGATCTCCATCGCCAAGAAGTACACCAACCGCGGCCTGCAGTTCCTCGACCTGATCCAGGAAGGCAACATCGGCCTGATGAAGGCGGTGGACAAGTTCGAATATCGTCGCGGCTACAAGTTCTCGACTTATGCCACCTGGTGGATCCGTCAGGCGATCACTCGCTCGATCGCCGACCAGGCCCGCACCATCCGTATCCCGGTGCACATGATCGAGACGATCAACAAGCTCAACCGCATTTCCCGGCAGATGCTGCAGGAAATGGGTCGCGAACCGACGCCGGAAGAGCTGGGCGAACGCATGGAAATGCCTGAGGACAAGATCCGCAAGGTATTGAAGATCGCCAAAGAGCCGATCTCCATGGAAACCCCGATCGGCGATGACGAAGACTCCCATCTGGGGGACTTCATCGAAGACTCCACCATGCAGTCTCCGATCGATGTCGCCACTGTCGAGAGTCTCAAGGAGGCGACTCGCGAAGTACTCTCCGGCCTCACTGCCCGTGAAGCCAAGGTACTGCGCATGCGCTTCGGCATCGACATGAATACCGACCACACCCTTGAGGAAGTCGGCAAGCAGTTCGATGTAACCCGTGAGCGGATTCGCCAGATCGAAGCCAAGGCGTTGCGCAAACTGCGCCACCCGACGCGAAGCGAGCATCTGCGCTCCTTCCTCGACGAGTGACCTTCAAAACCCCCGGCCCTGCCGGGGGTTTTGTCATATGCCGATAAAATCCCCTTCGTTACGCTCCCCACCCCCTGTTGCCCGTCTACACTCGAAACATCCTCCCCAAGCCATGACGAGACAGTGATGCCCAGACTGACGGCCGCGCTTTTGCTGTCATTGATCACCTGGACCGCAACAGCTGGCGCGTTGACGCTCACCGATGAGGAGCTCCGCTGGCTCAAGGACCACCCCGACCTGCGCCTGGGTGTCGACGCCTCATGGCCGCCGTTTGAGTTTCGCGACGATCAAGGCCACTATCAGGGGCTGGCCGCCGACTACATCGAGATCATCCGTGAACGGCTGGCCGTCAGGCTCACGCCCATCGAGCCGGCCAGCTGGACTGCCGTGCTGGAGCAGGTCGTACAGGGCAAGATCGACCTGTTGCCTGGCATCATGTCCACTCCGGAGCGCCAGAATTACCTGGCATTTACCCGTCCCTACCTGGATTTCCCCATTGTCATCCTGGCCCATCAGGGTGGCGCCCAACCCCATAGCCTCAAGGAGCTGTATGGGCTGAAAATCGCCGTGGTGGAGAACTACGCGCCTCATGAATTGCTGCGCAACCATCACCCCGACCTGAACCTGGTGGCGCTGCCCAACGTCAGTTCAGCCCTGCAAGCATTGGCAACCGATGAAGTGGACGCGGTGGTGGGCGATCTGGCTTCCAGTGTCTGGAGCCTGCGCCAACTCAAGCTCGAAGGTCTTTATGTCAGCGGGGAAACGCCTTATCGCTATCAACTGGCAATGGCCGTCCCTCGGGACAACAAGGTATTGGTGGGCATCCTGGACAAAGTCCTGGCGGATATGAACCCTGCCGAAGTCGCCGAGATCCAGCAGAAGTGGATCGGCAATATGCACGACTATCGCCAGATCTGGTCAGACTTACTGTTTTACGGCCTGCCTACGCTACTGATCCTGGTCGGCATACTGGCGGTGGTGATTCGCATCAATCGCCGGCTCAGCTCGGAAATCGCTCGCCGCGTCGAGCTCGAGCAGGAGCTGCGCAGCAGCGAATACCATTACCGTGGGCTGGTGGAGAGCCTGTCGGCCATTGCCTGGGAGGCAAGGGTCAGCGATTTCACTTACAGCTACGTGTCGCCTCATGCCGAAGACCTGCTGGGTTATCCCCTCTCCCATTGGCTGGTCCCAGGCTTCTGGCGCACCATCATTCATCCGGCCGACCTGATCCGCGCCCAGACCTACTGCGACAATGAACTGCTGGCGGGTCGCGATCACTGCATCGATTACCGGGTTATCACAGCCGATGGTCGCTGCCTGTGGGTACGTGACATTGTCAGCCTGATCGAACACGGGCACGAGCCGCTGATACGTGGATTGATGATCGATATCAGCGAAGCCAAGCGCACCGAGGAAGCGCTGCGCCTTTCGGAGCAGAAATTTGCCTCGGTGTTCCGCCAGTGCCCGGACATCCTGGTGATTGCACGGCTGTTGGACGGTTGCCTGCTGGAGGTCAACAAGGCGTTCGAAGAGCAGATCGGCCTGAGTGCCGCAGAAGTGGTGGGGCACAACGCAACCGAACTGAATATCTGGGGCATCCAAGGCGTGGGGCCGAGCCTGTTGCAGCGCTTGCAGGCCGGCAGCATTCGCAACCTGGAAATGCCCTTTCGCCGCAGCAACGGCCAGGTATTCACCGGGCTGATCTCCGCTGAACCCTTCGACCTCGACACGACGCCAGCCCTGGTCGTGGTGGTGCGGGACATCAGCCAGCTCAAGGAAACCCAGCAGCAATTGCAGACATCCGAAGAGAAGTTCGCCAAAGCGTTCCACGCCTCGCCCGACGGCCTGCTGCTATCACGGCAAAGCGACGGCTTGCTGATTGAGGTCAACGAGGGGTTCAGCCGCATTACCGGTTTCAACAGCGCCCTGTCGGTAGACCGCTCCACGCTGGACCTGGGTATCTGGGTCAATCTCAACGAGCGCAAGCAGATGCTCGACCTGCTGAAACGGGACGGCTTCGTCAGGGATTTCAGCTGCCATATCCGTCGCAACGACGGGCAGATACGACTCTGCGAAGTGTCCAGTCGCCCACTGCCCATCGGCAACGAAGACTGCATGCTGACCATCGCCCGGGATATCACCGAACGCCACCTGATGCAGGAAAAACTGCAACAGGCCGCCACCGTTTTCGAAAGCACTGCCGAAGGCGTGCTGATCACCGATACGCAACAGCACATCAGCGCCGTGAACCGGGCCTTCACCGAGATCACCGGCTACAGCGAAACCGAGGCCTTGGGCCATACGCCTCGGTTGTTGGCTTCCGGCCTGCATGACAGCGCGTTTTACGCGGCGATGTGGCACCAGTTGACGGCCGAGGGACACTGGCAGGGAGAGATATCCAACCGGCGCAAGAACGGCGAACTGTATCCCAGTTGGCTGACCATCAGCGCGGTGCGCAACCGCGACCGACAGATCACTCATTTCGTCGCGGTCTTCGCCGATATCTCCAGCCTCAAGCACGCCCAGGCCCGGCTCGATTACCAGGCTCACCACGACCCGCTGACGGGCCTGCCCAATCGCACGCTGTTCGAAAGCCGCCTGCTGGCGGCTCTCAACGGCCAGCAGGAAAACGGCGGCCAGGGTGCCGTGCTGTTTCTGGACCTGGACCGCTTCAAGCACATCAATGACAGCCTCGGGCACCCGGTCGGCGACCTGCTGCTCAAGGGCATTGCCGTGCGCTTGCGCGAGCAGCTGCGCGACATCGACACCGTGGCGCGCCTGGGCGGCGACGAGTTCATTATCCTGCTGCCGGGCCTGCAACAGCCCAGCGATGCCGAGCACATCGCCCAGAAGCTGTTGAACTGCTTTACCGCACCGTTCCAGGCCGGCGAGCATGAGTTCTTCATCAGCGCCAGTATCGGCACCAGCCTCTACCCCCAGGATGGCTGCGACGTCGCCACGCTGGTCAAGAATGCCGACGCGGCGATGTACCGCTCCAAGGCCAAGGGGCGTAACCGGGTGGAAAGCTATACCCGCGACCTCACCGCCCAGGCCAGCGAGCGCGTGGCCCTGGAACACGAACTGCGGCGAGCGATTGAACGCAACGAGTTGTCACTGTCCTTCCAACCGAAAATCAGCCTCGCCGACAATCGCCTGGTGGGGGCCGAGGCGCTGATTCGCTGGTATCACCCGACATTTGGCGACGTCCCCCCCGAACACTTCATCCCGTTGGCGGAAGAAAACGGCATGATCCTGCAAATTGGCGACTGGGTACTGGATCGCGCCTGCCGGCAACTGTGCGAATGGAACAGCACCTACGAAAGCCTCGGCCCCCTGTCGGTCAACCTGGCCGGCGCCCAACTGCGCCAGCCCAACCTGCTGGGGCGCATCGAACAACTGCTGCGCGAACACCAGCTCCGGCCCGGTTTATTGCAACTGGAAATTACCGAGAACTTCATCATGAGCCAGGCCGAAGAGGCCCTGACGGTGCTGCACCAGTTGAAGAACCTCGGCGTACAACTGGCCATCGACGATTTTGGCACGGGCTATTCCTCCCTGAGCTACCTCAAGCGCCTGCCACTGGACATCCTCAAGATCGATCAATCCTTCGTCCGTGGCCTGCCCGACGACCCACACGACGTGGCCATCGTGCGGGCAATCATCGCCCTGGGCCGCAGCATGCAGTTCAGCATCATCGCCGAGGGCGTCGAAACCCTGGCCCAACAGCAATTCCTGGCCGAAGAAGGTTGCGAACAGATCCAGGGCTACATCGTCAGCCTGCCCCTGTGCGCCGACGAGTTCGCCGCAACGTTTCTTCGTGTGAGCGTATCGGATTTTTCGGATAGCACAGCCGAGAAACCGTCGCTATAATCCGCGGCCTACTGAGGGCCTATAGCTCAGTTGGTTAGAGCAGAGGACTCATAATCCTTTGGTCCACGGTTCGAGTCCGTGTGGGCCCACCATATGAAAAGCCGCGCATTGCGCGGCTTTTGCGTTCTTGAGCCTGCTGACTCTTGCGCCCTAGGCGAAGGTCTTCATAAACGGCTCTGCACACTGCCTGATGGCTGCGACCACATTCGGCGCCTGTTCACAATATTCAGTCGAGCGGGGCAGCACTTGTTCCAGTGCTTGCAACTGGTCGTCATCAGTCGAACACTCCCTGGATTTCCTCAAGCGTAGGCATCGCAGCCGGTACCACGGCGAACTCACAATCCAGGGCCCCCAGGACTCGTGCATAGGCAAGCATCCCAACCGACGGGTCACCCTTTTCGATGGCAATGACCTTCTGCCGAGTAACGCCTGCCAAGGTAGCGAGATTGGCCTGGGTCAGGCCGCGATTGAGGCGGCGCTTGCGAACCTGCTCGCCCAGACGCACGATGATGAGGGAATAATCCATGTTATGTATACAAGACAAAAAAGATTATATGTAACGTATACCTAACCTTCAAAAGAATCAAAGCAGATATGCCCTCGAAGCCAACGTGCTCACCTTTCACCGGAACATCCGTCCCGAATCGACTTCAAAAGCTCGCCGTTGTTTGACCGCGATAGCAACTTTGGCCACTGGCCGCTCCCTTTCCTTGTTCCTCGACTCACCTGGAAGTAATACTCTGGGGAATTAATGACGGGCGAGGCCCGTTCAACCCCCTCAAGCGAGATTCCCATCATCGCCAGCCCCAGCCTCTCCCGACTGTTTCTTGAACTGTTCTGGCAACTCGGCATCCTGCTGGTGCCGGCTTTTTTCGTCACGATATTGCCGCCTCCATTGGCTTTATTGGCGGTGTTGTTCTTCGGCCTGCTGATGGGGCTTGCCGCACGATTCGGTTTTCTGTCGGCCGGGCGAGTCTGTGGCAGGTTGATCGTCGGCGCCGTGTTCGGCCTGGGTTTCAGTGTGGGTCGGGCCTTGCCTGAGTGGTGGGGCATCCTGGCGGCTATCGCCAGCATCGGCGGCGGACTGGCGTGCGTCAGCACTTGGGAGCGGCGCCTGGGCTTGGCGCCCGTTTCCGGCAAAGGCGCCAGTGCCTGGGGTGGAAACGAGCCGCAACTGACGCCTGAAGGCGAACCGATCCGGGTGTTCAACCACAGTGAAATCGCCATGGGCGGTCCCACTTATTGCGACTATCTGTTCCCCGACGGCGTGCTCCTGCAAGGCCTTGGTTCTTCGTCACTGTTCTCCCGCGACGGGCGCTATTTTGCGGCGACCGTACCGTCCCGGCAGAACTGGGGGCTGGTCGTCCTCGACCGTCAACAGCGCCAGGTGTACCGCTGTGCCGACAGCGAACTCTGGGAGTTGGACGCTTTTGATCTCGGCGTGTTGAGCGGGCGCCATAGCCCACTGGTGGACGACAGCGTTCGCGAAATCCGACTGGATGAGCTGTTCCAGACGGCCAGCGTTACCCACTTGGTCCCCTTCGCCGACCTCTGGCTGGACTCCGACTGGCATCCCGAGCAGGTTCAACATACCTTCGAGCGGCGCTCCGCAGACGGCCAGCACTGCCTGCGGGGCGACATTGCCTTGCCCGCGACTTTTCGCGACCTGGCCCAGCCGCTGGAACCGCTGGCTTCACCGCGCTACGCCATCAGCGTCGACGGGCAACCGGCCGGCCTGTTGATGGCGGCCGATGCGCCGTTGGTATGGAGCAGCGATCAACGCGCCCTGGTGTGTCTGGCCCAGGAACAGTCCCCTCATGCGGACGGCGACCAGTATTGGCTGTGGCAGCTCGACCTGGGCTGGCGCGCCCTGCCCTCGCCTTGGGTGAAGAGCGAAGCAGAACCGTCCTTCTATTGGCACGAGTTGCTGGGTCTCGACGCAAGCCATGTGCAGATCGGCTCGTACCTTGACTACCCGCGACCGGGTTCCGGGCGTTATGGCTACCGCTTGGACAGCATCCACGGCGATACCGAGACACAGGTCGGTCACGACGCCCAGGGTCGCGTGCAGGTGGGCGAATTTGCGCTGACCCGCATGACCATCGCGATGCCGCTGAACAGCCAAGGCCAGCGCGGCGATTCATTCATCGAAACGCAGCCGATGCAGGACGGTGTGCGCGCACGGTTGACCTGGCTTGGCGATAATCCCGATGGGCTGGGCGGTTATCGCTGTCAGATCGGCGACTGGCAATTGCCTGGCCGCTGGTTGTTGGATCATCGGGTTTCCGATTGCGGGCGTTACCTGGCCCTGCTGCCCTTCGACGGTGCCACGACGGTCGCGACCCACGGGGTGGTTGCCAATCTGAAGGCGCGACAGCTGCTGCAGGGGCCCGCGATGTGGGTCGCCCGCCTGCTCGATTTCCGCGCGGGCCGGCTGAGCCTAGCGGTGGTGGCCGGCCGGCTCGATCAAGACCTGGAGAGCAGCGCGCTGCAACGCTTCGACATCCCCGCGCCACAGGTCGGTGGCACCCCTTCATTCTTTCGGCCCGACGAGCGATCCCGGCTGTTCTACGACACCGTGGAACTGCAGGTGAGCGATTCGCAACTGCACAGAATGCGTCCCTGGCGCTTGGTGGATCGCCCGCAAGTCGCCAACGCCGAAGGAGACTTCATCCTGCCCGCCCCCAACCAACGGGATGCCGCCTGGTTGTTCGGCAGCGAGACGGAATATGCCGACAGCTGGATGCGGGCGCGGACGCCTCGGCTTGGCGGCCACCTGCTGACAGCATCAGGCTGCGCGTTGACCGACCTGGCACCCTCGATGATCTGGTCGGCGGAGGGTCGCTATCTGGCCCTGACCTGCATGGCTACCGACGTGACTGAACTGTGTGGCAGCTATCGAGGCTGGCAATTGCTGTTGCTGGATGTCCAGGCGCACACGTTGCGAGTGCATCCGCAATGGCTGGGTAACCGCCCCCTGTTTGAAGGTTTCGACGACGATCAAGTGCGCGTGCGCTGTTTTGAGCGCGATTGGGAAGCTGAGGACAATGACGACCCAGGTTCGGTACAGTCATTGCCTCTGACCCTTTTGCTGCAAGCGCCCGCTGAACAGCTGGTGTGCCAGGACGGTTTCTGGCTCAGGTCTTCACAAGTGCACCTGGCCCCCGCCTGGCGAGCGCTGGCCTTACCCGCCATTGGCTATTTCGAACGCGAGAGCCTGTAACATGCTCGCCACCGATGCCCACGCCGGAGCCCACCTTGCCTGACACCCGCCCTCCCGTCCTCGACGAAATCGACCGCCAACTGATCGCGGCCCTGCAAATCAATGCCCGGGAAAGCGTCGCCATGCTGGCCCGGCAGTTGGGTATCGCCCGGACAACCGTCACTTCGCGCTTGGCGCGCCTGGAAAAGACCAAGGTGATTACCGGATATGGCGTGCGCCTGGGCCAACGGGTGATTGACGGCGGCTTGCAGGCTTACGTTGGCATCAAGGTCCAGCCGCGCTCCGGCAAGGACGTGCTGCGACGCTTGAGCGCCATGGCCCAAGTCCAGCAACTGTGCGCGGTCAGCGGTGAGTTCGACTACGTCGCCTGGCTGCGCACCGATTCACCGGAACAACTGGACCAGTTGCTGGACCAGATCGGCAGCGTGGACGGCGTGGAGAAGACCACCACCTCGATCATCCTCAGCAGCAAGATCGATCGAGGGCAGCCGGTCTAGCGCTTATACATGCGACTTACCTTGTGGGAGCGAGCTTGCTCGCGATAGCGGTCTGTCAGTCCATGAAAGTGCTGACTAAACCGACGCTATCGCGAGCAAGCTCGCTCCCACAGGGAATATCGCCAGTTACGGTGTTGGATGGGAGAAATTTTCGATCCTGACCTGCCCCTCTGGAAAGGTCGCGATAATCTCCAATTCCCCCCCCATGGCCCGGATGTAATTTCGCAACGTGCTGATGTACATATCCGTCCGGCGCTCCATTTTCGAGACTGCCGCCTGGTTGATATGCAGTGCCTTGGCCAAGGCCTCCTGGCTCAACTCCTGCGCCTGGCGCAACTCGTGCAACGGCATTTCTGCACGCAACGTCTGGTACAAAGACTGTGCACGAGCCTGGGAGTCAGGCGACCGACGCGCCATCAAGTCGGAAAATTTCTTAGCCATTGTCAAAGCTCTCTCTCTTCAATACTTCCAAATGCTCGTCATAGAGGCGTTCGGCCAAAGGCACATATTCCTGATACCAACGGCCCTGGCCGGTTTTGTCTCCCCCGATCAGCAGGATGGCGCAGCGGCGGGGATCAAACGCATAGAGCACACGATAAGGCCTACCTGCGTGTTGCACTCGTAACTCACGAAGGTTGCCATGACGCGAACCCTTGATATCACTGGTGTGAGGAAAGCCCAGATACGGCCCGGTGTCGCCGAGCAGCATTACCGAGGCCTGTACAGAGTCTTGCTCTGACTCACAGAGACGGTCCCACCACATCTCAAATTCGTCGGTATATTCAACGTCCCATTTCATTCAAATATGCCACCCAGGCTATATAACCTCAAGGGAATAATCATAGGAGTTTGGGCGGGTATCTGCTCCTGTTGATCGCACAAGCAATTGTTAAGGAGAGTGTCTGTGGGAGCTTGCTCGCGATAGCGGTCTGTCAGTCCATGAAAGTGCTGACTGAACCGGCGCTATCGCGAGCAAGCTCGCTCCCACATGGAACGGTGTTCGTCATTATGATTGCATGAAATATCAAAATGACTGCATTACACTCAAAACGACGACATATTGTGTCTTATTAACGTGTTCTACCCTCCCTAGAATGGCTGGCATCTTTCCTATACTCAGACGCGAGCACCGCGTCGAGTCGTCCATCAAGGTCCGCCATGAACAAGAGCAATCGCCACCCAGCAGACGGTAAGAAGCCCATCACCATTTTCGGGCCGGACTTTCCTTTCGCCTTTGACGACTGGATCGAGCACCCGGCGGGCCTGGGCAGCATTCCCGCCCACAACCACGGTACGGAAGTGGCGATTGTCGGTGCCGGGATCGCCGGGCTGGTGGCGGCGTACGAGCTGATGAAGCTGGGGCTCAAGCCCGTGGTCTACGAGGCGTCGAAAATGGGCGGGCGCCTGCGCTCACAGGCGTTCAACGGCGCCGAAGGGGTGATTGCCGAGCTGGGCGGCATGCGTTTTCCGGTGTCATCCACCGCGTTCTACCATTACGTCGACAAACTGGGCCTGGAGACCAGACCGTTCCCCAACCCGCTGACCCCGGCGTCCGGCAGCACGGTCATCGACCTGGAAGGCCAGACCTATTACGCACAGAAACTGGCGGACCTTCCCGCATTGTTCCAGGAAGTCGCCGACGCCTGGGCCGATGCGCTGGAGGATGGTTCGCGCTTCGGCGACATCCAGCAGGCGATCCGCGACCGCGACGTGCCACGCCTCAAGAAATTGTGGAACACCTTGGTGCCGCTGTGGGACGACCGCACTTTCTACGACTTCGTCGCCACGTCCAAGGCGTTCGCCAAGCTCTCGTTCCAGCACCGCGAAGTGTTCGGCCAGGTCGGTTTCGGCACGGGCGGCTGGGACTCGGACTTCCCCAATTCGATGCTGGAAATCTTCCGCGTCGTGATGACCAACTGCGACGACCATCAGCACCTGGTGGTCGGCGGCGTCGAGCAGGTGCCCCACGGCATCTGGAATCACGTGCCCGAACGCTGTGCGCACTGGCCGGAAGGTACCAGCCTGAATTCGCTGCACCTGGGCGCCCCACGCAGTGGCGTGAAGCGCATTGCCCGTGCCGCCGATGGCCGGTTCAGCGTGACGGACGTGTGGGAAAACACCCGCGAGTACGCCGCCGTGCTGGTCACGTGCCAGAGCTGGTTGCTGACCACCCAGATCGAGTGTGAAGAAGCACTGTTCTCGCAAAAAATGTGGATGGCCCTGGACCGCACCCGCTACATGCAATCGTCGAAGACCTTCGTGATGGTCGACCGACCGTTCTGGAAGGACAAGGACCCGGAAACCGGGCGCGACCTGATGAGCATGACCCTGACCGACCGCCTGACCCGTGGCACCTACCTGTTTGACAACGGCGATGACAAGCCAGGGGTGATTTGCCTGTCGTATTCCTGGATGAGCGATGCGCTGAAAATGCTCCCGCATCCGGTGGAAAAACGCGTAAAGCTGGCCCTCGATGCCCTGAAGAAGATCTACCCCAAGGTGGACATCGCCGCACGGATCATCGGCGATCCGATCACCGTATCCTGGGAAGCCGACCCGCACTTCCTCGGTGCCTTCAAGGGCGCCCTGCCTGGCCACTATCGCTACAACCAGCGCATGTACGCGCATTTCGTGCAAGACGACATGCCGGCCGAACAACGCGGGATCTTTATCGCCGGCGATGACGTCTCATGGACACCCGCCTGGGTCGAAGGCGCAGTACAGACCTCACTCAATGCCGTGTGGGGCATCATGAAGCACTTCGGCGGTGAAACTCACGCCGAGAACCCGGGTCCAGGTGATGTGTTCCACGAGATCGGTCCGATCGCCCTGCCTGAATAAAAGGAGTTTTCGATGCGCGTAGCCCTTTACCAATGCCCACCGCTGCCACTGGATCCGGCCGGCAACCTGCACCGCTTGCACCAGGTGGCGCTGGAAGCCAGGGGCGCCGATGTGCTGGTGCTGCCGGAGATGTTCATGACCGGCTACAACATCGGCGTCGATGCGGTGAATGTACTGGCCGAGGTCTACAACGGCGAATGGGCGCAGCAGATCGGCCGCATCGCCAAGGCAGCCAACCTGGCGATTGTCTATGGCTACCCGGAACGTGACGAAGACGGGCAGATCTACAACGCGGTGCAACTGATCGACGCCCAGGGCGAGCGCCTGGCCAACTACCGCAAGAGCCACCTGTTCGGCGACCTTGATCACGCCATGTTCAGCGCCGGCGACTCAGCGCTGCCCATCGTCGAACTAAACGGCTGGAAGCTCGGCCTGCTGATCTGCTACGACCTGGAATTCCCGGAAAACGCCCGACGCCTGGCCCTGGCCGGTGCCGAGCTGATCCTGGTGCCAACCGCCAACATGCAACCCTACGAGTTCATCGCCGACGTCACCGTGCGCGCCCGGGCCATCGAGAACCAGTGTTTCGTGGCGTACGCCAATTACTGCGGCCATGAAGCCGAATTGCAGTATTGCGGCCAAAGCAGCATCGCCGCACCGAATGGCAGTCGCCCGGCGCTGGCGGGGCTGGACGAGGCCTTGATCGTCGGTGAACTGGATCGACAACTGCTGGACAACTCCCGCGCGGCCTACAACTACCTGCACGATCGCCGCCCCGAGCTTTACGACGACCTGCACAAACACTGATGAGGATTGAGAAAGGGCCCTGATCCGCTAGCATGGGCGCATCCTTGTTCTGGAAGCGCCCATGCCGGTCCCCGATTCCCTCCGCCCCCACACCGAAACCCTGGCCAACGGCTTGCGGGTGACATTGCGTCATGTCCCGGACCTCAAGCGCAGCGCCGCGGTACTGCGCGTCGCCGCTGGCAGCCATGACGCCCCCCTGGCCTGGCCGGGCATGGCGCACTTGCTCGAACATCTGTTCTTCCTCGGTACCGAACGGTTTCCCGCCGGAGAGAATCTGATGGCCTACGTGCAGCGGCACGGCGGTCAGGTCAATGCGCGCACCAGTGAACGCACCACGGATTTTTTCTTCGAACTCCCTCCCGCCACCTTCGCCGACGGACTGGAGCGGCTGTGGGACATGCTCGCCCAGCCACGCCTGGATGAAGCCGAGCAGTTGCGGGAACGGGAAGTGTTGCACGCGGAGTTCATCGCCTGGTCCCGGGATGCGGCCGCCCAACGGCAGCTTGCCTTGTATGACGGCGTATCAGCGTCCCATCCACTGCGGGGTTTTCACGCCGGCAATCGCGACAGCCTCGCCGTGGGGCACGCCGAATTCCAGAGCGCATTGCACGACTTCTATCGCCGCTTTTACCAGAGCGGCCAGATGACGTTGAGCTTGGTCGGCCCACAAAGCATCGACGCCTTGAAAGCGCTGGCGCAACGGTTCGGCAGCCATGTATCGGCCGGTGAAGCGGTCGCTGGATCGTTGCCGCCAAGGCTGATGGCATCGACCCAGACGCGTTATCAACAGGCCCGGGAAGGTTGTCTCGACCTGTTGTTCGCCTTCGAAGCGTTGCCCGCCGCCTCCCCTCAAGCCCTGGAATTTCTCTGTACGTGGCTGAACTCCAGCAAACCGGGCGGCCTGCTCGCCACGTTGCGTCAGCGCGACCTGGCGGACAGCCTCAAGGCCACTGCGCTGTATGAGTTTGCCGGACAAGGGCTGCTGCACATCGAATTCAAGCACGGCAACGCTCCTACAGCCGCGCAAATCCAGCCGTTGCTGCACGACTGGTTGGGATTCTTTGCCGCCCAGGATGACTGGGCGCCGTTGCGCCAGGAGTTCACCGCATTGTTGCAGCGACGGCAGGAGACAGGTTCGGCCCTGCAGTTGGCCCGCTGGGATTGTGAAGGACGTGACACGCCACTGCTGGCAAACGACCTCGTGAGGCTCAGAGAAATCCTCAGGCAACTGCACCCCGCCGATAACGTCGTGGAACCCTGGCAACTGCCCGCGCCCAATCCGTTCCTGCAAACACCAAGCGAAGCGCCTCGCGCCGGGCTGATACGCGGCCAGACCAGCGCCCACCGCGGCTTGCGAACCTTCGCCCAGGATCGCTCCCGAGGCCGGCGGGAACGCTCGCCCATGCAGTTCAGCCAGGCGCTGCCAGACAACGGTCGTGAAGGCGCGGTGTACCTGCGCTGGCAACTGACGACCCAGGCGCCGCCCGACGTTCAATCCAGGCTCGACCGGCACCTGCAGGATGTACGCGAAGAGGCTCGGCAGGCCGGCGTGGACGTCAGTTTCGAAGCGTCCACCCAGCAATGGCTGTTGAAACTGGTCGGCTTGCAGCCACCGATGCCGTTGGTGCTCGAACACGTTCTGGCGAAGCTTGCCCAACCACTGCCAATGGCCCAGGCCGGTGACGAAACACCGTCGATGCCGATTCGACAGCTGTTGAAGGCGCTGCCGGATCATTGCCGGCAAACATCAACGTTGCCAATGCCCGACAGCGATCGAAGCGTTTGGACAACGGCCCGCTGGGGCGGGCTGTCCATCGGTCTGTCGGCCGCCACCCAAGGGGCGCTTGGCCCGGCGTTGGCCCGTGTGCCGGGCATTGCCGGCGAGGACGTCAGCCTGGCGACGGCGCCGCACGGGCAACGCGTCTGGCATAGGCTCCAGACCCACGGTGAAGAATCGGCCGTGTTGCTGTTTTGCCCGACCGCCACCTCGGCGCTGGCCGACGAAGCCGCCTGGCGGTGGCTGGCACAGTTGTGCCAGACGCCGTTCTACCAGCGCCTGCGCGTCGAGTTGCAGGTGGGTTATGCGGTGTTCAGCGGCTTGAAGCAGGTCGATGGGCAAACAGGGGTGTTGTTCGGCGTCCAATCGCCCAGCCTCTCGATGGCGGAACTGATCACCCACCTCGAGCAGTTCCTGGCCGGGTTACCGGCGCTGATCCAGCAGCTTGATGATGCGTCCCTTGTCCGTCAGCGGCAGGCACTCGCCGCCCAACTCCAGAGCAGTGCCCTGCCCTTCGCCCAAGCCGCCGAATTGCTCTGGCAGGGCAAGCTGGCCAGCCGTCCGTCGGATTATCTTGAGCAACTGTCCGCTGCCATCCTGTGCCTGGAACGCGCCCAGCTCGAGGTTGCCGCCCAGGGTTTGCTCGATGCGCAAGGGGGATGGCATTGCCTGAGCAACGGCGCTTGCCCGCCAGGACACTGGCAAGCGGCGCAGTGATCATTGCAGGCGCTGTAACGAGCTTTCTTCGAGAATCGCGGCGAACGAATTTGTCAGATTTAGTAACATAGGCGCCTAAGCATCTGAACATCTCCGAACGGAGGTGGACTATATGTATAAGTCTTCACCGTTCCATCGAACCAAAGCCCACCCACCAAAGGAGTATTCCCATGTCCTGGTCCAAACCCGCATATATCGACCTGCGTATCGGTTTCGAAGTCACCATGTACTTCGCCAGCCGCTGATTGCTGCAGGCGATTAAGCACGCAGCACTACGCCTCGGCCAGCCGAGGCGTTTTTATTTCGGTTTGCAGATGGAGCAGCCATGTTCGTCCAGATTCTAGGTTCCGCCGCCGGTGGCGGTTTCCCCCAGTGGAACTGCAACTGCGCCAACTGCGCAGGTTTTCGCAACGGCAGCCTGCGGGCCCAGGCGCGGACCCAGTCGTCCATCGCCCTGTCCGATGACGGCGTGAACTGGGTGCTGTGCAACGCCTCCCCGGACATTCGCGCCCAGCTCCAGGGCTTCGCCCCGATGCAGCCTGGCCGGGCCCTGCGCGACACCGGCATTGGCGCGATCATCCTGATGGACAGCCAGATCGACCACACCACCGGCCTGCTCAGCCTGCGCGAAGGTTGCCCGCATCAAGTCTGGTGCACCGACATGGTTCATGAAGACCTGAGCACGGGCTTTCCACTGTTCAACATGCTGACCCACTGGAACGGCGGGTTGAGCTGGAATCGCATCGAGCTCGACCAGAGCTTCACCATCGCCGCCTGCCCGAACCTGCGCTTCACCCCGCTGCCCCTGCGCAGCGCCGCACCGCCCTATTCGCCCCATCGCTTCGACCCGCACCCGGGCGACAACATCGGGCTGATCGTCGAAGACCTGCGCACGGGCGGCAAGCTGTTCTATGCCCCGGGCCTGGGCAAGGTCGACGAGTCATTGTTGGCGATCATGGCCGGCAGCAACTGCTTGCTGGTGGACGGCACGATGTGGGACGACGATGAAATGCAGCGCCGTGGCGTTGGCACCCGCACCGGCCGGGAAATGGGCCACCTGGCCCAGAACGGCCCCGGCGGTATGCTGGAAGTGCTGGAGCAACTGCCCGAACAGCGCAAGGTCCTTATCCATATCAACAACACCAACCCGATCCTGGATGAAGATTCGCCCGAACGGGCCGAGCTTGTACGTCGAAAGATTGAAGTGGCCTACGACGGAATGAGTATTGAGTTGTAGGAAGGTCGGAACCAATGTGGGGTGTGCTGCGGTGTATCCGTGGCGACTGGTAGGACGCTATCGCGAGCAAGCTCGCTCCCACAGTAGTCCGGATATCTGATTCACAGCACAACCCGTATGGGAGCGAGCTTGCTCGCGATGGGGCCAGCCCTGACGCCACAGAACCCAACGGTTATTCCCCGGAGACCGAAATGACTGACACCCCCCTGTCCCCCACCGAGTTCGAAGCGGCCCTGCGTGCCAAAGGCGCGTATTACCATATCCATCACCCCTATCACGTGGCGATGTATGAAG
Source organism: Pseudomonas sp. NFACC13-1 (assembly GCF_900104425.1). Classification (NCBI taxonomy): domain Bacteria; kingdom Pseudomonadati; phylum Pseudomonadota; class Gammaproteobacteria; order Pseudomonadales; family Pseudomonadaceae; genus Pseudomonas; species Pseudomonas sp. NFACC13-1. The sequence goes on along the minus strand of NZ_FMXV01000012.1, from coordinate 120,831 downwards.
GCCGTGCCACTCGCGAGCAGATCCAGGGCTGGGTCGCGAACCGTTTCTACTATCAAGTGAACATCCCGCTCAAGGATGCCGCGATCCTGGCCAACTGCCCGGACCGGGAAATCCGTCGCGAGTGGATCCAGCGCCTGCTCGACCATGACGGCGCGCCCGGCGAAGACGGCGGCATCGAAGCCTGGCTGCGGCTGGGCCAGGCGGTGGGCCTGGACCCCGACCAGCTGCGTTCCCAGGAACTGGTGTTGCCTGGGGTACGCTTCGCGGTGGACGCCTACGTCAACTTCGCCCGCCGGGCCAGTTGGCAAGAGGCCGCCAGCAGCTCGCTGACCGAACTGTTCGCCCCGCAGATCCACCAGTCGCGCCTGGACAGTTGGCCCCAGCATTACCCGTGGATCGACCCGGCCGGCTATGAGTACTTCCGCACCCGCCTGGGCCAGGCCCGGCGCGATGTGGAGCATGGCTTGGCGATCACCTTGCAGCACTACACCACCCGCGCAGGGCAGGAACGCATGTTGGAGATTCTCCAGTTCAAGCTGGACATTCTCTGGAGCATGCTCGACGCCATGAGCATGGCCTACGAATTGAACCGCCCGCCCTATCACAGCGTGACCGACCAACGGGTTTGGCACAAAGGAATTACCTTATGAGTTTCGACCGCAGCCAAACCCCGCGCTGGCGCCCCGGCTATCGTTTCCAGTACGAACCGGCCCAGAAAGGCCACGTGCTGCTCTATCCTGAAGGCATGATCAAGTTGAACGACAGCGCTGCGCTGATCGGCGGCCTGATCGACGGCGAACGGGATGTCGCGGCCATCATCGACGAGTTGGCCAAGCAGTTTCCCGACGTGCCGGAACTTGGTGACGACATCGAGCAATTCATGGAGGTCGCCCGTGCACAGCACTGGATCGAACTTGCCTGACACCCTTGCCCTGCCGCCCAGGCCGGAAGTCGGCCTGCCGCTGTGGCTGCTGGCGGAGCTGACCTATCGGTGCCCGTTGCAATGCCCGTACTGCTCCAACCCGTTGGACTTCGCCGAGCAGGGCAAGGAGCTGAGCACCGAGCAGTGGTTCAAGGTCTTTCGCGAAGCCCGGGAAATGGGCGCCGCGCAGTTGGGTTTTTCCGGTGGCGAGCCGCTGGTGCGCCAGGACCTGGCCGAGCTGATCGGCGAGGCGCGCAGGCTGGGTTTCTATACCAACCTGATCACCTCCGGCATCGGTTTGACCGAACAGAAAATCAGCGACTTCAAGAAGGCCGGGCTGGACCATATCCAGATCAGTTTCCAGGCCAGCGACGAGCAGGTGAACAACCTCCTGGCCGGCTCGAAGAAAGCCTTCGCGCAAAAACTGGAAATGGCCCGGGCGGTGAAGGCCCACGGCTATCCGATGGTGCTGAACTTCGTGACCCACCGGCACAACATCGACAAGATCGACCGTATCATCGAGCTGTGTATCGCCCTGGAGGCCGACTTCGTCGAACTCGCCACCTGCCAGTTCTACGGCTGGGCGCAATTGAACCGCGTCGGCCTGCTGCCTACCCGGGAGCAACTGGTACGCGCCGAGCGCATCACCAATGAATATCGCGCCAAACTGGAAGCGGAAGGCAATCCGTGCAAGTTGATCTTTGTCACACCGGACTACTATGAAGAACGGCCCAAGGGCTGCATGAACGGCTGGGGCAGCATTTTCCTCACCGTCACGCCGGACGGCACGGCATTGCCCTGTCACGGTGCCCGCCAGTTGCCGGTGCAGTTTCCCAATGTACGCGACCACAGCATGCAGCACATCTGGTACGACTCGTTTGGCTTCAACCGCTTTCGCGGCTATGACTGGATGCCCGAGCCATGCCGTTCCTGCGATGAAAAGGAAAAGGACTTCGGCGGCTGTCGCTGCCAGGCGTTCATGCTCACGGGGGATGCCAGCAACGCCGACCCGGTGTGCAGCAAGTCCGAACACCACGGGGTAATTCTCCAGGCGCGTGAAGACGCCGAGCACGCCACGCAAACCATTGAACAGTTGGCCTTTCGCAATGAACGAAACTCGCGCCTCATCGCCAAAGGCTGAGCCTTTCAGCGCCGCCCAGGCCGTTGCCGCCGGCACTGACTTCGCCGAACTGCAGGTCGGGCCCTTGGGCTTGTTCTGGAATGAATACCGCCCCGCGGACGGCGCCTGCCGGATCTGGCATTGGCAAGAAGCCGAGGCTCGCTGTTTGACACCGGACGGCTTCAGCGCGCGCAGTCGGGTCTATGAATACGGCGGCGGATCGTTCTGCCTGAGCCATGACGGCGTGCTGTTCGTCAATGAGACCGACCAGCAGTTGTACCACCACGCGCTGAGCGACGAGCAGCCCGTGGCGCTGACCTCCGGTGAGTGCCGCTACGGGGACCTTGGCTTCGCCGGCGGCGAGGTGTTGGCGGTGGAAGAACAAGCCAACCAGCATCGCCTGGTGTCGATCGGGTTGGCGGATCATCAACGGCATCTACTGGCTGAAGGCGCCGATTTCTACGCTTCGCCGACCCTGAGCCCGGACGGCCAGCGGCTCGTCTGGGTTGAGTGGAGCCGCCCGCATCAACCCTGGACGGCCACGCGGTTGATGTTGGCCGAACGCAATGCTTCGGGTTGGGGCGAGCCACGCTGTGTGGCTGGCGACGGTCAGCAAGAGTCCATTCAGCAACCGCGCTTCGACGCGGCCGGTCGCCTTTATTGCCTGAGTGATCGCGGTGGTTATTGGCAGCCCTGGAAGGAGTCGGCCCAAGGTCTGGAACCACTGCCCGCCACCGAAGCCGATCACGCCCCGGCGCCATGGCAACTGGGTGGCTGTACCTGGCTGCCGCTGGATGAACACACGTACCTGGCGAGTTGGACCGAAGCGGGTTTCGGGCGCCTGGGCCTGTGCCGTGGTGACGACCCCAGCGAGGACTTTACCGGCACCTATACCCGCTTTCGCAGCCTGGCGCTGGATGAGCGGTTCATCTATGCCATTGCCGCCTCGCCGACCGGCCCGTCGGCGGTCGTTGCCATCGAGCGGCATGGCCATGAAGTCGCGGTGCTGGCCGGCGGCGTCGCGCCATTGCCCGCCGAACAGATCAGCCGTCCTCGAACCCTGCGTTATCCATCCGGGTCAGGCGAGGCCCACGGGTTCTTTTACCCGGCCATGCATGTACAGGCGAAGCCGCCCCTGGTGGTGTTCATTCACGGCGGCCCCACCTCGGCCTGTTATCCCCTGTTCGATCCGCGTATCCAGTATTGGACCCAGCGTGGCTTTGCCGTTGCCGATCTCAATTACCGCGGCAGCAGCGGCTATGGCCGGGCCTATCGGCAGGCATTGCATTTGAACTGGGGCGTGGTGGATGTCGAGGATGCCTGCTCGGTGGTTGCCTACCTGGATGAACAAGGCCTGATCGACGGCCGTCATGCGTTCATCCGAGGTGGCAGTGCCGGTGGCTACACGACCCTCTGCGCCTTGGCGTTCCATGACGTCTTCCGTGCCGGCGCCAGCCTCTATGGCGTGAGCGACCCTGTCGCCCTCGGCCGGGCCACGCACAAGTTCGAAGGTGATTACCTGGACTGGCTGATCGGCGATCCGCAACAGGACGTCGAACGCTACCGCGCCCGCACCCCATTGCTGCACGCCGGGAACATCCGTGTGCCAGTGATCTTTTTCCAGGGTGAACTGGACGCCGTGGTGGTCCCGCAGCAGACCCGCGACATGGTCAGTGCCTTACAGGCCAACGGCGTGGCCGTCGAGGCACACTACTACCCGGATGAGCGCCATGGCTTTCGCAAGGCCGCGAACCAGGCGCATGCGCTGGAGCATGAGTGGTTGTTCTATCGCAAGGTGATGGAGGGCGATCTATAGGAAGCCAAACACACTGTGGGAGCGAGCTTGCTCGCGATAGCAGTGGTCCAGTCGATATTTCCGTGGACTGACACACCGTTATCGTGAGCAAGCTCGCTCCCACACGGGACTTCATGACCGATGAATTCAGCGTTTGGCGATGATGTACACCGCATGCACGATGCCAGGGATGTAACCCAACAGCGTCAGCAGGATATTCAGCCAGAACGCCCCGCCGAAACCGACTTGCAGGAATACCCCCAGTGGCGGCAGCAGGATGGCGATAATAATGCGAATGAAATCCATGGATGACTCCCTGATCGACGATGGCCAAATTGCCACATAGCTCATTGACCCCAAGCCGCTCGTCAGGGTTCAGTGAAACGCAACCAGAAGCAGCCTCAGTGTAGGCACGCTGCCAAGGAACAAAAAACGCAGGCAAAAGAAAACCCCGCCGAAGCGGGGCTTTGCAGACTGTTTCCCTGACATCCATTTCACTCCGCCGTCCTGGCAGAATCCTACGTGTCCATGTTGTTACTTTTGCGCGTCCTGCGCGGCGTCCATGTGAAGTAGATTAGCCCTGGATCCAATCTGCCGATAGAGGGAAAACGCCAGCACAGCGTGTAAGCTTTTGCTTACACACTGTCAGTTTTTAGAACTGCCCGGGCTCCAGCAGGAACAGCGACTCGCTGCCAGCTTTCACCGAAGCACTCAGGGAATGAATGCGCGGCAACAGGCGAGCGAAATAGAACCGCGCCGTGCCCAGTTTGCTCGCGTAGAAATCATCCTGGTTCTCTTTGCCAAAGGCCGCCTTGGCCATCAACGCCCACATGTAAGCGTAAGCGGTGTAGCCGAACGCCTGGAGGTACTCCACCGACGCGGCGCCGATTTCGTTCGGGTTGTGCTTCGCCCGCTCCAGCAACCAATCGGTCAACTCATCCAGCGTACCGACCGCGTCGTTCAGTGGCTTGGTGAACTCCGCCAGGTCGCTGCTCGCGGTGGCGGTGAAATGGCGGATTTCATCGGCGAACAACCGGTAGAACGCGCCGCCACTGCCGACGATCTTGCGCCCTACCAGGTCCAGCGCCTGGATACCGTTGGTACCTTCGTAGATCTGGGTGATGCGCACGTCACGCACCAGTTGCTCCTGGCCCCATTCACGAATGTAACCATGGCCGCCGAACACCTGCTGGCCATGGACCGTGGTTTCCAGGCCCAGGTCGGTCAGGAACGCCTTGGCCACTGGGGTCAGCAATGCCACCAGGTCTTCGGCGCGCTTGCGGGTGAGCGGGTCTTCGCTGAACTTGGCGGTGTCCAGTTGCATCGCCACGTAGGTGGAAAATGCCCGGCCACCCTCGTTCGAAGCCTTCATGGTCAGTAGCATCCGACGCACGTCGGGGTGGACGATGATCGGGTCAGCGACCTTGTCCTTGTTCTGCGCACCAGTGGGCGAACGGCTTTGCAAGCGGTCACGGGCATATTCGACGGCGTTCTGGTAGGAGCGCTCGCCGGAGGCCAGGCCTTGGATACCAACCCCCAGACGCTCGTAGTTCATCATGGTGAACATCGCCGCCAGGCCTTTGTTCGGCTCGCCCACCAGGTAGCCCACGGCTTCATCGAAGTTCATCACGCAGGTGGCGGACGCCTGGATGCCCATCTTGTGTTCGATCGACCCGCAGTTGGCCGCGTTGCGCGCGCCCAGGCTGCCGTCGGCATTGACCATGAACTTGGGCACCAGGAACAGCGAGATACCCTTGGGGCCCGCCGGTGCGTCTGGCAGTTTCGCCAGCACCAGGTGAATGATGTTCTCGGTGAGGTCGTGCTCGCCACCGGTGATGAAAATCTTCGTGCCACTGACCTTGTAGGAACCGTCGGCCTGAGGTTCGGCCTTGGTGCGGATGATCCCCAGGTCCGTACCGGCGTGAGGCTCGGTCAGGCACATGGAACCGGCCCAGACGCCGGCGTACATGTTCGGCAGGTACGCCGCCTTCAGTTCTTCGCTGGCATGGGCATTGATCGACAGGCAGGCGCCGGCGGTCAGCATCGGGTACAGGCCGAAGGACAGGCTGGCGGAGTTGACCATTTCCTCGACCTGGGCCGAAACGGCCTTGGGCATGCCCATGCCGCCGTACACCGGATCACCGCCGACACCGACCCAACCGCCTTCAGCGTAAGTCTTGTAGGCCTGTGGGAGACCTGCCGGCGTGGTGACGGCGCCGTCGGCCCAGTGGCAACCTTCTTCATCAGCGGCACGGCTTAGGGGGGCAATGCTTTTGCTGGTGACTTTGCCGGCTTCTTCGAGGATCGCTTCGACCGTTTCAGCGTCCACGGTGTCGGCCAGTACCGGCAATTGGGCCCAAAGCTTCGCGACCTCGAACACTTCATTGAGGACGAAGCGCATATCGCGCAGGGGCGCTTTGTAGTCAGCCATGGCAAACCTCGCAGGATCTAAACAGTTGGGTTCGTAAAAGACGGTTTCGCAATGACCTGAGTGTACCTCAACAACTTTTGCGACACATAGGGTCAATCCATGACCGTTTTATTATTTTTGGTCACAAGCGGGATTTGAAGATTAATCGCGGCGAGGGCGCTTGCTCCCGCTTGAGTGCGCAGCACTCACAAAAAGAGCGCTTGCTACGCAGCCCAGCGGGAGCAAGCTCCCTCGCCACGGTTCAGTCAGAGGGCAAACAACGCTGCCGGCAGCGTCATCAAACACTCGCTCCCCGCCTCGATGGCAGCCCGATGGGCGGTCGTACGTGGCAGCAGCCGCTTGAAGTAGAACTCGCAGGTCGCCAGTTTGGCCTGGCAGAAATCGCCGTCACCGTTGCCGCTGTCGAGTTGCGCCTGGGCCACCAAGGCCATGCGCAACCACAGGTAGGCCAGGATGATGTAGCCGCTGTACATCAGGTAGTCCACCGAGGCGGCACCCACTTCATCTGGATTCTTCATGGCCGCCATGCCGACCCGGGTGGTCAGTTCACCCCATTGCTGATTGAGCCCATCGAGTTGCGCGACGTACGCCTTGAGCTGCGGATGTTGCGCGTTGGCAGCGCAGAACTTATGGACAATCTTGGTGAAACCACGCAACAACTTGCCCTGGCTACCCAGCACCTTGCGCCCCAGCAGATCCAAGGCCTGGATGCCGTTGGTGCCCTCGTAGATCGGCGCGATGCGGCAGTCGCGCACCAACTGTTCCATGCCCCACTCGCGAATGAAGCCGTGGCCGCCGAACACTTGCATGCCGTGGTTGGTGACTTCCAGCCCGGTGTCGGTCATGAAGGCCTTGCAGATCGGGGTAAGAAACGCCAGCAGGTCCTCGGCCTCCTGGCGCGCGGTTTCGTCCGGGCTCAGGTGGGCGGTATCGAGCAGTTGCGCGGTGAAATAGGTCAGTGCCCGGTTGCCTTCGTTGAAGGCCTTCATGGTCAGCAACATCCTGCGCACATCGGGATGGACGATGATCGGGTCGGCGACTTTTTCCGGCGCCTTGGGGCCGGTCAGCGCGCGCATCTGCAGACGGTCGTTGGCGTATTTGATCGCGCCCTGGAAGCTCGCCTCACCCAGGCACAGGCCCTGCATGCCGGTGCCAAGCCGGGCGTGGTTCATCATGGTGAACATGCAGTTGAGGCCCTTGTTCGGCTCGCCGATCAGAAACCCCTTGGCCCCATCGAAATTCAACACGCAAGTGGCCGAGGCCTTGATGCCCATCTTGTGTTCGATCGAGCCACAGGAAACGCCATTGCGCGCCCCGGCCTCACCCGTAGCGTCGGGCAGGAACTTGGGCACGATGAACAACGAGATGCCTTTGGTCCCGGCGGGGGCGTCGGGCAGCTTGGCCAGCACCAGGTGGATGATGTTATCGCTCATGTCGTGTTCGCCGGCGGAGATGAAAATCTTGCTGCCGGAGATCGCGTAACTGCCGTCGGCCTGGGGCACGGCGCGGGTCTTGATGATGCCCAGGTCGGTGCCGCAGTGGGCTTCGGTCAGGCACATGGTGCCGGTCCACTGGCCGGCGGTGAGTTTGCTCAGGTAGGTCTGTTTCTGCTCTTCAGTGCCGTGGGCATGAATGGCCGACATGGCACCGTGGGTCAGGCCCGGGTACATGCCCCAGGACGTGTTGCTGGAACCGATCATCTCGCTGATGACCAGGCCCAGGGAGCTGGGCAAGCCTTGGCCACCATAAACCGGATCTGCCGCCAAGCCGTGCCAGCCGCCTTCCACGTACTGTGCGAAAGCCTGCTTGAAGCCTGTAGGCGTGGCGACTACGCCGTTGTCGAAATGGCAGCCTTCTTCATCACCGGAGCGATTGAGCGGCGCCAGCACGTTTTCACAGAATCTGGCGCCTTCCTCGAGGATTGCGCTGACCATGTCCGGGCTGGCATCGCTGGCGCCCAGCTCGGCATAACGGCCATGGAAATCGAAGACGTGATCGATCAGAAAGCGCATGTCGCGCAGGGGGGCTTTGTACTCGGGCATGGTGGTTTTCTCCGGTAGCAGATCGTTTCAACCTACTGCCGGCCACCCCGGCCCACAATCACAGTCCAGACGCTGAATGCGCCGTCATCACTCAACCCGCGGCTTCCATGCGCACCGCGCCGCGGCGGTTCTGGCCGAAGGCAACCACACAGTTACGCCCCGCGCCCTTGGCGTTATACAGCGCCTGGTCGGCGGACTTGAGCACTTCTTCGGGCGTGCGTTGCTCAAGGCGCTCCGCGACGCCGATGCTGACCGTCACCGATACGCTGGAAGCACCCGCGCCGGAGCGACGCTGGCGGCCTTGCTGGTCGTCCTGGGGACGGCTATCGGGGTTGCGCAGCTGGATGGCATACGTCTCGATGGACTGGCGGATGACCTCCAGATGGGGCATGCACTCGTCGATGGTCTTGCCTGCGAACACCAGGGCAAATTCCTCACCGCCGTAGCGATATGCCCTACCGCCACCGCCGATCTTCGACAACTTACTGGCGACCAGGCGCAGCACCTGGTCGCCCACGTCGTGGCCGTGGGTGTCGTTGAATTTCTTGAAATGGTCCACGTCACTCATCGCCAACACATAGTTGCGCCCCAGGCGCTGCATGCGTTCGTTCAGTGCCCGCCGGCCCGGCAGGCCGGTGAGTTCGTCACGGAAGGCCATTTGATAGGCCTCGTGGGCAACCGCCGCGGCGATCATCAACATCACCTGGCTGCACATGATGTTCAGGGTGAACGGCAGGATAAAGGTTTTGGGCAGCATCCAGAACAACCCCAGCAACCCCACCAGTTGTGCGGCGTGCAGTGGCCGGGGATTGCGCCAGTATTGCCAGGCCAACAGCAGGAACGCGGCGGCGAACATCGGGTAGGACAATTGGATCAGGCTCATCCAGGCACCGTGCAACGCCGGCCAGCGGATCTCCGAGAGCCACAACAACAAGGCCTGGGGAAAACTCTGCTCCAAGGCCAGCGCCACACTGCCAAAGACCAGCAACACTGCGAACCGCGCCACCATGTCCTGGAACAGGTGGGTGCGCTCCTGCCACGCCGCGAACAGCCCGAACAGCAGCGGCAACAACAGGCAGACGAGATGGAACACCACCGCCGCGTCTTCGCGCACCTTGCCGTTATCGCGATAAAAGTCGGTCTGGGTGTCGAGGAGAAAGTAGGCGATATACACCGTGACCATCAGAAACAGTTCACGCTGGCGACGATAGACCGCGCAATACGCACCGCCCAGCAGCAACACCAGCGTCGGGAGCACGTTGAACAGCGAGGTGAAGAAAACGTTGAGATCCTTGACGTAGGCAGCCGCAAGCCCCGCCACCAACAACAGCAACGACGGTAGGAAATGGCTCAAACGTACAGCGGAAGAACGCGGCAAGGGTAAAGCTCCGACCCGGCTGATCAAAGATGGCATTGTGCCTGCAACTGGAACAGTAAGGCACGCGAGATGTGACAGATGTCACACTGCCATCGCTGTAACGGCAGGGCGGGAGGTTTTCTTAAGGCCTTGTCGGAGCAATTGTTGTTACAGAATTTTCATGCAAACAACTGCGCCTGCTCAGATGGAAAACCTGAGCTTGCGATCCACCGCAAAGTGGCCGCTACCGCGCACGGCAATATAGAGCGCAAGAAATCCCATCAATACGGGAAATTCAATGCCGCGATCGATCCACGGCCAAGTGGGGCCAAGCGCGTAGCTGATAGCCACCATTTGCACCGCCATCATGAACGCGACCGGGCGCGCCCAAAGACCGACAGCCAGCATGACCGCGCCGATCGTTTCAAGAAGCATGACCAGAACCGCCCATTGCGCGGCGAACGGCAAGCCCATGACGTTCTGGATCAGGTTGATGGAGCCCGCCATGGGGTCCGCCATGGAACCGTGGGATATCCCCAGGGCTTTTGGAAGGCCGTGGGTGAACATGACAGCGCCGAACGCAAAGCGCAGCACTGCATACAAAACCGGTTCCGCACGGGTGTAAAGCCCATCCAGCGCCGGAAACAGCAGGCGCTCTCGAGAGGCAGTGGTTCCCATGGAGGTCATCCCGGATTTACTTCGTGACGTGTCCATCTCGGTAGTCCTTTTTATGAATGAGGTTTTCGGGCCACCCCGCTAACGCGGCCGGCACTTGCTGGCGAGATGCTGGACCTCTCGCGTCAATGACCAGCGCCCTGGCGAACCCGCTTTTGCAGCGAATGCGCCAGCAGGGCCGCTGTCGCTCCCAGCGTCCCGGCCAGGGCCAGCATCCCGAAGGTTGTGAGCGACGGGGGTTGGTGCGATGCGAAATACGCCACCAGCCCCAGGAAGAAACCGAGCAGGTTGTTGAACACCGGCGCCTTGGCCAAAGACAGCGCAATGACCGTGATGGCGAACACCACTGCACTGATGGCATAGCCGCCCAGAACAGGCGTCAGGGCAGCCATGGCATGGGCCGCACCGATCCCCAGAACGATGCCAATCAACACGCAGGCCAGGTTGATCGCCCCTTGCTTGAGGTTGAGCCCGCGGGTAAAGAATGAAATCCACCCGACAAACATGGCCCACACCGGAACCTCCAGCGCCATCACGCTCAGGGTGGCGGCTGATGAGGCAATGACCGACTCACCCACCACCACCTTCAGATGAGTGAAAAATGCATTATTGGCCATGACTCACCTCCCGGGTCGCAGGTACCCACCGTGACGTCAAGAGGCCAGACAGGGCAATACGATGCGGGAAGCGATCGCCAGCGGCGATCAGGCACCAGGCCGCAAGAGTGATGTTCACTTTCATGGTCAATTCCTTTCCGGTACGTGCGATGAAGCTGGTTTCACGGGATCGGCACCGGCCGAGCCCACATGGGGCGAAGGTTGTCAGCCCACAACCCCATGATGTCGATTGACCGCCTGTGAATAAACGGGATGAAATTGACTTATCTATTCCAAAAACCACAACAAATGGGCCGCTATGGACCGTTTCGACGCGTTGCAGGGACAGGTGATGGAATTTGAAGACGAGGCTGGATTTCCACAGTGAGAAATTCGGCGACTTGAAGTCTGCTGGTGCTTGAGGCGCGCGTTTGTCGGCGACGAAAAAAAACCGCTGCTCCCGAAGAAGCAGCGGCTTTTTTCAAAGAATCGCGTAAGGCTTAGTAACCCAGCGCGAAGTCTTCTTCTTTCATGTCCATCAGGTTGTTCGCGCCCGACAGCATGGTTGCCACGTGAGTACGGGTCCGCGGCAGGATGCGCTGGAAGTAGAAGCGCGCGGTCTGCAGCTTGGCGGTGTAGAAGGCTTCTTCGGTGGTGCCGGCCGCGAGTTTTTCCGCCGCCAGACGCGCCATGTCGGCCCAGAAATAGGCCAGGCAGGCGTAACCGGAGTACATCAGGTAGTCCACCGATGCCGCGCCCACTTCTTCACGATCCTTCATGGCCGCCATGCCGACCTTCATGGTCAGCTCGCCCCATTCCTTGTTCAGCGCAGCCAGGGGTTCGACGAACTCCTTGACCGCTTCGTTGCCTTCGTTGCTCTGGCAGAACTTGTGGACGATCTTGGTGAAGCCCTTGAGTGCCTCGCCCTGGGTCATCAGCACTTTACGGCCCAGCAGGTCGAGGGCCTGGATGCCGGTGGTGCCTTCGTACAACATCGAAATACGACTGTCACGAACGTTCTGCTCCATGCCCCACTCGGCGATAAAGCCGTGGCCGCCGTAGATCTGCACGCCATGGTTGGCCGATTCGAAACCGACTTCGGTCATGAAGGCCTTGGCGATCGGCGTCATGAACGCCAGCAGCGCATCGGCTTTCTTCTTCTCTTCTTCGTCCACGCCGTACTTGACGATGTCGACCTGCTTGGCGGTGAAGTACACCATTGCCCGGTTACCTTCGGCGAAGGCCTTCATGGTCAGCAGCATGCGACGCACGTCAGGGTGCACGATGATCGGGTCGGCGGCCTTGTCTGGCGCTTTCGGGCCCGTCAGGGAACGCATTTGCAGACGATCACGGGCATATTTCAGGCCGCCCTGGAAGCCGATCTCGGCGTGGGCCAGGCCTTGCAGCGCAGTGCCCAGGCGTGCGGTGTTCATGAAGGTGAACATGCAGTTCAGGCCTTTGTTCGCCGGGCCGATCAGGTAACCGGTGGCCGCGTCGAAGTTCATCACGCAAGTGGCGTTGCCGTGAATGCCCATCTTGTGTTCCAGGGAACCACAGCTCACCGCGTTGCGCTGACCGATGGAGCCGTCGGCGTTAGGCAGGAATTTGGGAACGATGAACAGCGAAATACCCTTGGTGCCAGCCGGTGCGTCCGGCAGGCGTGCCAGCACGATGTGAACGATGTTGTCGGCCATGTCGTGTTCACCGGCCGAAATGAAGATCTTCGTACCGGAAACCTTGTAGGAACCGTCGGCCTGAGGCTCGGCCTTGGTGCGCAGCATGCCCAGGTCGGTGCCACAGTGCGGTTCGGTCAAGCACATGGTGCCGGTCCATTCGCCGGAAACCAGCTTGGTCAGGTAGGCCTCTTGCTGCTCGGGCGTACCGTGCTCGGAAATCGTGTTCATCGCGCCATGGGAAAGGCCCGGGTACATGCCCCACGACCAGTTGGCTTCACCGACCATCTCGCTGACCGCCAGGCCCAGGGATTCCGGCAGGCCTTGACCGCCATGCTCGACGTCGTGGGCCAGGCTCGGCCAGCCGCCTTCGACGAATTGCTTGTAGGCTTCCTTGAAACCGGTCGGGGTTTTCACGCCGGACTCGCTCCAAGTGCAACCTTCGATGTCGCCCACACGGTTCAGCGGAGCCAGCACCTGCTCACAAAACTTGGCGCCTTCTTCGAGAATGGCGTCAACCATGTCCGGAGTTGCGTCCTGGCAAGCCGGAAGGCTCTGATAATGCGCTTCGTAGCCAAGCAGCTCGTCACGAACGAAGCGAATATCACGCAAGGGGGCCTTGTAGTCAGGCATAGCGATAAACCTCTGCTGATGTAACCGGGAATGAACGACCGCGTGGATTTGTTGTGGCGGTCAAACAGTTGTTTGAAACATACGTTTACGCCCAAATCTTGTCAAGCGCCGATCTTTTGCCGTTCGTCATCAGCCTGAGAAAAATGTCGGACACAGGAAACCCATCGCCCTAAAGAATCCGCGATGCGCGTAGGAAAAGATTAGTTGAGCAATAAGACGTTAGAGACAAAAACGCCGCGAATAATCGCGGCGTCTTGGCAAATCTGAAGAGCAGGATCAGGCAAAGGTATCGATCAATGTCCCGAGCATTTCGTCGGATGCCTTGGCGACGTTGACACCCAGTTGCACTTGGAACTTGCCTTGGGCCATTTCGACCATGTTAGCGGCCTGGTCCGACTGCTGGCTACGATCCACCGAACGCAAGCGATCGACCTGGACTTCCGAGGACTGGCTGGTGACCGAACGCTCGATCGTGTTGTTGGCGATCTGGCTGGCGGCCTGATCGACGCGGTTCTGCCCTGTCTGAATCGTGCTCAGACCGGCATAGAACGCGGTACTTCCTGAGATTTCCATGGCAGAGCTCGTCTTCTTGAAGGGTCGACAGTGGCCATTGAATCAGAAGCCCAGGGAAAAGGCCCGACAAAAACACTAATGGCACAGTGCCGTGTCATAGGCAAAACCTTGGCGGGTCTCAGTCCAACAGATCCAGTTGCAGGTGTCCGGCCACGGCTTCGGCCGTCACGCTCTGGATCCGCGCCACCCTGCCCAGGCAGGGCGCCGGAAGTCGCTCGGCCAAGGTTGCCAGGTTTTCTTCCAGGCGCGAGGTGGCCGGGTCGATGATATTCGCGACCCAACCGGCAAGCTGCAAGCCATCACGGGCGATCGCCTCGGCGGTCAACAATGCGTGACTGATACAACCCAGGCGCACGCCCACCACCAGAATCACCGGCAAGCCCAGCGCGATCGCCAGATCGGAAAGATTGTCCTGGCCGGCCAGCGGCACGCGCCAACCACCCGCGCCCTCGATCAAGGTGAAATCGGCGCCCAGCGCCAGCACTTCGCGCATCGGGCCGAGTAGCGACTGCACCGTCAACGCAACGCCCGCTTCCCGGGCGGCCAAGTGCGGCGCTATTGCCGGTTCGAACGCCACCGGATTGACCTGTGCATAAGTCAACGGTACGGAGCATTCGGCCAGCAAGGCCAAGGCATCGGCGTTGCGCAGGCCCTTGGGCGTCACGTCGCAGCCAGAGGCCACGGGCTTTCCGGCAGCCGTGCTCATGCCAGCCTGTCGCGCAGCATGCAGCAGGCCCGCCGCGACCGTGGTCTTGCCTACATCGGTGTCGGTGCCGGTAATGAAATAGGCCTTGCTCATAGCGGTTTCTCCAAAACGGCGTAGACCACCTGGTAAGTTGCCGGCAGCCCCTGGGCCTGACGAAACTGCTCATAGGCTTCAACCAACGCGAGAATCCGCGCCCTGCCCGTCAAGCCACCGGGGCGACCTGGGTTCAGATTGTGGGCACCCAAAGCTTTCAATTCATGCGTCAGGCTGCGCACATCAGGGTAATGCAGCACATGAGGACGATTTTCAAGACTGACGACATTCAGCCCGCTGGCCGCGCAAAGGCGTTGATACGTCTCGAACGCACGGAAACGGTTGACGTGCACCAAGCCATCCACCTGACGCCAGCTGTCGCGCAATTCGTACAAAGTGCCCACGCAGAGGCTGGTGAAGGCCAACACCCCACCCGGCTTCAACACACGATGGGCCTCGCTCAGCACCATGGCGAAATCCGCGCACCATTGCACCGCCAGGCTGGAGAACACCAGGTCGCAGCTCGCCGCCTGCAAAGGCAGCCGCTCGGCATCACCGGCGACAAAATACGCGGCGCCACCCTGGGGACGCGCATGGTTGAGCATGCCTTCGGCGATATCCAACGCCAGGCCGGTGCTCGCACCAAAACGCGCCCCCAAGGCCCGAGTGAAGTAGCCGGTGCCGCAGCCCAGGTCCAGCCAACGTTGCGGCGTGAAAGAAGGCGGCAAGCGACCGAGCAATTGCTGGCCCACGTCGCGCTGCAACTCGGCCACGCTGTCATAGCTGGTCGCCGCCCGGGAAAACGAAGCCGCTACCTGGCGCTTGTCGGGCAAGGCACCGGGCAATGGAGGAAGAGACAAATCAGTCATCGCCGGACTCATGCAAAAAAGCCTGGATCGCCGCCGCTACACCGTGAGGGTCCTCCAGAAGGAATCCGTGGCCGGCCTGTTCAATCAGACCGATTTCGACATCCGGCAACAAGACCAGCAAATCACCCGCGGCCTCGGCCGGCACCAGGGCGTCGAGCCCGGCAAACAGATGCAGTTGCGGGCCTCGGAAACTCTGCAACGCAGCGCGGGTGTCCAATCGCGCCAGCAGTTCGAGCCCAGCCATCAATACTTCAGGCGAAGTGCTTGGCGCCCCGGCCGACAACAACCGCGACAACCCGCGTGGATCGCCGCAGCCCTGGGCACACAGCAGGCTGAAACGCTTGAGGGTCTGACGTGGGTCGACTGCACAGCCGGCGAGAAAGCCATCGAACGTCTGGCCGTCCATCGCGCTCGGCCATTGTTCGTGGGCGACAAAGGACGGATTACTGGCCATGGTCAGCAAGCCACAGCAGCGCTCACCCCGGCGCGCCGCCAGCACCGAGGCCAGCATGCCGCCCAGGGACCAGCCGCCCAGCCAGGTGTCCTGAGGCACGGTGGCGTCCAATTCTTCGAGCCATTCATCGGGGTCGCTCGATAGCAACGCCGGCAACGGCTCGATTTCCACCCGCAGGTGCTCGTCGAGCCCTTGCAAGGCCGCCGCCAGCGGTTCCAGCGGAGAAACACCCAAGCCCCAACCGGGCAGCAAAATCAATCGATCACGCATGGCTTGGCTCCGGTCCCAACAGGGCAAAACACTCGGCCAGTGCATTCAACAATAGCTGCACCTGGGCCTCGCTGTGGGCGGCGGTCAGGGTCACCCGCAAACGAGCGCTGCCGGCCGGCACGGTGGGTGGGCGGATCGCCGTGACCATCAGCCCCCGCTCACGCAGCATCTGCGACAAGCGCATGGCCCGCCCCGCATCGCCCACCAGGATCGGCTGGATCGGCGTGAAGCTGTCCATCAATTGCAGGCCGATCTGCTCGGCCCCCTGGCGGAACTGGCGGATCAGCACCTGCAGGTGTTCGCGCCGCCAATGCTCGTCGCGCAGCAGTTCAAGGCTCTTGAGCGTGGCACAGGCCAGGGCCGGCGGTTGGCTGGTGGTGTAGATGTAGGGACGCGCGAACTGAATCAGGCTTTCGATCAGTTCCTCGCTACCGGCGACGAAGGCACCGGCGGTACCAAAGGCCTTGCCCAGGGTGCCGACCAGCACCGGCACGTCGTCCTGGCTCAAGCCGAAATGTTCGACAATACCGCCGCCATGGGCCCCCAGCGGACCGAAGCCGTGGGCATCGTCGACCATCAGCCAGGCACCCCGGGCCTTTGCCTCACGGGCCAGGGCCGGCAGGTCGGCAATATCGCCGTCCATGCTGAACACGCCGTCGGTGACCACCAGGGTATTGCCAGTGGCTTTCTCCAGGCGACTGGCCAGGCTCTGGGCATCGTTGTGCAGGTATCGGTTGAAACGCGCGCCGGACAATAACCCGGCGTCGAGCAGCGAAGCATGATTGAGGCGGTCTTCCAGCACCGTATCGCCCTGCCCCACCAGCGCGGTGACCGCGCCGAGGTTGGCCATGTAACCGGTGGTGAACAGCAACGCCCGCGGACGCCCCGTCAGGTCGGCCAACGCTTCTTCCAGAGCGTGATGAGGGCTGCTGTGGCCAATCACCAAATGGGAGGCCCCGCCCCCGACGCCCCAACGCGCCGCGCCGGCGCGCCAGGCCTCGATCACCTGCGGGTGATTGGCCAGGCCCAGGTAATCGTTGTTGCAGAACGCCAGCAACGGCTGGCCGTCCACCACCACTTGCGGGCCCTGGGGGCTTTCGAGCAGCGGGCGCTGGCGGTAGAGGTTGTCGGCACGACGGGCAGCCAGGCGTGCGGCGAGATCGAAGGGCATGCAGGCCTCAACTGTTTAAAGACTGGCCAAAGCCCCTTGTGGGAGCGAGCTTGCTCGCGATAGCGGTGTGTCAGTCGACATTAATGTGAATGTTCCATCGCCATCGCGAGCAAGCTCGCTCCCACAGGGTCTTGCATTCCAATCCGGGTATCGGTGAGTGGTCAAACAGCGGCGTTGTAAAACTGCTCGCTGCTCTTCTGCTCCACCAGCGCCTGTTCGATCGCCGCCTGGTGCACTTCGTCGGCATGTTCTTCACGGGCTTCGGGCTGGATGCCCAGGCGTGCGAACAATTGCATGTCCTTGTCGGCTTGCGGGTTGGCGGTGGTCAGCAGCTTGTCACCGTAGAAAATCGAGTTGGCGCCGGCAAAAAATGCCAGGGCCTGCATCTGCTCGTTCATCGCTTCACGACCAGCGGACAGGCGCACGTGGGACTGGGGCATCATGATCCGCGCCACGGCAAGCATGCGGATGAAATCGAACGGATCGATGTCTTCGGCATTCTCCAGCGGCGTGCCGGCGACTTTGACCAGCATGTTGATCGGCACCGATTCCGGGTGCTCCGGCAGGTTCGCCAGCTGGATCAGCAGGTTGGCGCGGTCGTCCAGGGATTCGCCCATGCCCAGGATACCGCCGGAGCAGATCTTCATCCCCGAATCACGTACATAGGCCAGGGTTTGCAGGCGCTCGCTGTAGGTACGGGTGGTGATGATGCTGCCGTAGAACTCCGGCGAGGTATCGAGGTTGTGGTTGTAGTAGTCCAGGCCAGCCTGGGCCAGCGCTTCGGTCTGTTCCTGGTCGAGACGACCCAGGGTCATGCAGGTTTCCAGGCCCATGGCCTTCACGCCTTTGACCATTTCCAGCACATACGGCATGTCCTTGGCCGATGGATGTTTCCAGGCCGCGCCCATGCAGAAACGGGTCGAGCCGATGGCCTTGGCCCGCGCAGCCTCTTCGAGGACCTTCTGCACTTCGAGCAATTTCTCTTTATCCAGACCGGTGTTGTAGTGACCGGACTGCGGACAATATTTGCAATCTTCCGGGCAAGCGCCGGTCTTGATCGACAGCAGCGTGGAAACCTGGACGCGGTTGGCGTCGAAGTGCGCGCGGTGCACGGTCTGCGCCTGGAACAACAGGTCATTGAATGGCTGGACAAAGAGTGCTTTGACTTCGGCCAAAGACCAGTCATGACGCAGGTTGGCAGTGGTGCTGGCGCTCATGGGCATTTCCTTGATTATGCTTGGCTGGCGCCTGGGGGCATGCAATACCCACAGGCGCGACACGGATGTTCGGCATATTTAAGGAAGAGTCATGCGCTGTCAACCACGATACAAAGGACCGGTTTACATCTGGTTAAAAAACAAACAATCCTGCCTACTATGTGGCGAAAGTACGGACACCCCGCAGCCTATCTGCACCCCTTGCGAAAGCGAGCTGCCCTGGCTCGGCGATCAATGCAGCATTTGCGCCCTGCCACTGCCCACGGCCGGACTGCGTTGCGGCCAATGTGCCGCGCGACCGCCGGCTTTCGAGCGAGTCCTGGCGCCCTGGGCCTACGACTTCCCGGTGGACAGCCTGATCACCCGCTTCAAGCATCAGGCGAAATGGCCCCTTGGCCGGTTGCTGGGCGAACTGCTGGCGCAATCGCTGCAACATCATTTCGACGAAGGGCTGGAGCGGCCCGACGCACTGGTACCGGTGCCACTGGCAACCCGGCGTTTGCGCCAGCGCGGTTTCAACCAGGCGACACTGCTGGCCCGCTGGCTCAGTGGGTCACTGGCGATCCCTTGCGAAGAAAACCTGTTGCGACGCACTCAGGATACGCCCGCCCAACAGGCCCTCGACGCCAGGGCCCGACGACAAAACCTGCGCCAGGCCTTCGCCCTCGCGCCCCAGGCAACGTTACGCAATCGTCACCTGGCGCTGGTCGACGATGTGCTCACCACCGGCGCCACCGCCCAGGCCCTGGCCGCCCTGTTACTCGATGCCGGCGCCGCGCGGGTCGATGTGTATTGCCTGGCCCGCACGCCGAAACCCGGTGAACCGGCTTGACGTGCCGCGCCCAAGGCGCCAACGTCCGTTCATCGACTTTTGCACGCGGTTTGCCTTCATGTCATTGCCCACGCTCCTGACCCAGCACATCGTTCGGCGACCACAACGCATCGCCTTGCTGCAGCACATCGCCGAACAGGGCTCGATCACCCGCGCCGCCAAGAGCGCGGGCCTGAGCTACAAGGCGGCATGGGATGCCATCGATGAGTTGAACAACCTCGCAGACCATCCGCTGGTGGAACGCAGCGTCGGCGGCAAGGGCGGTGGCGGCGCCAGGCTGTCGGGGGAAGGCCAACGGGTGCTGCGCCTGTACCAGCGCCTGCAAGCACTGCAGGCGCAACTGCTGGAAGCCAGCGAAGACGCCGGCGACCTGGGCCTGCTCAGTCGCCTGATGCTGCGCACCAGTGCCCGCAATCAATTGCATGGCAAGGTCCTGGGCATCGAGGCCCAGGGGCACAACGACCGGGTACGCCTGGAACTGGCCCGGGGCCTGGTCATCGAAGCGCAGATCACCCATGACAGCACGCTGCGCCTGGAGCTGGGTGCCGGCACCGACGTGGTGGCGCTGATCAAGGCCGGCTGGCTGGAATTACACCCCGTCGAACAAGCGGAAAAAACGGGGATCAATACGCTGCGTGGCATGATCGAGCAGGTCGATGCCGCCGAAGACGGCCCCAGCGAAGTGCGCATCGGCCTGCCCAACGGCCAGACGCTGTGCGCCCTGGCCGAGCCGCTTCAGTTGCAAGGGCAGAACCTGGTAGCCGGCTCACCGGTTCAAGTGACGTTTTCAGCGACAAATGTGCTGCTCGGCACACCGCTGTAGCGCGCTGCAACAATAGCTTCATCGACCCGCTTTAAGGTGACTGCCAAAACCAGCAGGGAGCCTGATGATGAGCCTATTAGAAGAAAACCAATCCACCGACCTGGAAAAGATCGTCGGCCTGAGCCGGCGCCGTTTCATCAGCGCCGGCGCCCTGTGCGGCGCGGCGATGTTCCTGGGCGGCAACCTGCTGAGCCGCAGCGTGCTGGCCGCCGCCGTGAGCGAAGGCAACAGCCGGCTGCTGGGTTTCAACAGCATCGCCGCGGCCACGGCCGACACCATCACACTGCCGCCGGGCTACAAGGCCTCGGTGCTGATCAGTTGGGGCCAGCCGCTGCAGAAAAATGCACCGGCGTTCGATCCCAGTGGCAATGGAACAGCCCGCGCACAGGAAGTGCAGTTTGGCGACAACAACGACGGCATGAGCCTGTTCGAATTCCCCGGCGACAAGAACCGGGCGCTGATGGCGATCAACAACGAATACACCAACTACCGCTACCTCTTCCCCCACGGCGGCCAGCCGCAGTCGGCCGAAGACGTGCACAAGGCCCAGGCCAGCGAAGGGGTGTCGGTGATCGAGGTCCAGCGTCGTCGCGGGCAGTGGCAGTTCGTCCAGGAATCGCGCTACAACCGCAGGATCCACGGCAACACGCCGATTCGCCTGCGTGGCCCGGCCGCCGGCCACGACCTGCTGAAAACCAGTGCCGACAAGAGCGGCAAGAAAGTACTGGGAACGTTCCAGAACTGCGCCAACGGCATGACGCCGTGGGGCACCTACCTGACCTGCGAAGAAAACTTCACCGACTGCTTCGGCAGCAGCAAGACCGACCTGCAGTTCGATGAGGCGCAAAAGCGCTATGGCGCCACCGTCACCAGCCGCGAGATCAACTGGCACCTGTACGACCCGCGTTTCGACCTGGCGAAGAACCCCAACGAACTCAATCGCCATGGCTGGGTAGTGGAAATCGATCCGTTCGATCCAGAATCCACGCCGGTGAAACGCACCGCCCTGGGCCGCTTCAAACACGAAAACGCCGCCCTGGCACAAACCAATGACGGTCGCGCCGTGGTGTACATGGGCGACGACGAACGCGGTGAGTTCATCTACAAATTCGTCAGTCGCGAGCGCATCAATCATCGCAATGCCAAGGCCAACCGCAACCTGCTGGACCACGGCACCTTGTACGTGGCGCGCTTCGATGCCGGCGACGGCAACCCGGACCATCCCAAAGGCAAGGGCCAGTGGATCGAGTTGACCCACGGCAAGAACGGCCTCGACGCCAGCAGTGGCTTCGCCGACCAGGCCGAGGTGCTGATCCATGCGCGCCTGGCCGCCAGTGCCGTGGGTGCCACCCGCATGGACCGCCCTGAGTGGATCGTGGTCAGCCCGAAAGACGGCCAGGTCTATTGCACCCTGACCAACAATTCCAAGCGCGGCGAAGACGGCCAACCGGTGGGCGGGCCGAACCCTCGGGCCAAGAACGTCTACGGGCAGATCCTGCGCTGGCGCACCGACCGCGACGATCATGCCTCCAAGACCTTCTCCTGGGATCTGTTCGTGGTCGCCGGCAACCCGACGGTACACGCCGGCACGCCGAAAGCCGGGTCGTCCAATATCAACCCGCAGAACATGTTCAACAGCCCCGACGGCCTGGGTTTCGACAAGGCCGGCCGGCTGTGGATTCTCACCGACGGCGACGTCAGCAACACCGGGGACTTCGCCGGCATGGGCAACAACCAGATGCTCTGCGCCGACCCCAACAGTGGTGAAATCCGCCGCTTCATGGTCGGACCGGTGGGCTGCGAAGTGACCGGGATCAGTTTTGCCCCGGACCAGAAAGCCTTGTTCGTCGGGATCCAGCATCCAGGAGAAAACGGTGGTTCGACGTTCCCTGAGCACCTGCCCAACGGCAAGCCGCGGTCTTCGGTGATGGTGATTACCCGGGAAGATGGTGGGGTCATCGGCGCCTGACAGGGCCTCATCGCGAGCAAGCTCGCTCCCACAAAAGTGGACTGCCCCCAAAAAGTTGGACTTTTGGGGGCAGTCCAATGGATCCGCTATCCCTGTGGGAGCGAGCTTGCTCGCGATAACGTCAGTACAGCCGCCACCTATCTGCCTCCGTCTGCGCTACCATGCTGTGCCGGACGCGGCAGCCCTGCCGCTGCGCAGGAGTCAGCATGTCCCATCCGTTCGAAACCCTCACGCCCGACCTGGTGCTCGATGCCGTTGAAAGCATCGGCTTTCTCAGCGACGCCCGCGTGCTGGCCCTCAACAGCTACGAGAACCGCGTCTATCAGGTCGGCATCGAAGATTCCGAGCCGCTGATCGCCAAGTTCTATCGCCCCCAGCGCTGGACCAACGAAGCGATCCTGGAAGAGCACAGCTTTACCTTCGAACTGGCCGAATACGAAGTGCCCGTGGTGGCGCCGCTGATCCACAACGGCGCCAGCCTGCACGAACACGCCGGGTTTCGTTTCACCCTGTTTCCTCGTCGCGGTGGCCGAGCGCCGGAGCCGGGCAATCTCGACCAACTCTATCGCCTGGGACAATTGCTCGGACGCCTGCACGCGCTCGGGGCGACCCGACCGTTCGAGCATCGCGAAGCCCTGGGCGTGAAAAATTTTGGCCACGACTCATTGGCCACCGTGCTGGCCAGCGGCTTCGTTCCCCGCAGCCTGCTGCCGGCTTATGAGTCGGTCGCCCGGGACTTGCTCAAGCGCGTCGAAGAGGTCTACGCCGCCACGCCCCACCAGAACATCCGCATGCACGGCGATTGCCATCCCGGCAACATGATGTGCCGCGACGAGGTGTTCCACATCGTCGACCTGGACGACTGCCGCATGGGCCCGGCGGTGCAGGACCTGTGGATGATGCTCGCCGGCGATCGCCAGGAGTGCCTGGGGCAACTGTCGGAACTGATGGACGGCTACCGTGAGTTCCACGACTTCGACCCGCGTGAACTGGCGCTGATCGAGCCGCTGCGGGCCCTGCGCCTGATGCACTACAGTGCCTGGCTGGCGCGGCGCTGGGACGACCCGGCGTTCCCCCGCAGCTTCCCGTGGTTCGGCAGCGAACGCTACTGGGGCGACCAGGTGCTGGCATTGCGCGAGCAATTGGCGGCGCTCAATGAAGAGCCGTTGAAGTTGTTCTGACCTACTGCGGGTCCCTCTGTGGGAGCGAGCTTGCTCGCGATGGCGTTCGATCACTCGACACCTCTGTCGCCTGACACATCGCTATCGCGAGCAAGCTCGCTCCCACAAAGGGATTTGCGCTCGAACGCTCACAAAGGTTCACAGCACAACCTGACAAATCTCCTTACAATCACGCCTTTGTTAGCTGCCTAAGCAAGGATTCTGCATGCAAGCCGCCAACCCGCGTCGCGGGTATATCCTGGGCCTGAGTGCCTACATCATCTGGGGTCTGTTCCCGATCTACTTCAAGGCCATCGCCAGCGTGCCGTCAGTGGAAATCATCATCCACCGGGTGCTGTGGTCGGCCCTGTTCGGCGCGGCATTGCTGCTGGTCTGGAAACACCCGGGCTGGTGGCGCGAACTGCGGGACAATCCACAGCGCCTGGCGATTCTCGCCCTGAGTGGGACACTGATCGCGGCCAACTGGCTGACCTACGTCTGGGCGGTGAACAACGAACGCATGCTCGAAGCCAGCCTGGGTTACTACATCAACCCGCTGGTGAACGTGTTGCTGGGCATGGTGATCCTCGGCGAGCGCCTGCGCCGCATGCAATGGCTGGCGGTGGGGCTGGCGGCCGTCGGCGTGGCGCAGCAGGTCTGGCAAGTAGGCAGCCTGCCGTGGGTGTCGCTGGTGCTCGCGCTGACCTTCGGTTTCTATGGGCTGATCCGCAAACAAGCGCCAGTCAAGGCCTTGCCGGGCCTGGTGGTGGAAACCTGGATGCTGGTGCCGATCGCCATCGCCTGGTTGCTGTTCAATCCCGCAGCCACCAGTGCCCAGGCCGCGTTCTGGACCACCTCCGAAGCCTGGTGGCTGGTGGCGGCCGGCCCCGTGACACTGGTTCCGCTGGTGAGCTTCAACGCCGCGGCCCGGCACCTGCCCTACACCACCCTTGGGTTTCTCCAGTACATCGCACCGACGCTGGTACTGCTGCTCGCCGTGCTGCTGTTCGGTGAGCACCTGTCGTCCAGCACGCTGGTGGCGTTCCTGTTCATCTGGGCCGGCCTGGCGGTGTACAGCGTCGATGCGGTGATCAGCATGCGCCGGCGCAGCTGATCAGAAAACGCACAAATCCCTACAGGCCACGTCCGCCGTGGCCTGCGCTTATCCTTCCCAAGGTTATCCACAGCGTGATCCCCGCCGTTTGTGCACAAGCCCTTGAAAACTGGTGATTTTTTGATCATTGGCCGCTGAGCCCTGGCGGGCCTGGGCTGGGGCCGGGTCTCTACAGGTTATCCACAGGCAGGCGCAGTTTTTCCTTGGATAACCTTCATTGCACTTCGTCGCCGAGCCTGAGTTCCACCATCAACTCATCGGCCAAGGTCTCCAGGCGTTCCTGCAAGGTCTCCAGGGACAAGGTCAAAGGCACGCCCAGGATCGCTTCGGCATGAAACAGCAGCTCACTGCTCATTGGCGCCGGCCGGACATGGGTCACCAGACGCTCGACATTGACGCCCTGCTCGCTCAACAACCGGGTGATGTCCCGCACGATACCGGGACGATCGTTGCCCACCAGTTCCATGGTGATGGGTTTCCAGGTACAGGCCTCCTCAACGGCGCTTTCAGCGATCAATACGCGGATGCCATGGGCCGCCAGCCCCTGCAACGCTTCGATCAACTCCTCATGGGTCTCGGCCGGGGCGCTGAAGCGCACGATCCCGGCAAATTGCCCGGCCAGATGCGCCATGCGGCTTTCCAGCCAGTTACCGCCATGTTCGGCAATGCAATCGGCGATGCGCTCGACCTGCCCGGGCTTGTCCGGGGCGAAGACAGTGATGACGAGGTGGTCCATGGCGCAGTCCTCTTGTTGATGGAAGGGACAGTATAGGCAAGGCAGAAAATCAACACGGTCGCGCTTTCACGGCAATGGAACACGCTTCCGCCGGCCCGTAGGAGCTGTCGAGTGCAACGAGGCTGCGATCTTGTCCCTATCAATTGAGTCCAAAGCGAAAGATCAAAAGATCGCAGCCTTCGGCAGCTCCTACAACGGAATATGTGTACGAATTTTAGATTTATCTGGAACAATCCATAAGTTTTTTGAGAACATCCCGTGCCGCACCGTGACTGTACTGCTTTAGTCGGTCGCGGAACGACGCAATTAGTCTAATTTTCACAACCGCAACTGATCATGTAGTATGCCGCAGCACGCACTACATAATCGCGACACCCCTGTTGTACCGATGTCTGCTTAAGGCCAGTCGCATCCCTGAAAAGCCCCGTCAGCAAGGCTTGAATACCCAGCCGCCAGCGATGGCATGTACTGGTTCCGGGGTTTGTGGTTTAAATGTCCCGAGGCTTCATTGTCAAAATCGAAGAGCTGAAAAGCGAAATAGCTGAGCAGAGTGAGGCAAGCAATGACTGAACACGTTCAAGTCGGTGGCCTGCAGGTCGCCAAAGTCCTGTTCGACTTCGTGAATAACGAAGCCATTCCCGGAACCGGCCTCACCGCCGACGCGTTCTGGGCCGGTGCCGACAAGGTCATCCACGACCTGGCCCCGAAGAACCAAGCCCTACTCGCCAAACGCGATGATTTCCAGGCACGGATCGATGCCTGGCACCAGGCCCGTGCCGGCCAGGCCCACGACGCCGTGGCTTACAAAGCCTTCCTGCAAGACATTGGCTATCTGCTGCCAGAAGCGGCGGATTTCCAGGCCACGACCCAGAACGTCGATGACGAAATCGCCCGCATGGCCGGCCCGCAGCTGGTGGTACCGGTGATGAACGCCCGCTTCGCCCTCAATGCCTCGAACGCCCGCTGGGGTTCGCTGTACGACGCGCTGTACGGCACCGATGCCATCAGCGAAGCCGATGGCGCGGAAAAAGGCAAAGGCTACAACAAGGTGCGTGGCGACAAGGTCATCGCCTTCGCCCGCGCCTTCCTCGACGAAGCGGCCCCCCTGGCGGCCGGCTCCCATGTCGACTCCACTGCGTACAAGATCGTCGAGGGCAAACTGGTGGTCGCCCTCAAGGGCGGCAGCAACAGCGGCCTGCGTGACGATGCCCAACTGATCGGCTTCCAGGGCGATGCCTCGGCACCGACCGCCGTGCTGCTGAAACACAACGGCCTGCACTTCGAAATCCAGATCGATGCCAGCACTCCCGTCGGCCAGACCGATGCCGCCGGCGTCAAAGACATCCTGATGGAAGCGGCACTGACCACCATCATGGACTGCGAAGACTCGGTCGCCGCCGTCGACGCCGATGACAAAGTGGTGATCTACCGCAACTGGCTCGGCTTGATGAAGGGCGACCTGTCGGAAGAAGTCGCCAAGGGCGGCCAGACGTTTACCCGGACCATGAACCCTGACCGTGTCTACACCGCCGTCGACGGCTCGGGCGTGACCCTGCACGGCCGCTCGCTGCTGTTCGTGCGTAACGTCGGCCATCTGATGACCATCGACGCGATCCTGGACAAGCACGGCAACGAAGTGCCGGAAGGCATCCTCGACGGCCTGGTCACCAGCCTGGCGGCGATCCACAGCCTCAACGGCAACACCTCGCGCCGCAACAGCCGCACCGGCTCGGTGTACATCGTCAAGCCGAAGATGCACGGCCCGGAAGAAGCCGCATTCACCAACGAGCTGTTCGGTCGCGTCGAAGACGTGCTGAACCTGCCGCGCAACACCCTCAAGGTCGGGATCATGGACGAGGAGCGCCGTACCACGGTCAACCTCAAGGCCTGCATCAAGGCCGCCAGCGAACGCGTAGTGTTCATCAACACCGGCTTCCTCGACCGTACCGGCGATGAAATCCACACCTCCATGGAAGCCGGCCCGATGGTGCGCAAGGCCGACATGAAAGCCGAGAAGTGGATCGGCGCCTATGAAAACTGGAACGTCGATATCGGCTTGAGCACCGGCCTGCAGGGCCGCGCGCAAATCGGCAAGGGCATGTGGGCGATGCCGGACCTGATGGCCGCGATGCTCGAACAGAAAATCGCTCATCCGCTGGCCGGCGCCAACACCGCGTGGGTGCCCTCGCCAACCGCCGCCGCCCTGCACGCGCTGCATTACCACAAGGTCGACGTGTTCGCTCGCCAGGCCGAACTGGCCAAGCGCGCTCGCGCTTCGGTGGACGACATCCTGAGCATCCCGCTGGCCGTCAACCCGAACTGGACGCCGGAGCAGATCAAGAACGAACTGGACAACAATGCCCAGGGCATCCTCGGCTATGTGGTGCGCTGGATCGACCAGGGCGTCGGCTGCTCCAAGGTGCCGGACATCAACGACATCGGCCTGATGGAAGACCGTGCGACGTTGCGTATCTCCAGCCAGCACATCGCCAACTGGCTGCGCCACGGCATCGTCACGCAAGACCAGGTGATGGAAAGCCTCAAGCGTATGGCGCCGGTGGTCGACCGCCAGAACGCCAACGACCCGCTGTACCGGCCGCTGGCGCCAGACTTCGACAGCAACATCGCCTTCCAGGCGGCGGTCGAACTGGTGATCGAAGGCACGAAGCAACCTAACGGCTACACCGAGCCGGTGCTGCACCGTCGCCGTCGCGAGTTCAAGGCAGCCAATGGGTTGTGATTGAGCAGTAGACGCGGCACAAAAAAAGCCCTGATCGAAAGATCGGGGCTTTTTTATGCCGCTGTGGGAGCGAGCTTGCTCGCGATAGCGGTGTGGCACTCAATGGCGATGTTGAATGTCAGGCCGCCATCGCGAGCAAGCTCGCTCCCACATTCGATGACACCGGTCCTCGGCGGACGGTCTTAAAGATCCATCCCCAACTCATGCTTGACCAACCCCAGCAGCTTGTCGGTATCGATCGGCTTGAGCAGAAAGTCCACCACGCTCAAGTGCATCGCTTCGATGGCGTCCTTCACGTCGGCATCGCCCGACACGATGATGATCGGCAGCGCTGCCCGCTCGGACTCGCGCACCAGGCGGACCAGTTCCAGGCCATCGACATTGCCCATGCGCAGGTCGGTGATCAGCAGGCCGATCGACGGCTTGGTTTCCAGCATCTTGAGTGCCGTTTCGCCGCTGGCGGCGGTCATGCAGTGAATCCCGTCCAAGGCCAGGATCTCCGACAACAGCTCGCGGGCGTCCTTATCGTCGTCAACGATCAAGACACGCTGCGGCGGCAGGTCAGGTTCCAACATGACGGCACTCAGCGCCTCGCGCTCGGCGTCACTCAAAATATCGTGGTCGGACATGGTGCTCTCTACGTTCTTTAAATCGATCCCCTGGCACAGTGGTCAGACATCGTTCTGCGGCGCTTCAATGTGCACTTCGTCGGATTTTTTTCCAAGAACATTCAATGAAGATTTTTCCGACGCCCGGCGTAAGACTTTTCCGTGAGTGCGGCCCTTAGGCCGCGACCTAGACTTACGTCCAATGGGCACCCCGTGCTGAGGGGCCGACCATGGGAACAGATCCGACCACAACAATTCGAAAAAGACTGCGTAATGGTTATGAAAAAAGCGGACGCCTTCATCCAGGCAGGGAAAACCGCGGTGTTGCAAAACATCCAGGGGACGCTGCAGTTTCTCCAGCGCTTTCCGCCGTTCAACCAGATGGAAAATGCCCACCTGGCCTATCTGGTGGAGAAATGCCTGCTGCGTTTCTACGCCCCGGGCGACACCATCATCAAACCGGCCGACGGCCCGGTGGAGCACTTTTACATCGTCAAGCAGGGCCGGGTGGTGGGCGAACGCCCGCATTCGGCCAAGGGTGGCACCGAGACCACCTTCGAGATCACCACCGGCGAATGTTTCCCCCTTGCCGCGCTGCTGGGCGAGCGGGCCACGCGCACCGAGCACCGGGCCGGCGAAGACACGTTCTGCCTGCAACTGAACAAACAGGCCTTCATCAAGCTCTTCGCCCTGTCCGCCCCGTTTCGCGATTTCGCCCTGCGCGGCGTCAGCAGCCTGCTCGACCAGGTCAACCAACAGGTCCAGCAGAAATCCGCGCAAACCCTGGGCACCCAGTACTCCCTCAATACGCGGCTGGGTGAACTGGCGATGCGCCATCCAGTCAGTTGCAGCCCGGACACGCCGCTGCGCGAAGCCGTGAAACTGATGCACGAGCAGCAGGTCGGCAGCATCGTCGTGGTCAATGAGCAAAAAGCGCCGGTGGGGATTTTCACTTTGCGCGACCTGCGGCAGGTGGTGGCCGATGGTTCCGGGGACTTTTCCCAGGCCATCGCAGGCCACATGACCCAGGCCCCCTTCTTCCTTTCGCCGGACCACAGCGCCTTCGACGCCGCCATCGCCATGACCGAGCGCCACATCGCCCACGTTTGCCTGGTCAAGGACCAGCGCCTGTGTGGCGTGGTCTCGGAGCGCGATCTGTTTTCCTTGCAACGTGTCGACCTGGTGCACCTGGCCCGGACCATCCGCAACGCCCCCAGGGTGGAAAACCTCGTGGCCCTGCGCGGCGAGATCGGCCAACTGGTGGAGCGCATGCTGGCCCACGGCGCGTCGTCGACCCAGATCACCCACATCATCACCCTGCTCAACGACCACACGGTGTGCCGCGTCATCGAACTGACCCTGGCCGACAAAGGCGACCCGGGTGTGCCGTTCAGTTGGCTGTGTTTCGGCAGTGAAGGCCGGCGCGAGCAAACCCTGCACACCGACCAGGACAACGGCATGTTGTTCGAAGCCCGGGACGCCGCCCATGCCGCGCAGATCCGCGGCCTGCTGCTGCCCATCGCCCAACAGATCAACCAGAGCCTGGCTCAGTGCGGCTTCACCTTGTGCAAGGGCAACATCATGGCCGGCAACCCCGAGCTGTGCCTGTCCCGCGCCGAATGGGCCCGGCGCTTCGCGTCATTCATTCGCGAAGCGACGCCGGAAAACCTGCTGGGCTCGAGCATCTATTTCGACCTGCGGGTAGTCTGGGGCGATGAGCAAGGTTGCGAGCAGTTGCGCCAACAGATCCTCGGCCAAGTGGCCGACAATCGCCTGTTCCAGCGCATGATGGCCGAGAACGCGCTGCGTCATCGCCCGCCGGTGGGACGCTTCAGGGACTTCGTGCTAAGCCGCAAGAATGGCGAAAAGGCGACCCTGGACTTGAAAGTGCAGGGCCTGACGCCCTTCGTCGATGGCGCCCGCCTGCTGGCCCTGGCCAACGGCATCGAAGCCAACAATACCCTGGAACGCCTGCGGCAACTGGTCGTCAAGGAAGTGATCGAACCGCTCGATGGCGCGGCCTATGAAGAGGCCTATCACTTCATCCAGCAGACCCGCATGCAGCAACACCAACGGCAAACCCGCGAGAACCTGTCCTATTCCAACCGCGTCGACCCCGACAGCCTCAACCATCTGGACCGACGCATCCTGCGCGAATCCCTGCGCCAGGCCCAACGCCTGCAAAGCAGCCTGACGCTGAGGTACCAGTTGTGAACCTGTTTTCCTGGCTGCGCCCGGCCCAGCCGACATTGCCCGACGTGCTGCAGCAGCGCCTGGAGCGCCTGCCCGCGCCCTCGCCACTGGGCGAAGGCGACCTGCGGGAGCAACGCTGGGTCGTCCTGGACCTGGAAACCACCGGGTTGAACCTGAACAAGGACCAAGTGCTGTCCATCGGCGCGGTGGTCATCGAAGACGGTGCCATCGACTTCAGCCAGCAATTCGAACGTACCTTGCAGTGCAATCAGCAAAAGCTCGGGCCCAGTGTGTTGATCCATGGCCTGGCGCCCAGTGCCATCGCCGCCGGCAGCGACCCGGCGGAGGCGCTGCTGGCGTTCATGGCGTTCGTGGGCGACAGCCCGCTGCTGGCCTTTCACGCGCCGTTCGATTCCCACATGCTCGGGCGTGCCTTGAAAGACCACCTGGGCTATCGCCTGCAGCATCCGTTCCTCGACGTGGCGGACTTGGCCCCGATGCTTTGTCCACAAGCCAATCTGCGCAAGTCCGGCCTGGACGAGTGGATCGACTGGTTCAAGCTGCAAGTCTTCGACCGCCACAACGCCAGCGCCGACGCCCTGGCCACAGCGGAGCTGGCGCTGATCCTGTTCAGCCGCGCCCGCCAGCAACAGATCCACAGCCCGCTTGACCTGCAACAGCGCCTGGGCCAGTGGAAACGGCGGCAGCAGGCGCCTTCGCTTTAAAAGATGAACACACTACCTGTGGGAGCGAGCTTGCTCGCGATGGCGCACTGTCCGTCGGCATTGATGTTGACTGACCTGCCGCTATCGCGAGCAAGCTCGCTCCCACACAGACCCGGCCTCAATTTCCTGACCTACACCGCCCGACCGGCGCCAATTGCTTTCCCGCCCCCGCCTCTGCCACAATCGCGAACAATTCTCGTTACTTAAAACATCGGTGATGCTCCGTGTCGTCAGTTCCTGGCCCCCACAGTGATTTGGTTGGTGCGTTGTACCGTGACCATCGCGCTTGGCTATTGGCATGGCTGCGACGCAACGTGGCGTGTGCGCACCGGGCGGAAGACCTGAGCCAGGACACTTTTGTGCGTTTGCTGGGACGCGAGGACCTGAAGGCGCCCCGCGAACCCCGGGCGTTTCTGGTGGCCATCGCCAAGGGCCTGTTGTTCGATTATTTCCGTCGAGCGGCATTGGAGCAGGCTTACCTCACCGAACTGATGCTGATCCCCGAGGCCGAGCAACCCTCGGTGGAAGAACAGCAAATCATCCTGGAAGACCTCAAGGCCATCGATCGCCTGCTCGGCAAACTGTCGAGCAAGGCCCGCGCAGCCTTCCTCTATAACCGCCTCGACGGCCTCGGCCATGCCGAAATCGCCGAGCGCCTGGGGGTTTCGGTCCCGCGGGTACGGCAGTACCTGGCCCAGGGCATCCGGCAATGCTACATCGCCCTGTACGGTGAACCGACATGAGCCAGGCCCATGCCAAGCCGGTCTCGGCCAGCGTGCTGGATGCCGCCATTGCCTGGCAGCTGTCTTTGGACGCGAGCAGCGCCCAGGAACATGAAGCGTTCGCCCGCTGGCATGCCGCCGATGAAGAACACGCCCGGGCCTGGCGGCAACTGGGCATGCTCGACCAGCGCTTCAGCGTGGCCAATGGGCCGGCACGGGCGGCGCTGCTGCAATCACGGGTGAGCATTCGCCGGCGGATACGCAAGATCGGCAGCGGCCTGGCCAGCGTTGTCGCGGTCATCGGCCTGGCGTTGCTCGCCGGTGAACGTTACCTGCCACTGGATTACTGGCTGGCCGACCAGCGCACAGCGACAGGCGAGCAACGCACCCTGCGCCTGAGCGACGGCACGCTGATCAACCTCAACACCCACAGTGCGCTGGACGTGCGTTTCGATGACAAGCAGCGCCGTATCGTCCTGCAGGAAGGCGAAATCCTGGTGGAAACCGGGCACGACGACCCGCGTCCGTTCATTGTCGAGACCCGCGAAGGCCGCCTGCGCGCGTTGGGCACACGATTCCTGGTCAAGCGTGAAGACGAAGGCACGCGCCTGAGCGTGCTGAAATCCGCCGTGGCGGCGCATCCCCAGGCCACGGACAGCGAACAGATCCTGCGCGAAGGCCAACAAGTGCTGATGCGCCGCGACGGCCTCGGGCCGACCGTTGCCCTGAGCCCCGGCGCCGATGCCTGGACCCGCGGCATGCTGGTGGTGGACAACGCCCGCCTTGAAGACCTGATCCATGAGTTGGGGCGTTACCGGCGCGGCTACCTCGGTGTCGAGCCACGAGTGGCCGACCTGCGCATCACCGGCAGTTTCCCGCTGCATGACACCGACCTGGCCCTGACCGCCCTGTTGCCGACCTTGCCGGTGCAGATCGAGCATCACACGCGGTGGTGGGTGGTGGTGGGGCCACGGGCTGCAGCCAAGCCCTGAATGGCTTTATGTCAGGGATGGCCTCATCGCGAGCAAGCTCGCTCCCACATTGACCGGGTCGCCCACGAATCATCCTGTGGGAGCGAGCTTGCTCGCGATGAGGCCATTCGCTTCACCACAAAGCCACCATCTGCAAAACGAATCTAAATTATTTTCATCCAGCCCTATCACTTTTCGATTTTCATCCGGCACCCAGGCAATTGAGAAATATTTCCATTCAGGAGCCGCCGTATGTCCCGCCCGCTAGACACCCTGTTGCGCCCCAGCCTGTTGGCCGTTGCCATTGCCTTCGCCGTCCCGTTGACCTGCGCCCCGCTGCTGGCCGCCGAACAAGCCACGAGCGTGCGCACCTACAACCTGCCCGCCGCGCCCCTGGCCAGCACCCTGAACCAGATCGCCAGCCAGGCCGGCCTCGCGCTGAGCCTGAATCCGTCCCTGGCCTCGGGCAAGACCTCGGCCCCGGTCCAGGGCCAGTTCGACGCCACCGGCGCATTGCGCGAGGCCTTGCGCGGCACCGGCCTGCAACTGGAACAAAGCAGCGCTGGCACCTACAGCCTGGTGGCCGTACCTGAAGGCGTCATGGCCTTGCCGGAAACCAGCGTGATCGGTGCCGGTCTCAGCGAAACCGCGTGGGGCCCGACCGAGGGCTACGTCGCCACCCGCACCGCCGCCGGCACCAAGACCGACACGCCGATCGTCGAACTGCCGCGCTCCGTCTCCGTGGTCACCCGCCAACAGATGGAGGACCGCTCTGTCCTCAACCTCAATGATGCCCTGCGCTACACCGCCGGCGTGCAGAGCAGCGGCTACGGCTCGGATTCGCGCAACGACTGGCTGCTGGTTCGCGGCTTCGTGCCGACCCAGTTCCTCGATGGCCTGCCACTGCCCAAGGGCAACTACATCACGCCGAAAATCGAGCCCTGGAACCTTGAGCGCATCGCCGTGCTGCGCGGCCCGGCATCCTCGGTCTACGGCCAGACGCCACCCGGTGGCATGCTGGACATGGTCAGCCGTCGCCCACAGGCCGAAAGCAGCCATGAGGTCGAGTTGCAGGCCGGCAGCTACGAGCACAAGCAGATCAACTTCGACAGCACCGGCAAAGTCGATGACGAAGGCCGGTTCCTCTATCGGGTCAGCGGCACCGTGCGCGACAGCAACTCCCAGGTCGACCACATCCCGGACAAGCGCTACAACCTCGCGCCGAGCCTGACCTGGAACATCAACGACGACACGCGCCTGACCTTCCTGTCCCAGTACACCCGCGACGACACGGGCATCACCGGACAATTCCTGCCGTTGCAAGGCACCAAGCTGTCGTCACCAGCGGGCAAGATTTCCCATCACAAGAACCTCGGCGACCCGGATTGGGAGTTCTACGACCGTACCTACTACGCCCTCGGTTATGCGTTCGAACACCGTCTGAACGACACCTGGCAGTTCCGCCAGAACCTGCGCTACACCAAGAGCGACCTGCAAACCCAGGGCATCTCCGCTGGTGGGCAATTCTGGCCGGCGGGGCCTGAGGAAGCAGTCAGCGCCGATGGCACCATCAAGCGCAGCGCCAGTGTCATTGACGAAGACATCAGCCAATTCGCCGTGGACAACAACTTCCAGGCCGACTTCCAGACCGGCGCCCTCAGTCACACCCTGCTGCTGGGCCTGGATCACCAGCGCTCCAACAGCAATTCCCGTTGGCTGTGGGGCTCGACCGGCGTGCCGACCAGCAACATCCACAACCCGATCTACGGACAGGACTTCTCCAACGTCCAGTACTTCACCATGTATGACTACAACCAGAAAACCAACCAGACCGGCCTGTATGTCCAGGACCAGATCGCCCTGGACAACTGGCGCCTGACCCTCGGCGGCCGTGAAGACTGGATTCACACCGGCACCGAATTCCACAACCAGAACAACGTCACCAACACCCAGCGCGACAAGAAATTCAGCGGCAACGCGGCGTTGAGCTACGTCTTCGATAATGGTGTGACGCCCTACATTTCCTTCGCCCAGTCGTTCCAGGCGGCGGCCGGTTCAACCGTCAACAGCACCGAAGCGTTCAAGCCAACAGAAGGCGAACAATACGAAGCCGGCATCAAATATCAACCGCCGGGCACCAAGACCTTGCTGACCGCGGCTGTGTTCGACCTGACCCAGAAAAACAACTCCGTGACCGAAAACAACGTCACCCGCCAAGTGGGTGAAGTCCAGGTGCGTGGCTTGGAACTGGAAGCCTCGGGCGATGTGACCGACAACCTGAAGCTCATCGGTTCCTACACCTACAACGACAGTGAAATCACCAAGGGCACCGCAGCGGAAAAAGGCAAGCGCATGGCCCAGGTGCCGCGCAACCAGGCCACCGCCTGGGCCGACTACACCTGGCACAACGGCCCGTTGGATGGCTTCGGTGTCGGCGCCGGTGTGCGTTATGTCGGCGACACCTACGGCAACACCACCAACACCGACTGGGGTCATGTCGGCTCTTACACCGTGTACGACGCCTCGGCCCATTACGACCTCGGGCGTTTGAACAAGACCCTCAAAGGCGTCACGGTGGCGGTGGACGCGAAGAACATCTTCAACAAGGACTACCTGTCCACTTGCGATGGCTTCTACTGCTACTACGGCGACCAACGCAACGTCGTCGCCAGCGTGAATTACAAATGGTAAACGGTTAGCATTTGCAAAACCTTTTTGAGGGCACCTGTACCCGAGACCTGTCAGTCAAATGAAATCCCTGTGGGAGCGGTTTGACTGACGGGGCTCAGGCATCGAGGCCCTCTTGCATTCGGATCGCTCATGAAAAGCAAAACCATCCGCCGCTGGTCCTTCGTCCACACCTGGACCAGCCTGATCTGCACGGTGTTCCTGCTGATGCTGGCGATTACCGGGCTGCCATTGATCTTCCACCACGAAATCGAACACCTGCTGGGCGACGCTCCCGAGTTCCGGGAGATGCCTGCCGACACGCCACACCTGGACCTCCAGCAGTTAGTGGAAAAGGCCAAAGCCCATCGTCCGGGTGAAGTGGTCCAGTATTTTGGCTGGGACGAAGACGAGCCCAACGGCATCTTCACCATCATGGCGCCGACAGCGGACACCGAGCCCAACTCCTCCCATACCTTCATGCTCGATGCGCGCACCGGCGAGGCCTTGGAAAGGCCCTCGGCCAATGGCGGTTTCATGATGGTCATGCTGCGCCTGCACGTGGATATGTTCGCGGGTTTGCCGGGCAAGTTGCTGCTGGCGTTCATGGGGTTGCTGTTCGTGATCGCCATCGTTTCCGGGGTGGTCCTGTACCTGCCGTTCATGCGGCGCTTGAAATTCGCCACGGTACGCCAGGACAAATCCACGCGCCTGCGCTGGCTCGACCTGCATAACCTGATCGGCGTGGTGACGCTGGTCTGGGCGCTCACCGTGGGCGTCACTGGCGTGATTGCCGCGTGCGCCGACCTGATCATCGCCGCCTGGCGCAACGACAGCCTCAGCGCCATGGTCGAACCCTATCGCAACGCCCCGCCGCTGACGCAATTGGCCCCGGCTACCCGCTTGCTCGACATCGCCAGGGAGGTCGCGCCGGGCATGGAGCCCAGCTTCATCGCCTTCCCCGGCACGTTGTTTTCCAGCCAGCACCACTACGGCGTGTTCATGAAAGGCAGCACCCACCTGACCTCGCACTTGCTGACGCCGGTATTGATCGATGCCAGCACCCTGGAGGTCACCGCGGTGGCCGAGCGGCCGTGGTACATGGACGTCATGAGCCTGTCTCTACCGTTGCACTTCGGCGACTACGGTGGCCGGCCGATGCAGATCTTCTGGGCCACCCTCGACGTGCTCACCATCATCGTCCTCGGCAGCGGCGTCTACCTGTGGCTGGTGCGGCGCAAAGCGGCCAAGCGTGCAACGGTCGGTACGGAGGTCGCCTCGTGAGGCCACGGCAATCGAGTTTCTGGAAAGTGTTCGGCATGCCCGTGCTGATCGCCATTCTCTGCGCCGCCGGGCTGTTCAGTGCCTTGCTGGGGGATGGTCTGTGGGACGCCGTCAGTTGGCTGGGGTTGGGTATACCCTCCGTGTTGGCGGTGTGGGGACTGATCCCTCGCCGCTGAGTCATCCGGGCGTGCACTTGCCAGAGTGGGCGCCCCTTTTCTCTTCGTCATACGACAACCGCAAGCGCGCCGGCTGTTTCAGACCGCCCAGCCTTTGACATATTTATTGACAAATTAATTCTTGACCCTCTATAAGTGCGCTGGTTGTACGACAACCTACAACGAAACACGCCACGCCAAATCCAAAAATAATCGATGGTGAAGTGATGAAAATCAAAGGCATCCGCTGGTGGATGGTCGGCCTGGTCACGGCCGGCCTGATGGTCAACTACCTGGCTCGCAATACCCTCTCGGTGGCCGCTCCCACCCTGATGAGCGAAATGAACATCTCCACGGAGCAATACTCCCACATCGTCGTGGCCTGGCAGGTCTGCTATGCCTTGATGCAACCAGTGGCCGGCTACATCATCGATGCCATCGGTACCAAGATGGGCTTCGCCATTTTCGCGTTCGCCTGGTCCATCGCCTGTGCCGCGGCGGCCATGGCGTCGGGCTGGCAGGGCCTGGCGTTTTTCCGCGGTTTGCTTGGCCTGACGGAAGCCGCTGGGCTGCCGGCTGCGGTAAAGACCTCTACCGAATGGTTCCCGGCCAAGGAACGCTCGGTGGCCATCGGCTGGTTCAACATCGGCTCCTCGATCGGCGCCGTGCTGGCTCCGCCGCTAGTGGTCTGGGCGATCCTGAACAGTGGTTGGGAGCTGGCGTTCCTGATCGTTGGCGGCCTGGGCGTGGCCTGGACGTTCCTCTGGCTGATCTTTTACAAACATCCACGCGACCAGAAGCTCCTGGGCGACACCGAGCGCGATTACATCCTCAGCGGCCAGGAAGCTCACTTTCAAGACCCGACGCCGAAGAAAGGCAGCTGGAAACGCATCATCGCCAGCCGCAACTTCTACGCCATCGCCAGCGCGCGGATCCTCTCCGAGCCGGCCTGGCAGACGTTCAACGCCTGGATCCCGCTGTACCTCATGACCGAGCGGCACATGAACATCAAGGAGATCGCGATGTTCGCCTGGTTGCCGTTCCTGGCCGCCGACCTCGGTTGCGTGCTGGGCGGTTACCTGAGCCCGTTCTTCCATAAATACTGCAAGGTGTCGTTGTTCACTTCGCGCAAGATGGTCCTGCTGTTCGGCGCCTCCTGCATGATCGGCCCAGCCTGCATCGGTTTGGTCGCCAGCCCGTACACCGCCATCGCCCTGCTGTGCATCGGCGGCTTCGCCCACCAGACCCTGTCCGGGGCGCTGTACGCCATCACGTCCGATTCGTTCGGCAAGAATGAAGTCGCCACCGCCACCGGCATGGGCGGCATGTTCGGTTACCTGGGCGCCGCCGCCTTCACCCTGCTCTTCGGCGTCATGGTGACCCGGATCGGCTACAGCCCACTGTTCGTGCTGCTGGCAATCTTCGATGTCATCGCCGCGTTCATCGTCTGGACTGTCGCCCGGGAACTCAAGCAGCAACCGACGACATCGACGCCAGAACCGCAGGCCCTTCAACCGGCCGCCTGATGCATGGCGCGACCGGCCTTCTTCACCCCGGTCGCGCCTGCCTCGAACACGGATGAACGCGCTATGCTGCGCAACAAGTCCCCTTGAATCGAGACGTTGCCATGTCCACCCCCAGCATGACGCTGTTCCACAACCCCGCTTCGCCCTTCGTTCGCAAGGTCCTGGTGCTGCTGCACGAAACCGGCCAGCAAGACCGCGTGGCGTTGCAGCTCAGCCAGCTCACACCGGTCAAGCCGGACCGCGTGCTGATCGAGGACAATCCGTTGAGCAAGATCCCGGCCCTGCGCCTGGCCAACGGGAGCGTGATCCATGACAGTCGGGTCATTCTCGACTACCTCGATCACCAGCATGTCGGCAACCCGCTGATTCCCCGCGAGGGTGCGGCCCGCTGGCGGCGCCTGACCCTGGCCTCCCTGGCCGATGGAGTCATGGATGCGGCGGTGATGATCCGCTACGAAACCGCGCTACGTCCTGTGGAAAAACACTGGGACGAATGGCTCGATGCGCAACGGGACAAGATTCGCCGGGCCCTGGGCCTGCTGGAAGCCGAGGCGATCGCCGAACTGGCCAGCCATTTCGACGTGGCCTCCATCAGCGTGGCCTGCGCCCTGGGCTACCTGGACCTGCGCCATCCCGACCTGGAATGGCGCAAGGCCAACCCGCAATTGGCGGCGTGGTTTGCCGAGGTGAGCTTGCGGCCTTCAATGGCAGCGACGGTGCCCAAGGTTTAGTGCTGCACTGGCTGCACCGGCCCCATCGCGAGCAAGCTCGCTCCCACATTGGGTTGCTTTGCCTGGACGACCGGGATCTCCTGTGGGAGCGAGCTTGCTCGCGATAGGACCACTGCGGTCCAGCGGAAACAACCCGGCAATCAGCGCCACCAACATCGCTCCCTCCCGCTGATCCTCACGCAACCCCAACGACCGGCTCATTTCACTTCTCCCAGATCGAAGGCCATTGCAGCGGCCGGCTTCGACCCCACTCCGTACCAATCCAGCTTGCGGGTCAGCACCATGAACACGCCCAGCAGGCCGAACAGCAGCAGCGACCCCATCAGCAGTGCATAGTCCTCCGCGCTCAACAGGCCGTAGAGTAAACCGTACAAACCCGCCAGCCCCGCCGAAAACCCCAGGCCGTGGCTCACACTGCGCAACACATGGCAGACATAAAACCCGATCAGCACGACACAGGCACTGGCCGACACCAGGTACGCCAGGGTGAAGCCGATGTGTTCCGACAGCGACAACAGCAGCAGGTAGAAGAACGCCAGCGCCACACCCACCAAGGCGTACTGGACCGGGTGGACGGCCAGGCTCTTGAGCACTTCGAAGAGAAAGAAGCCGGCGAACGTCAGGGCAATGAACAGCAGCGCATATTTGATCGCCCGGTCGCTCTTGAGGTACTGGTCCACCGGGTCGATGAAGCTCACACCGAAGGCCCGGCTGCGGAACGCTTCACAGCTATCGCTCGGCTCGCAGGCTTGTAATGTTTCCAGCAGGTTGGTGGAGAAAAACGACGTCTGCCAGTCGGCACTGAAGCCCTGCTCATTGATCTCGCGATTGCTGGGCAGATAGTTGCCAATGAAGCTCGGGTGCGGCCAGTCCGCCGACAAGTGCACTTTGGTGGATTTGCCCACCGGCAGAATCTGGAACTCGCCAGTACCTTGCAGGCGCAGGTCAAAACCGAAGGTCAGCTCGGGACCGCCCTGGGCGGTGATCATCGGCAGCGGCACATGCACACCCTGCCCCAGCCAGCCAAGCCGCGAGCCGGGCAGGAAGTCGACGGTCTGCTGGTTCAGCGTCAGGGTCAGCGCGTTCTCGATGCCACGAATATCGCTGATGCCAACGCTCAAGTACGGTTCGTCGAAGCGGTAGTCGGCAAAGTCCTTGGCGGCGACGCCATAGCGCTCAGGCACCTTGAAGCGGCCATCGATCCGGTTATCGGCGTGGAACATCCGCGCTTCGTAGATACCCCGGGCACGGGTTTCGGTGCGGACCTGGCCGTCGAGCTCGAATTGCTCGGGCAAGAAATACAACTCCCCCGTTCGCTCGACGGTTTCCAGGAAACGCACACCGGTCTTCTCGTTGGTGTTCCAGACCTTCACGCTCTTGCGAAACGGCACCACGATCATCGGCCCGATCAATTGCTGGCTGTAGCTGGAGCTGCGGGCGATGTCCTGCAGCACACCGTCGCGCAATTCCTGGCGCTCATCGATGAGGCCATTGATCATCAACAGCGGAATCATCAGCAAGAGAATCAAGAGGGCGATCATGCCCAGTTTAATGGCGAGGCTGCGGTTCATGTGGGGCTCTCCCTGTTCGAATGAGGGAGAGTCTGGGGTGGTTGTGTGAGGGGTTTATGGGGGGAATGTGGAGATTGTGTGGAGAACCAGGAACCTCTGTGGGAGCGAGCTTGCTCGCGATGGCGGTGGGTCAGCGCCAGTTATGCCGACTGGTACCCCGCTATCGCGAGCAAGCTCGCTCCCACAGGAATGGGTGTTTAGTCAGATAGCAACTGCGGGGTCAGGACAACCGCAAAACCACCTCCACCCCACCCTCGACATTGCCAATACTGAACTGCCCCCCATGCAACTGCACCACCTCCTCCACGAAGTTGAGCCCCAGGCCGGTGCTCTTGCGACCGCTGTCCGGGCGCGGCAGGGAGTAGAAGCGTTCGCTCAGGCGGGGCAGCGCGTAGTCGGGGATCGGCGCGGCCTGATTGAACAGGCGGATCTCGACGCGGTTCCCACGGCGCTCGGCGCTGACCCGTAGCAAGCCGTTGACAGGGGTGAAGTCCAGGGCGTTTTCCAACAAGTTGCCCAAGGCCTGGCGCAACAGGAACGGCTCTCCCGTCAACGTCAAGCCGGCAGCGATGTGCCGTTCGACTTTCAACTGGCGACTTTCGATCCAGCCGCCGCGCGCCTCCAGCAACTCGTCCATCAACGCCGCCAGCGGTACCGAGACTTCTTCTTCCAACCCCTGGCGCTGCTCGATCTGGGCCAGGTTGAGCAAGCGTTCGATCAACTGCTGCATGCGCGCACTTTCATTGTCGATGTTACTGACGAAGCGCTGGTGCTGGGCGGCGGGCATGTCGCTTTGCAGCAGTTCGGCGGCGCCACGAATCGCCGCCAGCGGGCTCTTGAGTTCGTGGGTGAGTGTGTGCACGTAACGCTCGACGTACGCCTTGCCTTCGAGTTGGGTGCGCATGTGCTCCACGGCACCCGCCAATTGCTCGAACTCGCCGCCACGATAATGCGGCACTTCCACCCGACGCCCCTGGCTGACCGCCTGGGCGTAGCTCGTCAAACGCCGCAGTGCCGCGCTGAGCCACCACGACAGCAAGCCGCCCAGCAACAAGCCCAGGGCGACCAGGCCGGCGCCATAGGCCAACAGGCGCCGCTCGGTGCGGTCGACATAAGGCTGCAAGGAACTGTTGGGCTTGGCGACGGTGACAACGCCGATGATCCGGCCGTTGTCGCGAATCGGCGCGCCGACGTGCATCACCGAAGACGCCGGATCGTCCGGATCGCTACGGCTCGAGCGGGCGCCGTAGTGGCCGCGCAGGGTCAGGTAGACGTCATTCCAGCGCGAATAATCCTGCCCTACCGCCACGCCACTGGAGTCGAGCACCACGATGCCGTTGGCATCCGTGACGTAGATGCGATGGCTGACCTGATTCTTCGGCAGGCCCCAGATCGTCGCCGCCGGCTGGCGTTCGCCGTAGGCCTTGAGCAACTGCGGCCAGCGATTCTGGTTGAGGGTGCCGGCCTTGAAATCGTCCCGCAGGATCTCGGCCATCAGATTGGCGGTGTCCACCAGGGTTTCTTCGGTGGACTGGCGCACGCCGGGGCGGATTTCCTCCATGACCGTGTTGAGCACGAAATAGCCGGTCAGGGCGATAAACAGCACATACACCAGGAAAATCCGGATCCCCAGCGACATCAGCTGTGCCCCGGGCTGTAGCTGTAGCCCAGGCCTCGATGTGTCTGGATCGGTTCGGCCTCGGCCCGGACCAGGCGCAACTTGGCGCGCACGCTCTTGATGTGGCTGTCGATGCTGCGCTCGTAGCCGGCATCGCTGGCAACGCCCAAGGCATCGAGCAATTGTTCGCGACTGAAGACCCGCTCGGGTTGCTCCAGCAGACAATTGAGCAGGCGGAATTCGTGGCGGGTGAGGTTCAGCGGTTTGCCGCGATAGTTGATCTGCACACGGTCGGCATCGACCTGGAACAGTCCCGTGCCCGGCTCCACCGCTGGGCGCGGCGCCACGCGCTTGAGGATCGCCCGGACCCTGGCCGCCACCTCGCGGGGGCTGAAGGGTTTGACTACGTAATCGTCGGCGCCGATTTCCAAGCCTACGATCCGCTCGATCTCCCCATCCCGGGCTGTCAGAAAGATGACCGGAACGTCGCTGAAACGTCTGAGACTTTTACACGTCTCGAATCCGCTGATATCCGGCAGGCCCACATCGAGGATGATCAGGTCGGCCGGGGTGTTCTTCTGGTGATCGAGGGCGGCGGCGCCAAGGCTCAGCCAAGTGGTGTCAAACCCCTCCCCTTGCAGGGCAAACACCAGCGTATCGGCGATGGCGGCTTCGTCTTCGACAATCAGGATATGAGGCATGGCTTGCGAGCCCGGCAGTAAAAGTTGCCGGAACGGTGCCGCAAGGCTTGGAGCACGTCAACCGGCATTCAAGCTTGCGCGGTTAGCCGTCATACCTAACAGTTCTGA
Source organism: Pseudomonas sp. NFACC13-1 (assembly GCF_900104425.1). Classification (NCBI taxonomy): domain Bacteria; kingdom Pseudomonadati; phylum Pseudomonadota; class Gammaproteobacteria; order Pseudomonadales; family Pseudomonadaceae; genus Pseudomonas; species Pseudomonas sp. NFACC13-1. Next base: position 77,340 of record NZ_FMXV01000012.1, on the reverse strand, counting down.
TAGTAGGCACCCGCTGAAAAACGGCTGATGCTGGAGACCGTTCTTGAAGGCTTCAGATGGAGCTTAGCCCATGACTACCTACTCTCGCAGAGCCGTATTGTGCCACTACCGCTACGACCCGCTCGATCGGCTGGTCGACCGTGCACCATCCGCGGAGGCCATCATTCGGCGCTTTTATTGCAAGAACCGAATGGCTACCGAAATACAGGGCGCAGTGGAAAGTAGTATTTTCCAGCACGAAGACCAGTTGCTGGCCCTACTTCGACGCGTGGATGTAAATGGCTGGACTGCCCTGCTGGCGACCGATCAACAGCGTTCGGTATTGACTGGACTCGACGCAACCGGGGCTCGCCCCTACCGAAGCTATACACCTTATGGCCATCGCCCCTCAGAAAATGGTTTATTCAGTTTACTTGGGTTTAATGGTGAGCAGCCCGATCCGGTGACAGGACACTATTTATTGGGAAATGGGTCTAGAACTTTCAACCCGGTATTGATGCGATTTAACAGTTCAGACAGTTTGAGCCCATTTGGAAAGGGGGGATTGAATGCGTATGGCTATTGTATAGGAGACCCCATTAACCGGAACGATCCGACAGGGCACACTCCAATTCGGTCGATGTTAAAGAGTGTTCGAAAACCGCTCACGACCCAGTCAACCACCTTAACATCCATCGGAGCACGGAGTGAGCGAGCTGCCAAATCCACACCAACACTACAGACAGCAAAAAAAGTAAGTAACCTAAAACAGAACAAAGCCATAGTCGAGATCGCGAAAGCCAATGAAGCAAGATTAGGGCAACATGATCATTTTACCATTAACCCACCTCTCACCGACCCAATAGAAATTTGGACTCAATATGAATTCCTTAAACTTTTACATGAGTTTGAGACATTTCCAAATATATATAAGAAAATTGCCTTTTCACTGCCCAGCGGGGCCGAACTACTTAACACCATAGCTTTCGACACAAGAATTGACCTTGCGAAAAGCTTAAGCAAACAAGCAAACCTCGAAAAGTTAAATAATTTTTTATCTAATGAGGGACTACCTGAGGTAAATATCCTCCCTGCAATCAGGATAACCGGTGCAGAAATAGCTCGCTACAAATATATACAGCATTTTACTAAACTCGACTTAACCAAGGAGATCCGTCAATCTTAAGTAAATTTAAACATAAAAACTTTTATATATTACCCTAACGCCCAAGCCACCAGGCCCCGAAAAAACACCTTCTAATTTTCGGAACCCTTATAAGAATTGCTGAGCTACGCCATCAGCAGTCCGGCTTGTCAGCCGTATAACGCCGCGCCGGGTTCACCGCCGCGCCGAACTCACGCAACGCCTTGGCACCAATCAACAGTGGGTAATTGAAACTGCTGCGGTCAGTCAGGTTGACCTCGACCGTGCGCTTGACATTACCCAGGCACAATTCCAGATCGACCACCGGGCGCTTGGTGGGGGCGATCTTTTCGTCGTCGTCCTCATCCTCTTCGGAACGGGTCTTGATCTTGCTGATGCGGGCGATCTTGTGTTCGTAGACCTTGTTGCTCGCATCCTTGGTCGCCAGGCGGAACCGCACCCAATCATCGCCGTCACGGGTAAAGGTCTCGATGTCCTTGGCCGACAGCGAGGCGGTCAGGGCGCCGGTGTCCATCTTGGCCTTGAGCACTTCACCGCCGATTTCCGGCAGCGCGATGTATTCGTAGCGCCCGTACAGGGTCGGCTCGGCGGCCAGCACTGGGAGGGCCACCAGGGTAAGCAGGGCGAGAAGGGATTTCATGGGATAGGGCTTCCTGTATGGGTGGGCTTTTAGACAGTGGCAAAGGGATTCGTTCTGCGTACTTCAAGATCGATAGCCGAGAACAACCAGCCCGGCGCGGCCCCTGTGGCGAGGGGATTTATCCCCGTTCGAGTGCGAAGCGCTCGCCATGGTGCTGAACCGCTGTACAGAATCCGGGCCGCCGCGCAGCCCGACGGGGATAAATCCCCTCGCCACAGAAGCAAACCCAGCATACCGATCAAAAGGTGAAACATTCGTCCACACCGATTTGGCCTGGCGCCCGAAGCTTGCTTATCATGGCCCGCCCACCCGTTTGCAAGAGTCATCTATGCGCCGCCTGCTCACCGGCTGTTTCGTCACCCTGTTGCTGTTGCTCAACACCCTGGTGCTGTTCGGGCCGCTGATGGTGTTCGCCCTGCTCAAACTAGTCCTGCCCGGGCGCTTTCGCGACTACGCCTCGTGGGCGGTGATGTGGATCGCCGAGACCTGGGCCGAGATCGACAAGCTGATCTTTGCCCTGTGCATCCCCACCCGCTGGGACATCCGCGGCGGCGCGGATCTGCGCGGCGATACCTCTTACCTGGTGATCAGCAATCACCAGTCCTGGGTGGACATCCCCGCCCTGGTCCAGACCCTCAACCGGCGCACGCCGTTCTTCAAGTTCTTCCTCAAGAAGGAACTGATCTGGGTACCGTTCCTGGGGCTGGCCTGGTGGGCCTTGGACTACCCTTTCATGAAACGCTACACCAAGGCGTTCCTGGCGAAGAACCCGGAGCTGGCCGGCAAGGACCTGGAAATCACCAAGGCCGCCTGCGAGCTGTTCAAGCGTCAACCGGTCACCGTGGTCAACTACCTCGAAGGCACCCGCTTCACCACCGCCAAAAGCCAACAACAGCAATCGCCCTTCACCCACCTGCTCAAGCCCAAGGCCGGTGGCGTGGCGTTCGTGCTGGCGGCCATGGGTGAACAACTGGATGCGGTACTGGACGTGACGGTGGTGTACCCGCAAGAGAAGATTCCCGGGTTCTGGGACTTGATCAGCGGCGCGGTGCCCAGGGTCATCGTCGACATCCAGACCCGCGAGTTGGACCCGGCGTTGTGGCAGGGGGATTATGAAAACGACCCGGTGTTTCGCCAGCACGTGCAGAACTGGGTCAATCAGCTCTGGACTGAAAAGGACCGGCGTATTACGTATTTGCGCAACGAGGGTGGTTGATCAGACACCTGCGCCCCAAATACCACCCAGGTTCTGCAGCAGCGAACCGGTCACACCCTGCTGGCCGAGGTACTGCAGAATGATCGGGGCAAACTGGCCGATCATGCCACTGTCCATGCCCAGCGCACTGAAGGCATTGTTCAGGTCGCCGGTGTCCTTGACGTTACCCAGCAGACCATCGAGCAAAGCATTTTTGTCCGCCCCGCCACCGAGCAGACCGCCCAGGCCATTGAGCCCCCCGATGGCGCTGTTGCCAGCAATCTGATCCAGGCCCGGCACACTTCTGCTCAACTCGGAGAACTGCGGCTCGCTGAGCCGATTCTTCGCCAGTCCCAGCATCGCGCCAGCACCGCCGATGGCCTGTTCCGGCGTGATCTTGAGTTCCGATCCCAGAGTATTGAGCAGACCGGCAGCTTTCGGCGCGGCGGCCACGACGCCCTCCTTCTCACCTGAGTTGCCTTGCATCGCCGACACCACATTGGCCGCATCGCTGAGGCTGAACTGCGCGAAGGCCGGGCTGGCGGCCAGTGTCAGCAGCCAAGACAGTGCAAAACCTCGTGAAACCTTCATCCGGGACATCCTCTTAAGCATGAAAAAGCCGCCCATAAAGAGCGGCGTAAAGCGTGCTTTGGACTGACACGGACGGGGATTGTTCCTAAACGCATTACGTGAATGGCCGATAGCCATTACGGAAAATTCTTCAAGGACCGTAGGAAGCATCTGATTTAACGAAAACTGCGCTTTTTTATATAGCAAAAAGTTACCAAACATCCTTATACAGTTCTAAATTGACATAAATAACTGCCAACATTGACAGTAGCCCGCCCCGACCAAAGCCGTGAAATTGTCGAACCGAGCCCTGGAGCCTGGCATATGAAAAAAATACTGGCTGGAGGCGCGATCATGCTTTTGATGATCATCGGCCATGTCCATGCCGGTGAAATAACGTGCCCCGCCGTCACTGACATTCACAGGAACATTGAATCTCTGGAAGACGTTTACTTCGTCGATATCCGGGAAGACCTCGAATGGAAGAGCGAAAGCCTGGTGGACGTGGTCGACCCGACCTCGTTGCAATTCGAAGGTGCCGAGTACGTCACCCATGAGGGCGATGGGGACGAGCAGACAGCCCCCCGTGCGACCATCACGTGCAGGTACGGGGCGATCAATCTGAAGTTGGACGATCAACAAATCCTGGAACCGGCCTTTTCAAAGTGGGTGAGCAATCGCTGCGAAAGCGCGGAGACGCGAATGTGCAGGTTGATGAACGGCGACTACTTCAATTTGATTTATTGATCGATCCTGGTAACCGCGTCACTGTTCCAGCACCGCCGCCCAAAGCCCCCTGCCCTCGCCAGCACCATTACCGTACAGTGCGGCTTCCTCCTGCAGAGTTTGCCCATGAACGTAAAAATCGGCGGCGCCACCCTCGCGGTCATTCTGACAGGCATGCTCATTGCCTTTGGTGTCACCGAATGCCAGCGGGGTCCGCTGAATCCAGAGCTTGCCGACGACACCAGTGATGCGCAGAAGACCTGGCTGACCATCGAGCATCGCATCAAACGCTCCGACCCGGCCCTGACCGAGGTAAGCCGCGATCAGCAAGCACTGACCATGCTCTACCGTCCCGGCGCTTGCACGGACGACTGCGAGCCCTGGGTCCCGCACATGCTGCGCGTGGTCGGCCACGGCCTGGCGGCGCTCAATGGCGCGCCGGGGGGCAAGCAATACACAAAAGTGACGGTCAAGGCGCGACTGCTGGCCGACGATGACGTGGAACTGGTCTACGACATGCAGGGTTTCGACGCCATCAAAACGCAACAAGGTGGCTACGTCACCTTCGCCAGCATGCCCCGCAGTCTGGATTTCAGCGCCGATGCCCTGACCCAGGCGCAAGACTATTGCCAAGGCCCCAGCGCCCGGGGGTTCTACCCTGAATTCTGCGACCGGATCGGGGCCGCAACTGCACACCAATAACCGGGTGGCGAGGGAGCTTGCTCCCGCTCGAGTGCGAAGCGCTCGCCGCTGGTATCTGAAAAGCAGGGGGCTGCCGCCTAATGCCCAGTCAGTTAAGAATCAAACGACACAAAACCTGTGGGAGCAAAGCTTGCTCGCGATGGCGGCAGACCAGTCAATGGCGTTGTCAACTGGCTCACCCCAATCGCGAGCAAGCTTTGCTCCCACGGATTTGAGGCTTTAACTGACTGGCATTTTGGGGCTGCTGCACCTCGCCACAAAGGAAGCGGTGTTCCCGCCTGAATACTCACGACCAAAAATCCCACAAATACTTGGGAAATCCCCCGCAACAGCGAGCCTTGCCCAGCCCAATAGGCGATGCTTATAGTTCTTCCCGTCGTCCACATGGCGACTCGGGTTTGGCGACTCGATAAACTACGGTCAGAAGCCCTGCTTTTTGGCACGGGCTTTTGCACTCGAAAAACTACTTAATGGTAGTTGTGCGCGGGAGACCTGAGGTCTGCCGGAGTCCGTAGCTATCCGGTTCGCCAACCCGCGTACAGCTGCCACCCATTCGTTTGGCGACGAGTGAGTGGCGGCATCCACCAAGCTACGGGAGCTCTATCCAATGAACCGATACATCCCCATCACTGGCGTCGACTGCACCCCCGCCACCCTGCTCATCGACACCCAAGCCCCCCTCGACGTCCTCTACGAAACCGCCGCCTACCGCATCCGCGCCGTCACTCAATTATTGGAAAATATCGCCTTCCGCGAGGAGATCAGTTCCGACGCCGTCGTCCTCCACGACTTCGCCCTGCTCCTGGCGATTCCCTTGCGCGATGGCTGCGATGTACTGGACGTAATCGGCCGACGATTGCAAGCGCAGGCCATGGCATGACCGCCTCATGACAGTCATCTGAATATCACCTGCCACCGGTTATTTCCTCTCGGTATTGCCTACTGTCAACTCTGACAGTAGGCAACGATTTGCCCCGATCCTAAGCTCCTGTTGTGTCAACGAAAACAAAGCCATGGGCAACCACGCCTTTATCCATTCGGGCAAGCAGGACAATAAAAATGAACGACCGAATCAAAGGAACCGTTAAATGGTTTAACGATGCAAAAGGCTATGGCTTCATTACATGTGGCAAAGGTGGTGAAGAATTGTTCGTTCACTATTCGGCGATTGCTGGTGAGGGCTATAAAACTTTGAAGGAGAGGCAGAGCGTTTCGTTTGAAATCGAGAAAGGAGAAAAAGGTATGCAAGCCACGAGAGTGATGCCGGAATTAAAGACCGGTTCCACACAGCGAGCGAACCATGTCGACGAACCGTAAAATGCAGCTCTGCCGCTATCATTACGATCCATTGGATCGCTTGGCCAATTGCACGCGTTCCACTCAGGCCAGCATTCAGCGCTTCTATCTGAAAAGCCGCCTGGCCTCCGAGATACAAGGTTCAATACAGCGTTCGATTTTCCAGCAGGAGGATCATCTCCTGGCGCAACAACAGCGCCGGGACGGCGCCGTCGAAACCACTTTGCTTACCACCGATCAACAACGCTCGGTATTGCACGCGCTCAATGCAACGCAGCCTTGTGCCCTTGTCTATACGCCTTACGGCCACCGCCCGCCGGAAAACGATTTGCTTAGCTTGCTCGGCTTCAATGGCGAACGGCCGGACCCGGTGACGGGTCATTATTTGCTGGGTAATGGTTATCGGGCATTCAACCCGGTGTTGATGCGGTTCAACAGCCCAGACAGTTTCAGTCCGTTTGGGGCAGGTGGGTTGAACGCCTACGTCTATTGTATAGGCGACCCTGTTAACAGCACTGACCCTTCAGGGCACTACATTAGCTTTTCCAGTCTTTGGAAAGCCTTTTTAAACTTCTTAAGACCTCGGACGCCAAATACCCCGTCACCCGCGACTTCGTTTCAAGCCACGACTGTAAACGCAGCAAACAGTGCTTCCCGGATCGTAAATTCGGGCTCGATGGCTTCAGCTTCGTCCAAACCATTGCGCGGGTCTATTCCCACCCCAGCCCCCCCAAAAAATGCCACATCGCCCGGCTTCCAAGACTCAATCAGTGCTGGGGCTCCTAGCAGTTCTATGCCAAAGCAGAGACTTCCAAAAATTGGACCGTTACCACCATTGCCTGCCAATGCACGACTGCACACTTATTGGGCGTTCCCTCGGGCTACAGAACGGCCTACAAATATTTATCACTCACCCAGCGTTATGGACCCTAAAGCACCTCCTACAACGCGTCAAGATTTGTATATACCTATTCCGACTGAGCGCTTCTCACCCATGGAAACAATATTTGAGTCACCAAAAGACCTTCGGCTTCGGCAACAAAAGGCCCGGGAAATTATTGAAAGAGGAAAAAGAATTCGATACGACTGGTAAATAAAGCAGCGTCAATTTAAATCCCTGAGTAAGTTAACGTGAGTGACGTTTTTTCCCCCTCGGCCCTAACAGAGTTACTAGTGACGACTTTAACCAATTGTGCCAAAGTAACTTTTGAAATACGCGTACCCTCCAGGGAGTACTGCCGATGCCATTCGAACGCGAAAACCTACTCTGTCGATACCGCTACGACCCGTTGGATCGGCTGGTCGATTGCACACCAACGGCGCAAGCCGGCACCCAACGCTTTTACTTGAAAGATCGATTGACCTGTGAAATTCAGGGCACGGAGCAATGGTCGATTCTCCAGCACGATGACCAACTGCTGGCGCTGCACCAACGTCAGAACGGGGCCCTCGAAACTACTTTGCTTGCCACCGATCAACAACGCTCGGTATTGCACGCGCTCGATGCAACGGGCCCTCATTGTCTCGCGTACACACCTTACGGCCACCGTGCCACAGAAAGCGGTCTACTCAGCATGCTCGGTTTCAACGGCGAACGGCCGGACCCGGTGACTGGACACTATCTGTTGGGTAACGGATACAGGGCATTCAACCCGTTGTTGATGCGGTTCAACAGCCCGGACAAGTTGAGCCCGTTTGGCCAGGGCGGGTTTAATGCCTACGGCTATTGCGTTGGAGATCCGATAAATCGAGTAGACCCTACCGGGCAATTTAGCCTGTCACTTTTTCAGCTCTTCGAATTTTTCGAAGCGCTCGCGACACATACGGAGAATATCGTAGGGGCTTTATTTCGAGCGCGCCCGGTGGGATTCCAAGGATATGCTGAGCTGATTACCAATGCGGGATATACCAGCGTAGTGACAGGTACGACGTTGCAGATGGCAGGTTACACAGCAGGAGTAGCCCTACAGAATGGCGGTGGCGCACTGCTGAGTCTAGGGGCCGGTATGAAGGCAACACACGGAGCATTCACGACATTAAGGAAGAGTCCCGCCGTTAGAGCTCTGGTACACAGGGTGATCGGTAACAAGCTCAATACAAAACGAGCCGACGAACTTAAGGCTGTGATAGTTGATCGAAACACCCTTAACAAAGACAGAGTAATTATTCCTTCTCCGTCTTCATCACAAAACAAAAATACACAAAAATTCAATATACGAAGCTAAAAAAGGCGACCGAAGTCGCCCTTTCCCGTGCAGGCCGTTCTTACGCCGCACTAAACAACTTATGCGGATCAATCACAAACTTCTTCGGCACGCCCGCATCGAATTCGCCATAACCCTTCGGCGCGTCATCCAGGCTGATCACCTGCACACCGACGATTTCAGCAATGTTGATACGGTCCCACATGATCGCCTGCATCAGCTGGCGGTTGTACTTCATCACTGGGGTCTGGCCGGTGTGGAAGCTGTGGGATTTGGCCCAGCCGAGGCCGAAGCGGATGCTCAAGCTGCCCATTTTCGCGGCGGCATCAACTGCGCCCGGATCTTCGGTAACGTAGAGACCGGGAATACCGATCTTGCCAGCGACGCGGACCACCCCCATCAACGAGTTGAGCACGGTGGCCGGGGCTTCGTGCTTGACGCCGTCATGGCCATGGCCGCGGGCTTCGAAGCCTACCGCATCGACAGCACAGTCGACTTCAGGCTCGCCCAGCAGCGCAGCGATCTGTTCGTGCAACGGTGTATCGGTGGACAGGTCGGCAATTTCGAAACCCTGGGCCTTGGCGTGAGCCAGGCGGATCGGGTTGACGTCGCCGATGATCACCACCGCCGCGCCCAACAGGCGAGCGGAAGCGGCAGCCGCCAGGCCAACCGGGCCGGCACCCGCGATGTAGACGGTGCTGCCAGGGCCAACGCCAGCAGTGACGGCGCCGTGGTAGCCGGTCGGCAGGATGTCGGACAGGCAGGTCAGGTCACGGATCTTCTCCATGGCCTTGTCGCGATCCGGCAGTTTCAGCAGGTTGAAGTCGGCGTACGGCACCAGCACGTATTCGGCCTGGCCGCCGGTCCAGTCGCCCATGTCCACATAACCGTAGGCACCACCGGCACGGGCCGGGTTGACGCTCAGGCAGACGCCCGTGTGTTGCTCCTTGCAGGAACGGCAGCGTCCGCAAGCCACGTTGAACGGCACCGACACCAGGTCACCGATTTTCAGGTTCTCGACGTCGCTGCCCTTTTCGATCACTTCACCGGTGATCTCGTGACCCAGGACCAGGCCGGTCTGGGCAGTGGTACGGCCGCGGACCATGTGCTGGTCGGAGCCGCAGATGTTGGTGGAGACCACGCGCAGGATGACACCGTGCTCAATCTTCCTGCCGCGCGGGTCCTGCATTTTTGGATAGTCGATTTTCTGTACTTCGACCTTGCCGTTGCCGAGATACACGACACCACGATTACCAGACATGCTTTCACCTCGCTGTTGTTTTTGTGGAACTGCGTTGCCCAGGCAGGCAGCGCGTTGATTGCTCGGGTTAGTGCTTGTGTCTTGTTTCTTTGTTGTCTCAAGGGCCTCATCGCGAGCAAGCTCGCTCCCACAATTTGACCGCGTCCCCCTTGCTCGCGATGTCGGCCTTAAAGAACGACCGTGCGATTGGCGTTCAAGAACACCCTTCTTTCAATGTGATACCCCACCGCCCGGGCCAGGGTGAGCCCTTCGATGTCGCGGCCCTTGGCGATCAAGTCTTCGGGATAGTGGCTGTGGTCCACCACTTCCACGCCCTGGGCGATGATCGGGCCTTCGTCCAGGTCGTTGTTGATGTAGTGCGCCGTGGCGCCCACCAGCTTCACGCCTTTGTTATAGGCCTGGTGATACGGCTTGGCCCCCTTGAAGCCCGGCAGCAGCGAGTGATGGATGTTGATCGCCTTGCCGTCGAGCTTGCGACACAATTCCGGCGACAGCACTTGCATGTAGCGGGCAAGGATCACCAACTCGGCACCGGTGTCTTCGATCACCTGCCACACCTGTCGCTCCTGGGCCGGCTTGTCGTTCGGGTCCAGGGGGAAATGGTAGTAGGGAATCTGGTGCCAGTCGGCCAGCGGCTTGAGGTCGGGGTGGTTGGACACCACGGCCACCACATCCATGGACAACTGGCCGATGCGCTGGCGGTAGAGCAAATCGTTGAGGCAGTGATCGGCCTTGGAGACCATGATCACCACTTTGGGCCGGTAGTTGGGCGGCGTCAGTTCGAAGACCATGCCGAAGGCTTGCGCACGCTCGGCCAGGCCGGCGCGAAAGGCCTGCTCGTCAAAACCGTCGGGCTGGCGAAACTCCACGCGAATGAAGAAACGCGCCGAGAGCCGGTCGTCGAAGGAATGGTGTTCGGTGACATAGCAACCCTGCTCGAACAGAAAGCGGGTCACCGCGTCCACGGTGCCGAGCACGCTGGGGCAGTCGGCAGTCAAGATCCATGTATCCGGGGCGCGGCTCATTGCGGTGACTCCTGTTTGTTATGGATAAGCCCCGCCGAACACAGAACTCTGTGGCGAGGGGATTTATCCCCTCGCCACAAAAGTGTCCGGCTTTGGACTGCGATATTCAGGCCTGCACGCTCAACCCATACTCAGCCGCGGCATCCTGCAACCACAGCCACCAGTAATCGGAGAAGCTGCGGCGGATCACCAGTTCCCAGGTGTCTTCGCCCGTGTGGCGAATCACCAGTTGCGACTTGGCGAACACCGTACCCACGGCCTTGCCCACCGGGAAGTTGCTTGGGTGTACATCGTAGCTGGTGGATTTCATCAGCACGTCGCGCACGTTCGGGCCGGACAGTTCGAGGATCTGCTGGCCGCCGCTGACATTGACGATCTGGATGTGCAGGTCGCCCAGGGCTTCACGCAGTTTCTGCTCGGCGGCGAATTCTTCGCCAGTGGGGACCACCAGCAGCCATTCATCCGGGCCGAGCCATTGCAGGCTGGTTTCACCCTTGACGATGACGGCCAGGGCGCCTGGCAATTCCAGGCCCAGGGCCTTGTGCACGCCCGCGGCAAATGCCGGATCGTGGCCATCGCCACGGAGGGTCAGGTGGCCCAGGAGTTTTTTCTCGCGCACGGTCACACCGGCGTTCTTGCGACCCTTGCCCACCAGGCTGGCGAGGTCGGCATGGTGCAGCGACGACTCGGCCTTGGCCCCGGTGGTTGGGCGTTGTTGGTACACGTTGACTGCGGTCATATGGAGCACCTGTCTGAATGCTGTTGAGTCAAACCCTTGTTGTGGCTGTCAGGCCGTCATCGCGAGCAAGCTCGCTCCCACAAGGGTTACGCGATCAACTGTGGGAGCGAGCTTGCTCGCGATGATGCCGACGCGGCATCGCCGGTCTCCCACAGGACCTCAAGCCACTAGATATTCTGCCGATCCCCCTTCGGATCGAAGAACACCGAAGAAACGATCTCTGCCTCGATCACGCTGCCATCGGCCAATGGCGCGAACACTCGCTCGCCCATCCGCTTCAGGCCGCCCTTGACCACACCCATGGCAAATGAATAACCCAGGGAGTTGTGGGCGTAGCTGGAGGTCACGTGACCGACCATGGTCATCGGGATCGCCTGCTTGGTGTTGAACACCAGTTGCGCGCCTTCCGGCAGCCAGACATTCGGGTCGATCGGCTTGAGACCCACCAGTTGCTTGCGGTCTTCACGCACGCAATCTTCGCGATTCATGCCACGCCAGCCGATCCACGAGAACGGTTTGGTCCGGCCTACGCACCAGCCCATGTTCAGGTCGTCCGGCGTCATCGAGCTGTCAGTGTCCTGACCGACGATGATGAAGCCCTTCTCGGCCCGCAATACGTGCATGGTCTCGGTGCCATACGGGGTCAGGTTGTATTTCTTCCCGGCCTCGACGATCTGCTCGAGCACGCCCATGGCGTAGTCGGCCTGTACGTTGATTTCGTACGACAGTTCACCGGTGAACGAGATCCGGAACACCCGTGCCGGCACGCCACCCACCAGGCCTTCCTTCCAGGTCATGAACGGGAACGCGTCCTTGTCCAGGTCGATGTCGGTGACTTCGCTCAGCAGTTTGCGGCTGTTGGGGCCCGACAGGGTCATGGTCGCCCAGTGGTCGGTGACCGAGGTGAAGTACACCTTCAGGTCCGGCCATTCGGTCTGGTGATAGATCTCCAGCCATTGCAGCACGCGCGCCGCACCGCCCGTGGTGGTGGTCATCAGGAAGTGGTTGTCCGCCAGACAGGCCGTTACGCCGTCGTCGAAGACCATGCCGTCTTCCTTGCACATCAGGCCGTAGCGGGCCTTGCCCACGTCGAGCTTGGTCCAGGCGTTGGTGTAGACGCGGTTGAGGAACTCGCGGGCATCCGGGCCCTGGATGTCGATCTTGCCCAGGGTCGAGGCGTCCAGCAGGCCGACGCTGTCACGCACCGCCTTGCATTCGCGCTTGACCGCCGCATGCATGTCTTCGCCGTTCTTCGGGAAGTACCAAGGGCGTTTCCATTGGCCGACGTCTTCGAACTCGGCGCCATTCTTCACATGCCAGGCATGCAGTGCGGTGAAGCGCACCGGCTCGAAGATGTGCCCACAGTGCCGGCCAGCCACCGCGCCGAACGTCACCGGCGTGTAGTTCGGACGGAACATGGTGGTGCCCATCTGCGGGATGCTCACGTTCAGCGAGCGGGCCGCGATGGCCAGGCCGTTGACGTTGCCCAGTTTGCCCTGGTCGGTACCGAAGCCCAGTGCGGTGTAGCGCTTGACGTGTTCCACCGACTCGAAGCCTTCGCGGGTGGCGAGTTCGATAGCGGCGGCAGTGACGTCGTTCTGCAGGTCGACGAATTGCTTCGGCGCCCGTGCGGTGGATTTTTCGTGCGGCACCTGGAACAGCGCCAGGGTCGGCTCTTCATGACGGCTCAGGGCTTTGGGCAACACGCCCTCCACCGCTTTGAAGCCGGCTTCGCTGGCCGCGCGCACGCCGCCTTCAAAACCGTCGGCCAAGCTGTCACCGAGGCTGTAGACACCGTTCACACCGCCGACGCAGACACGTTTTTGCGGTGCTTCGCCCGGTACGAAACCGAGGATGTCTTCACGCCAGATCGGCTTGCCGCCCAGGTGCGATGCCAGGTGGACCACCGGGCTGTAGCCGCCGGAGCTGGCCACCAGGTCGCAGTCCAGCCATTCGCCAGGGCTGGTGACTTTATGGGCGCGGACGTCGATCGCGGCGACACGGGCCCCGGTGACGCGCTTGCTGCCACGGGCCTCGATCACGGCGCTGCCGGTAAGGATACGGATGCCTTTGGCGCGGGCTTCTTCCACCAGCGCACCACGTGGGTTGCTGCGCGCATCGGCCACGGCCACCACTTGCAGACCGGCGTCGAACCAGTCCAGGGCGACGCGATAGGCGTGGTCGTTGTTGGTGCTCAGCACCAGTTTCTTGCCCGGTGCCACGCCGTAGCGACGCACGTAGGTGGACACCGCACCGGCCAGCATGTTGCCCGGCACGTCGTTGTTGCCGTAGACCAGCGGGCGCTCGCAAGCGCCGGTCGCCAGCACCACGCGCTTGGCGCGAACGCGGTTGATACGCTGACGGACCTGGCCGATCGGTGCGCGGTCACCGAGGTGGTCGGTGAGGCGCTCATGGATAGTCAGGAAGTTATGGTCGTGGTAACCGTTCACCGTGGCACGAGGCAGCAACACCACTTCAGGCATCGAGCGCAGTTCAGCCACCACAGCCGCGACCCATTCGGTCGCCGGCTTGCCGTCCAGGCTCTCGCGGGAGTCGAGCAGGCTGCCGCCGAACTCTTCCTGCTCATCGGCCAGGATGACGCGCGCACCGCTGCGGGCCGCGGCCAGTGCGGCGGCCAGACCAGCAGGGCCAGCACCGACGATCAACACGTCGCAGTGACGGTTCATGTAGTCGTAGGTGTCCGGATCGTTCTCGGTCGGCGAGCGACCCAGCCCGGCGGCCTTGCGGATGTACTTCTCGTAGGTCATCCAGAACGATTGTGGGTACATGAAGGTTTTGTAGTAGAAGCCCGGCGGCATCAGCTTGCCGCCGACCTTGCCGAGAATGCCCATCATGTCGTTGTTCACGTTCGGCCAACCGTTGGTGCTGGTGGCGACCAAACCTTGATACAGCGCCTGTTGCGTGGCGCGCACGTTAGGGATCTGCGTGGCTTCGGTGGCCCCGATCTGCAGCACCGCGTTTGGCTCTTCGGCACCGGCGGCGAAGATGCCGCGCGGGCGGGAATACTTGAAACTGCGGCCAATGATGTCGACGCCGTTGGCCAGCAGTGCAGCGGCCAGGGAGTCGCCCTCAAAGCCTTTGTAGGTCTGGCCGTTGAAGGTGAAGCTCAGCACTTTGTTGCGGTCGATCCGTCCGCCGTTGGACAGGCGATTGATCTGGCTCATACCTTCTCTCCCAGAGCCTGTGCAGCCGCTTTCGGACTGTCAGCCTTGTCGGTGAACTGCGGCTTTTGGCCGATCTTGTAGGTTTCGAGAATCTCGTAGGTCACGGTGTCACGGGTCACGTTGAAGTACTGGCGGCAGCCGGCGACGTGGTCCCACAGTTCATGGTGCAACCCGCGTGGGTTGTCACGGAAGAACATGTAGTCGCCCCACTCCTCGTCGGTGCAGGCGTTCGGATCCAGCGGACGCGGGATATGCGCCTGGCCGGATGCGTGGAATTCCTCTTCGGAGCGCAGTTCGCCGCAGTGAGGACAGAAGATGTGCAACATAGGGATTTCTCCTGTTAGTGGGCGACGGCAGCAGCGCCGTGTTCGTCGATCAGTGCGCCGTTGTGGAAACGGTCGATGGAAAACGGCGCGGCCAGCGGGTGCATTTCACCCTTGGCCAGGCTTGCAGCGAAGACGTTGCCCGAACCCGGCGTGGCCTTGAAGCCGCCGGTGCCCCAACCGCAGTTGAAGAACATGTTCGGCACCGGGGTCTTGGAGATGATCGGGCAGGCGTCCGGCGTGGTGTCGACGATGCCGCCCCACTGGCGGTTCATGCGTACGCGGGACAATACCGGGAACATCTCGACGATGGCCTGGACCGTGTGTTCGATCACCGGGTACGAGCCGCGCTGGCCGTAGCCGTTGTAGCCGTCGATACCGGCACCGATCACCAGGTCGCCCTTGTCGGACTGGCTGATGTAGCCGTGCACGGCGTTGGACATGATCACGCTGTCGATGATCGGCTTGATCGGCTCGGACACCAACGCTTGCAGCGGATGGGATTCGATCGGCAGGCGGAAGCCGGCGAGCTTGGCCATGTGCCCGGAGTTACCGGCGGTCACCACGCCGACGCGCTTGGCGCCGATGAAGCCCTTGTTGGTTTCCACACCGATGCACACGCCGTTTTCCTTGCGGAAACCGATCACTTCGGTCTGCTGGATCAGGTCCACGCCCAACGCGTCCGCCGCCCGGGCAAAGCCCCAGGCCACGGCATCGTGACGGGCCACGCCGCCGCGACGCTGGACGGTGGCGCCCATCACCGGGTAGCGGGTGTTTTTCGAGCAATCCAGGTACGGGATCTCGTCGGCCACTTGCTTGGCGTTGAGCAGCTCGCCATCCACGCCGTTTAGGCGGTTGGCGCTGACGCGACGCTCGGAATCACGGATGTCCTGCAGGGTGTGGCACAGGTTGTAGACGCCACGCTGGGAAAACATCACGTTGTAGTTCAGGTCCTGGGACAGGCCTTCCCAGAGTTTCATCGCGTGTTCGTACAGGTGGGCCGATTCGTCCCACAAGTAGTTGGAGCGCACGATGGTGGTGTTGCGCGCGGTGTTACCGCCGCCCAGCCAGCCCTTCTCGACCACCGCCACGTTGGTGATGCCGTGTTCCTTGGCCAGGTAGTAGGCGGTCGCCAGACCATGCCCGCCACCGCCGACGATGACCACGTCGTAGACCTTTTTCGGGGTCGGCGTGCGCCACATCCGCTGCCAGTTTTCGTGATGGCTGAGTGAGTGTTTGAAGAGGCCGAAGCCCGAATAGCGTTGCATAGTCATTACTCCAAAACCGACTCAGCGATAAACCGGGAAGTCCGCGCACAGGGCCGCCACTTGCTGTGCGACATTGGCCTCGACATCGGCATCGCCGAGGTTGTCGAGAATGTCGCAGATCCAGCCGGCCAGCGTGACGCACTGGGTAACCTTGAAGCCACGGGTGGTCACCGCCGGGGTGCCGATGCGCAGGCCCGACGTCACGAATGGCGATTGCGGGTCGTTCGGCACGGCGTTCTTGTTGACGGTGATGTGGGCGCGGCCCAGGGCAGCATCGGCATCCTTGCCGGTCAGGCCCTGACGGATCAGGCTGACCAGGAACAGGTGGTTATCGGTACCACCGGACACTACATCGTAGCCGCGCTTGATGAACACGCCAGCCATGGCCTGGGCGTTGTCGATCACTTGCTGCTGATAAGCCTTGAAGCCAGGCTCCGCCGCTTCCTTGAAGCACACCGCCTTGCCGGCGATCACGTGCATCAGCGGGCCGCCCTGGGCGCCGGGGAATACCGCGGCGTTGAGCTTCTTCTCGATTTCTTCGTTGGCCTTGGCCAGGATCAGGCCACCACGCGGACCGCGCAGGGTCTTGTGGGTGGTGGTGGTGACCACGTCGGCGTACGGCAGCGGGTTCGGGTACAGACCGGCGGCAACCAGGCCAGCCACGTGGGCCATGTCGACGAACAACAGGGCACCGACCTTGTCGGCGATCTGACGGAAACGTGGGAAATCCAGGGTCTTGGAGTAAGCGGAGAAACCGGCCACGATCATTTTCGGCTTGTGCTCGACCGCCAGGCGCTCGACTTCGTCGTAGTCGATCAGGCCGGTGGTGGTGTCGATGCCGTATTGCACCGCGTTGTAGAGCTTGCCCGAGGACGACACCTTGGCACCGTGGGTCAGGTGACCGCCATGGGCCAGGCTCATGCCCAGGATGGTGTCGCCGGCCTGCAGCAGGGCCAGGTACACGGCGCTGTTGGCCGAAGACCCGGAGTGCGGCTGGACGTTGGCGTAATCGGCACCGAATAACTGCTTGGCGCGCTCGATGGCCAGGGCTTCGACTTTGTCGACGTGCTCGCAGCCACCGTAGTAGCGCTTGCCCGGATAGCCTTCGGCGTACTTGTTGGTCAGGCCGCTGCCCTGGGCCTCCATCACGCGCTTGCTGGTGTAGTTCTCCGACGCGATCAGCTCGATGTGATCTTCCTGGCGTTGCTCTTCGGCGTTCATCGCCGCCAGCAGCGCATCATCGTAGCCTTGAATTTGGTCTTGTTTGCTGAACATCGCGTCTCTCCCAGCGGCGGCGGTGCGCCTTTCGTCTCGGTGAGGCACGGACCATTCGGTCGTGCCCTTTGGATGCGATGGTATGGCTGGCGCAGGCATGTCAAATGCCTATGGACGCCACGCAAAGGTGCGTTTACGACATAGGAACAGACACGGTCCTGTTTGGACTGGAGACAGGGTCCTTGTGGCGAGGGGATTTATCCCCGCTGGGGCGCGAAGCGGCCCTAAAACCAGACAACTGGGTGTGTCGGATTGATCGAGTTAGCCAGCTTGGGGACTGCTTCGCAGCCCAACGGGGATAAATCCCCTCACCACAGATAAATCCCTAGCGACAGGGTTCTGTTCAGGCCGATAGGTGGCGAACCACAAGCAAAACCAGGAAATGCGCCGGATACAGGCCATAGGCCCAGCGCCGCATCGCCGGTGGATGAAAACGACCGGCGTGTCGCAAAAGCACCTGCCCAAGCCATGGCGCAATCAGGCAAGCCACCAGCCCCCACAACGCCACCCCATCGCCCAACCACGCCGCGCCATACAACACCCGCCATTGGTTGGCCGCCACGCAGACCAGTCCCGGCAACAACGCCATGTACAAGGGGCGCTTGAATACCAGCAACATCGCCAGCGGCAGCAGCACACCGAAGAAACCGAACATCAACCGCGACGAAAACAGCGCCGCCAACAGCACCGCCATCACCGCCAGGCATCGCGCCTCCAGGCTGGGCGTTTGCCAACAGCGCGCCACCAACAATCCCAGCACCAAGGTTGGCATCACATTCAGGGTGCTGGGATCAGGAATGAACAAGCGGTAGGGCATTTCGCTGACGGCACTGAATAGCAGCAGCCAGCCCAGGTACCGCCATGGAGCGACGCTGGCACCGCTGCGCGCCAGATTCGCCGCCATCGCCAGGCAGAACCACGGGAATGCCAGGCGTCCCGGCACATAGAGCCAATCGACGGAAAAACCGACATATCGCAGATGATCGAGGACCATCGACAAAAGAGCCAACCACTTGAGCAGGTCCAGGGCCCCGTCACGCCGGTTCATGTATAAAGCCGCGCAATGAGATTGATACTTTCCGACAGAAACATCCGGTGTGTTCCCCCACTAATCTTGGGTAAAGTGCGCACCAGTATCGACCACGGCGCTGTGGACCCAAACACGCCGGACCAGGGAACGCCCCATCCGGGCATTCCGCCAGGGATCTCTTTATCCAGGACTCTCTATTCAGGAGCAAGGCCATGACCGACAAGAGTCAACAGTTTGCCAGCGACAACTATTCCGGCATTTGCCCCGAAGCCTGGGCCGCCATGGAAGAAGCCAACCAGGGTCACCAGCGTGCCTATGGCGACGATGAGTGGACCCACCGCGCGGCGGACGATTTCCGGGCCTTGTTCGAAACCGACTGCGAAGTGTTCTTCGCGTTCAACGGCACGGCGGCCAACTCCCTGGCCCTGTCCTCGTTGTGCCAGAGTTATCACAGCGTGATCTGCTCGGAAACCGCCCACGTCGAAACCGACGAATGCGGCGCACCGGAGTTTTTCTCCAACGGCTCCAAGCTGCTGCTGGCACGCACCGAAAACGGCAAGCTGACCCCCGAGGCGATCCGCGAGATCGCCCTCAAGCGCCAGGACATCCACTACCCCAAGCCTCGGGTCGTCACCCTGACCCAAGCCACGGAAGTCGGCAGCGTCTACACGCCGGATGAAATCCGCGCCATCAGCGTCACCTGCAAGGAACTGGGGCTGAACCTGCACATGGACGGCGCGCGCTTTTCCAACGCCTGCGCCTTCCTCGGCTGCTCGCCGGCGGACCTGACCTGGAAGGTCGGCGTGGACGTGTTGTGCTTCGGCGGCACCAAGAACGGCATGGCGGTAGGGGAAGCGATTCTGTTCTTCAACCATGACCTGGCCGTGGATTTCGACTACCGCTGCAAACAGGCCGGGCAACTGGCCTCGAAAATGCGCTTCCTGTCAGCGCCCTGGGTCGGCCTGTTGCAAGACGACGCCTGGCTCAAACACGCCCGCCACGCCAACCACTGCGCCCAATTGCTGGCAGAGCTGGTCAACGACATTCCCGGCGTGGAACTGATGTTCCCGGTCCAGGCCAACGGCGTTTTCCTGCAACTGTCGGAACCGGCCATCGCCGCACTGACCGCCAAGGGCTGGCGCTTCTACACCTTCATCGGCAAGGGCGGCGCACGGTTCATGTGCTCGTGGGACACCGAAGAAGCGCGGGTGCGGGAACTGGCGGCGGATATTCGGGAAGTGATGAGCGCCTGACCTGCAGCGTGGCGACAGGGCTTACTCCCGCGGGGCTGCGTAGGAGCTGTCGAGTGCAACGAGGCTGCGATCTTTCCCCAGGCACTTGAATCTCAAGCGAAAGATCAAAAGATCGCAGCCTTCGGCAGCTCCTACAGGGCCCAGCGGGAGCAAGCTCCCTCGCCACAGGGGGCTCACTGCGGCATCAGAACTCGATCCGCACATCCCCCTTCGGCACGCTGCAGCACGACAGGATGTAGCCCTCGGCCTCATCGTCCTCGGTGATGCCGCCGTTGTGATCCATCTCCACCTCCCCGCCCAGCTTCAGTACCTTGCAGGTGCCGCAGATGCCCATGCCGCAGGCCTTGGGGATCATCATGCCGAGCTTGGCGGCGGCGGCGTGGACGGTTTCGCCCGGGCCCACGCGGATGCTCTTGCCAGAGGAGGTGAATTCCACCAGGTGCAGGTCCGCCGCATCGACTTCCGGCGCGTCGGCCGCCTGTTCGGCCTGTTCCACGGCGTCGGCGCGGGCTTCCGGCGGCGTGGCGCCGAAGGATTCTTCGTGGTAACGCTTCATGTCGTAGCCAGCGGCTTCCAGCAGGCGCTTGACCGCGGTCATGTACGGGGTCGGACCGCAACAGAACACTTCGCGCTCGAGGAAGTCGGGTACCATCAATTCCAGCATCTTGTGGTTCAGGTAACCGCGATACCCGGCCCAAGGCTCGCCCAAGCCATGCTTTTCACAGATCAGGTGCAGGCTGAAGTTGTCGATCCGCGACGCCATGTGTTCCAGCTCGCGGTGGTAGATGATGTCCTTGGGCGACCGGGCGCTGTGGATGAAGGTCATGTCGACATTGGCGTTGGTGTCGTAGAACCAGCGGGCCATGGACATGCACGGCGTGATTCCCACGCCACCGCTCAGGTACAGGACTTTCGGGCTCGGGAAATCGATGGCGTTGAACAACCCCACCGGCCCGTGCACCGCCAGCTCCTGGCCTTCATGCAACGTATCGTGCAGCCAGTTGGACACCTTGCCCCCCGGCACGCGCTTGATGGTGACCGAGAAGCTGTAGGGCACCGACGGCGAGCTGGAGATGGTGTAGGAGCGCATGATCGGCTGGCCTTCGATTTCCAGCTCCAGGGTGACGAATTGCCCCGGCTTGAAAAAGAACATGATCGGCTGATCGGCCATGAAGCAGAAGGTGCGCACATCCCAGGTTTCCTGGATGACTTTGACGCAACGTACGATATGTCGGCCATTGGCCCAGGTCTGGGTGGTGACCGGGTTCAGGAAGTTATTGGACATGCTGATCTCCACGGCCGACTGTCGGCCTTCATGATGGCGATTGTGCGCAGGCGCCTGGGTGACCATTTACCTATCTGCGACATTCACATACTTATCGCGACCAGCCCTTAACTACCGGGGCTTGCGCGTCGGGAACAGATTGGGCCATGTCGCCCATGGATAAGGTTCGGCCCCTTCGCGGCCCCACACTCGCCCCAACAGATAAACAAAGTTTTCTGCCTTGCGTAGCACAACCGATTAGTCATTTTCACCGGCTCCGCTTAGAGGGCCACGAGGATAAAACGATGGACACCACTACCCTGAGCCTGGGCGATCCGCTGGAACCCGCACGCAAGGCCACCGCGCAAATGCTGCAAGAGCGCGAGCGCACCTTCTCGCTGCCACAACCGTTCTACAGCGATGAGCGCCTGTTCGATATCGATATGCAGGAAATCTTCCAGAAGGAATGGTTGATCGCCGGCATGACCTGCGAGATCCCGGCCAAGGGCAACTACCTGACCCTGCAAGTGGGCAAGAACCCGATCATCGTGATCCGCGGCGCCGATGGTGTGGTCCACGCTTTCCACAACGTCTGCCGCCACCGCGGTTCGCGGCTGTGCACCAGCGAAAAGGGCAAAGTCGCCAAACTGGTCTGCCACTACCACCAGTGGACCTACGAGCTGGACGGTCGCCTGCTGTTCGCCGGCACCGAGATGGGCGCCGACTTCGACATGAAGCAGTACGGCCTCAAGCCTGTGAACGTGAAGACCGCAGGCGGCTACATCTTCATCAGCCTGGCCGAGAATCCGCCGGCCATCGATGATTTCCTGTCGACGCTGAACCATTACATGGAACCGTACGACATGGAAAACACCAAGGTGGCGGTGCAAACCACCTTGATGGAAAAGGCCAACTGGAAGCTGGTCCTGGAAAACAACCGCGAGTGCTACCACTGCGGCGGTTCGCACCCGGAATTGCTCAAGACCCTGCTGGAATGGGACGACGTCACCGACCCGCGGGCCGACCAGGCGTTCAAAGACCACGTGGCCGCCTCCGCCGCCGCCTGGGACGCCGAGAAGATCCCTTACGCCCACGCCAGCTTCGGCCTGCGTAACCGTATCGTGCGCATGCCGCTGCTCAAGGGCACCGTGTCGATGACCATGGACGGCAAGCAAGGCTGCGCCAAGCTGATGGGCCGCATCAAGAACCCGGACCTGGGCTCGATGCGCATCCTGCACCTGCCGCACTCGTGGAACCACTGCATGGGCGACCACATCATCGTGTTCACCGTGTGGCCGATCAGCGCCCAGGAAACCATGGTCACCACCAAGTGGCTGGTGCACAAGGACGCCGTCGAAGGCGTGGACTACGACGTGGCGCGCATGCGTGAAGTCTGGGACGCCACCAACGACCAGGACCGTCGCCTGGCTGAAGAAAACCAGCGCGGCATCAACTCCACCGCCTACCAGCCTGGCCCGTACTCCAAGACCTACGAGTTCGGCGTGGTGAACTTCGTGGACTGGTACAGCGAGCGCATGCTCAACAACCTCGGGGCCGAGCCAGCGCCTTACCTCAAGGGCGTTCCGGTCCAGGGTTAAGTCAGAAGCATCGCGAGCAAGCTCGCTCCCACAGGTTTTGTGAACGACACAGAACCCCTGTGGGAGCGAGCTTGCTCGCGATAGCGGCCTGACACTCACCGTCTACTTGGAAGACCACCGCACACTGCCGTCCTCCCCATAAAACGTCTCCTCGATGTTTTCCCCCACCAACCGCACCTTCACATACCCGTTCAATACCCGCTCCGGATACACCTCGTCCCCCGCCAATTGAGTCTCCGACCACAGCACCCGGGCATGCCCGTTCAGCTCGCTGGTGGTGCCGTAGGGAATCGCCCCATGCCCGGCGCAGCGTGCATGCAGCCCGCCCTGGGTGGCGTAGCAGATGCCGTTGTGCAAATGCCCCCAATACCAGTAGTCCGGCTCACGCCCCAGGGCATCGCACACCGGTTGGTAGAGGGCAGTCTTGTTGTGCCCGGAAATATCGAAGCCCTGGTGATGACTGAGCACCATCAACTTCTTGCGCTTGGGCAGGGTTTTCATCCACTCGATCTGCGGGGTGTTGAGGGTGCCGTCCATGTACAGGTTCATCGCGTCCGAGGCGTAGGCACTGTCCAGGCCAACCACCAGCCAGTCGTCGTTGTACAAGGCAAAGTAACTGGTGCCCTGTTGCACCGGAAAACGCTTGGCCAGCTCCTTGAAATAGCCGTGGGCGCCGCTGTACATCTCGTGGTTGGAGTTGAGGGTGAACGAGCCGTGCTTGCCCTGGGGCCAGCCGACCATGTCGACGTCTTCCTGGGAATGGGTACCGGCGTAATACACATCACCCAGATGGATGGTGAAGTCAGCCTGGGCCAGTTGCATCTGGTTGGCCACGGCCACCGCCGGTGCATGGCTGTCGAACGGCCCGGTGCCCCAGTCGCCGGCGATGGCCAGCACTACGTCGCTGTCCATTTTCACCAGCGCCGGGTTGGTGGCGAACGGCGCATGGTGGCGCAGGTTCTCGATCCACTTGAGCAGCGCCTCGCTCCACAACAGATCCAGCAACTCCCATTTGCGACAACCGAGCAAGGTGCCGTCCTTGAGCACCCGGGTCGGCAGTTCGTCTTCGCTTTGCGGCAACGGCGTGGGGTTGCCGATCTTCAGGATCGACAGGCCGTGGGCCAGCTCCCAGGGCACGGCCGGCTCGTCATCCGGGAGGTCGCCATGCTCGATGACGTGCCGCGCCTGGTCGTGCCCGCGCTGCAGCAGTTTGACGATGGCCTGGAACTCCTCAGGCTCCAGGTCGTTGACGAGTTTCTTCCAGGACATCTCCAGCCGTGTGACCAACCCGTGCAGGCGGACCTTGACCTTGTCGAACTCATGTTCCCAATGGTGCAGTAATGACATGTGGACGCTCCTTCGCAATGCCCTGGGCTACAGGGTCTTCATGAATTCGATCAGGGCCCGTTTGTCGACGTCCGACAGCTGCGTGCCATACAGGTGGCCGCCGTTGTGGTTGCCTTCCAGGCGGGTGTCGTATTTGAAATCCACCGATGCTTTCATCTGTGCGCCGTGGGTGACGAAGCCGACCTTCTCCTGGTCGTAGATGTCGGAGCCGGTGTAGAACACCTGCGGACGCTGTTCCGGTGGTTGCAGCAAGTCCCACAGGGTCGGCACCGAGCCGTTGTGCAGGTACGGCGCCCGCAGCCAGATGCCGTCGGTGGGGGTGTTGCTGTAGCTCTGGGTCTTGCGGTAGGCGCCAAAGTCGAACGGCGGTTTCTTGAAGCCGTGGAACGCCGTCACCAGGCCGGTGGTGAACGAGTTCAGCCGGTGGGGGTCAGTGCCCAACTGGTCGATGTGGGTGGTGACCTGGCCGGTGTCGCTGCGGCCGAAGTCGTGACAACCGGCGCAGTTTTTCTCCCAGATCGGTTTGCCCTGGGCGACTTTCTCCTGGTCCAGGGCGAACGGCCAGGCCGGTGCCTTGTGGCCCAGCAGCCAGTTGGTCACCCGGTTGAAACTCGGCGGCAGCACCGATTCCGGCGTCGCGCCCACGGCCATGGCCGCTGCGTAGTTGCGCTCGTGGATCTGGTTGTTATTGCCGTCCCAATGCAGGTACATGGACTCCCGGGGTTTCTGGTTCCAGACCTGTGGCAGATCCACGGTGCCGATGGTGGAGTCATCCGGGAAGCCGAACACCACCATTTTGGTCGGGTTGAAGGTGTCGGTCCGCCCAGGTCCCTGGGCCGGACGCAGCTTCTGCCAGGCATAGGCCTGCTTCTGCTTGAGCAGCGCACTCTTGGCCATCGGGATGATCAAGTAACGGTTGTACAGTTTTTCGAAAAAACCCAACTGGAACTTGCCATTGATCGCCGCCATCACCGCCTCGGGGGTGAATTTCGGGTCGCTGGCGCAATCGTAGGCGAACCACTGGAAGGCTTGCAGTTGCAGGGTATTGGCCGGCGCGGCGGCGACCGGCACTGCCACGTCAGTGGCATTGGCCCGGTAGGAACCGGTGTGGCACAGGGCGCAATTGGGCTCGACCGTGGGGTAACCGAGTTGCCGCTTGGCCATGCCGATGGGCAGGTCTTTGCCGTTTTCATAGAGAAAACCGAACACTTCGTAGCCGCCGGGCTTGGGCAGTTTTTCCGGGCACATTTGCGGTAGCACGGCGAACAGGTAGTAGGGAATCCGCGCCTCGATGCCCAGGCCGATGGCGGCGTATTTGTAATGGTCTTCGTCGGAGGCGAAGTCCGGTTGCGGCACTTCCCGGATCATTTGGTACCAGGTCTGGTAGCCAATGAACCCCAGCAACACGACCACCACCAACATGCCGACCTTGAACCCGTGGCTCTGCCAGCGCAGCGCCCAGCCGGCGCGCCACTCCCGCCAACCGGCGCAGAGCAAGGCCAGCGGACGATTGGCCACCGGGCTGCCCAGGTACAGCAGCACGCCCAGGATCAGGAACATGCTCAGGTCGCCCATCAACATCGGCACAAACAATTGGCCCTGGTTATTGGTGTTGATCAGGTAGACCCAGAACACCACCGCCACCAGCCGCGACAACACGCACAACCACGAATGCACCACGAAACGCGGCGCGTTGAACCCCGAGGGCACGTAGAACAGGCTGATCCCCACCAGCAACATGCCGGCGTTCTCCAGCCAGGGATCGGACAATACCGGTGGCAGGCCGATCATGGACGTCAGCAATGCCGGCGCGAACAGTGCCGGAATCGCGAACACCATGTTCATGACGATCCCGACCCAGATGATGCGTTGGAACCAGCGGATGTAAGTGTTCATAGGCATCCTTTTCCTTATTCTTGACTCACGATATGCGGCGCTCTGACGATCGCCATCGCGAGCAAGCTCGCTCCCACACTGGATGTGTGGCGTGCACAAAATCGGCGGCACATGGCCCCTGTGGGAGCGAGCTTGCTCGCGATGCAGACCACTCGGTCTTGCGTCAACCGAGGGCAGTCTTCTCCAAGTGCCCAAGAATGATCGGATACACATCCACCACCGCATCCTTGCCGAACATGCAGTCGATGTGACCGTACCCCGGCACTTCGTAGCGGCTGAACAACTGCGGGCCATGCATCTCGCACAGTCGCTCGTAGGTCTTGAGGGTGCTTTGCGGCAGGTAGCACTGGTTGTCGGCGCCGCTGATGAAGCAGATCGGCAACTTCAACCGATCGAAATGCGGCATGTAGACGTCGTTGCCCTTGAAGTCCACCAGGTGCCCCTTGCGCACGATCAGCGCCAGGTGCTCGAAGGTCTGGATGTTCGACTCGCCGAACAACTCATGCAGGTTGTCGTGCAGGGTTTCGTTGAGGGTGTCGTGGCGGTACAGCGATGCATACATGAACGTGATGCGATGGCAGACCGGGTTGGTGCAATAGCCCTGGGCCTCGATCCGGGCATAACCGTTGAGGGCCTTGTCGTAGAGTTTGTTGAACCAGCTTTCCTTGGTGTCGGCGTAGGCCGTGAGGGACTTGATGCCGATGGCATCGAGCATCCCCGGCAAGTGCAAACCGGCCTTCAGACCGGTGGCGGTGGCAACCACCGTGTCGGCGGCGATCTGCGAGCAGACCACCGAGCGCACGCCCTGCAGCCCCGCCAGCATCGACATGAAGAACGTCGTCGCGCCGTAGCAATGCACCACGCACTGCACGTCACGGGCCAGGGTCGCTTGCTGGATCTGCTCAATGGCGGCCTTGAAATCGTACTGGGCCACCTGGTCGCCGTTCCATTCGTGCTTGCTGGCCGGCAGCAGGATGCTCACCCGCAAGTCCAGGAGCCAGACGTCGTACTCGTGCTTGCACAGATACTCCAGCAAGTTGGTGTGGATGGTGTCGGTGGAGAAGATGTTCGAGCCCACGCCCAAGCCATGGACCAACATCACCGGGCCTTTGGTGCCGGCCTCGTACCGGGTCAGGCGCAGCTCGACGTTGTCTTCGGTCTGGAAGAAATGCACGACCGGCGCCGGCGCATCCAATGGCCGTTTCAACCGGGGCGGCGCGTCCGGGTTGAAATAGACGTCGCCGGCGAAGACACCGCCGTAGCTCTCCCACAGGATCCCGGCAAAGAACTTGCCGAATCGCGCCAATGCCTCCACGCGCTCGCGCTCGTTGCGCGCGTTGAGCACTTTCATGGTGGTCATCTGCTTGGCGAAGTCGGCCGGCAGGATGTGCATCACGCCGCAGCCAATCACTGCGCCGGTCTTGTCCGGCCCGCGATAGAGCGTGACATAGAGTGTGCTGGTGTCGTGCCAGATGTTCAGCACGCCGTTGTCCTCGGGCACGGTCTTGAAGGCGCTGAAGTAGTAGTCGTTGCCGTCCTCGGCGGTCAGCTTCATGTCGTAGTTCATGTGCCGTACGCCGACCTGTTCCTGGTACTGCTCGAACAGGTTGAACACCCCATTGCTGGCCACCAGCGGTTGCGGTGAGAGCAGCGGCGCATCGAGGGCGCCCACCAGGGTTGCGGCGTGTTCCGGCTCCTTGATCAGACGGTTGAGGTCGGCGGCGGTGATGGTCAGGGTGAATTCGATGGGCGAGTTGTCGGCCTTGCCGCGCTTGGCCGCCGCTGCGTACAGGCTCAGATCGGTGCCCTGGGCCTGGGTGAAGGCCGTGGAGAAGTAGCCTTTCATGGTTTCGGTGAATTGCACGCCGAGGGTCGGCGGCGCCACCGCTTTGCGCGGGGCCGAGGGTAGCGTGTAGTCGATGATCCAGCCACGGTCGGCCGCCAGCAGCCCCATGTTGCGCTCGCTTACCGCCGAGATGGTCAGCAGCGGGTTGACCGCCAGGGACGTGGGGATCACCGCACCGTCAGTCACGTACAGGCCCGGGTAGACATCGGTGCCGCTGGCGCCACTGAACACCTGGCCCTTGTGGTTGACCACCCCTTGCGTGGCGTCCTCACCCATCACGCAACCGCCCAGGGGGTGGACCGAAACGATGCTGTGCTTGAGCAGCTTGGTCCAGATCGGGTTCTCGACCCATATCCCGCCCAGGGCCTTGGTGCTCTGGTGCAGCCGTTCGTTGCCGAGGGTGACGTTCTCCTGTTCGCCGACGCCGGGCCAGTCGATGCGCAACTGGTCCTTGTTGTCGAGCAGCATGCGGCCCTTGGCGTTGTCATGGCTCATGATCAAGTAGGTCTGCATGTTGTGCAGCGCGCCGTAATAAGGCCCGCGCAGGAAGCTCTCGGCCTCCCGGCCCTTGTACTTGAGGCTGGCACCGAAACCGGTGTCGGTGGGCACGCCGATCATTTCGGCAAACGCCGCCATGCTCGGCACCATGGCCCGGCCGAGGGCGCCGGGAATCGAACCCTCCTCGATGACCATGCGGCTGCGCCAGTCGCCTTCGGTGCGCATGTCGATGACTGAGGTGATGCATGGCCCCACCGGTTCCAGTTCCTTGGCCGGATGGGCGCCGAAACCGATGCCGTTGATGACCTGGTCGCAGTTGTGGCCGAACCCGAGGATGTCGCCGTTGCCGCTCATGTGCTCGCCCAGTTGGCTGGACATGGCCAGGCCCTTGTCCCGCGAGCGCAACATGATTTCGGTGGAGCCCAGGGTGCCGGCGGACACCACCACGACATCGGCCCGCACGAACAACGTGGGTGCCGAGAACAGCTCGCGGCCGCTGTCCAGGTATTGGAAGTGCACGATCCAGCCGTCGCCGTCGCGCTCCAGGTGCCGCACCTCGGCCTGGCAGAAAATCTCCGCGCCGTGGTTCCAGGCATCCGGCAGGTAATTCATCAGCGTGGTGTTCTTGGCCTTGTTGTTACAGCCCGAGACGCAATCGCCACAGCCATTGCAGGGCAACTGCTCGACGCCGACGTGGTTGAGGTTGTTGGGCAGCTTGTCGAAGGTCACGTTGATCGGCGGCTTGTAGAAATGCGCACCTTGCTTGAGGTAATCGGCCGACTTCTTGTGGGCATCGAGCTTGGGCAGGTTCGGTTCCGAAGCCGGGTAAGGGTTGGGCTTGAGCATTTCCCGGGCCCGGGCGTAGCCGTCCTTGAGCAGCGTGTCGCGGTGCTCCCGTACCGCCAGGGGCCAGCGCGGGTCGTCGAATACACCAGGCTCAGGCTCCAGCGCAACGTTGGCATTGATCAGCGACGTGCCGCCCAGGCCGCAGCCGACCACCACGTTCTGCTGGGCGTTGACGTGCAGGTCGAACAGCCCGGTGCGCGAGCCGATGTGACCGTCGGGGTCATGGACCTGCAGTTCCTCGGTGGCCGCGAGCAGGGTGTTTGGGTATTCGCCGGGCTGGATCTCCCGGCCACGCTCCAGCAGGCACACCTTGCGTCCGGCCCGGGACAGGCGCGAGGCAGCAATGCCGCCACCGTAGCCGGAACCGATGACGATCACGTCGTAGTGCTCCTGGATATCACTGATGGGGGTTGAGATCCGTGTCATGTTCAAGTCCTCTCAGGCAGAAGGGGCAACTCTGCGGTTGCCTGCAAATCGACAGGCGCACGAACGCCTGGCCACTGTCCCATGCAGGGTCCAGCGGCAGTCAGCGGTGCTACAGGGGGAAAAACCGGACGCTATAGACGTGCACGCTGATTGGCGGCGCGACGGTGGATGCGTTTATGCAGCGAAGCGGGCGGTGCCGGGACGCAGATCAGCAGGGGGAGCGGGTGCGAGCGGGGGTGCTTGCCATCCATCATGTGTTCTCCCTGAACCTGATGTGGATAAAGTGCGATGTCCTTGTGCCATGGAAGTGAAGACAGCCGACAGACCTGCGTCAAGGCTAGGCCTTAGAACTGTATGAAATTTGATCTATCGCGATTGGCGCTATGCGGGCCGTGGCCTGCAGCGTTTGGCGAACAAGTTATCCACATGGCCGCCCACAGCAAATGGGGACAAGTGTGCGTATGTTGGGCATTTTCTCGGTGGCAAAGTGAATAAAAACCGTGACTTATGGACAATCACGGTTTTCCGGGGGCATCGGTTGTTTTTTGACCAAATCCCCGTAAGCCCCGCCAAGCATGGGCTGTGGCGGTGAGCAAACACCTTATCCACAGAAGCGCCAACAGTGTTTGGGGGTAATTTTGACGATTCTGTGGAAAACCCTTTGGGAGGCTTGTAAATCGCGGTTTTCGGGAAGTTTTACCGATAAAAACCGCCAATCGATCATTTTATGATCAACCCACTGAACGCCCCGTCCCATATGGCTTGCAGCGTTGAGCGAACATCTTATCCACAGAAGCGCCAACAGAGATTGGGGGCAAGTTTCGCCTGAGAGGAGTCGTTATTCACAACAAAAAGCCAATAAAAACCGTGGGTTAGACTGGCTACTTTTTGATCGCAGGCTGGTAGGGCCCGATTTGCATGGGGTGCAGCAAGGGGCGAACAGGTTATCCACAGAGGCGCGCACAGGGATTGTGGGTAAACACATGTCCCTGTGGGAGCGAGCTTGCTCGCGATGGCGGTGCGTCAGTCAACATCGATGCCACTGATCTACCGATATCGCGAGCAAGCTCGCTCCCACAGGGATTTGGGCCAACCTGTGCCCCGCGCCAGGGTTGCCGCTGTGCCGGCTAAGGCCGATGCATGAGGTAGGCTGCCCCCGTCACCCGAATCATCGGATGCGGGACGACCTGACAGGTTTTGACGATGCCAAAGCCATGGCGCTCATAAAAACGCCGGGCGCCGGTATTCGCGGCGTAGTCGATCAGGCTCAGGCCCTTGAGTGCCAGTTGATCGGCACGCTGTTGCGCCAGTTCGAGGAAGCGAACGCCCAGCCCCTTGTTACGCCAGCCTTCATGCAGGGCCAAGCTTGAAATATAGAGGGTGTCGGGCACTTCCATGTCGGCGTAGGGCGCCAGGATCGGGTCTGTGACTGGGGCCGCCTGTGGATCATGGCGCGTGACATAAGCGTGCATCATGCCGATGACCTGTCCGTTGGCCTGGGCGACAAGGCAGTTCTGGTAGGAAAAATCGACACCTTCCCGGGCATAACGCGCAGCGCCCACGTCAAGGAGATCCTGGCCGGGCTCTGCCAGCTGGCTCCAGATGTAATCCGACGCACCCTCCGAGGAGATCCGGAACAAACGAGCGATCTCCCGTGTATCCGTGGGCAAGGCCGGACGAATTGCTACTTCCATTGATAGGACTCCATTGGCGATGAAACGACCTTTTTCACCCACAGGCTTGAGACGCGGCAACCCGCCAGGCCAGCGGTTTTATGACCGGATGTTGCAGTAGGTCAGGTGGGTGTTTTTGAGCGCAGGCCTGGATGGCCTGGTTTACGGCGGGGGCCAAGCAGGTTATCCACAGAGGCACACACAGCAATGGTGGGCAAACACTGCCCTCCTGTGGGAGCGAGCTTGCTCGCGATAGCGCGTGTCAGCGCAGAAGATGCAACCTGACATACCGCCATCGCGAGCAAGCTCGCTCCCACAAAGGATTCAGGTATTCCTGGGTTTAGCGAACAACCCCTTCCTCAATCAACAACTTGAGAATGGCCTCGGCCCCGGCCTCCGGGCTCACGCCCTTGAGCACTTGCCCGCCTCCGCCGCTGGCCTTGGCCGTGGCGGCTTTCATGCGGTCGGCGCCGCTCTTGGCCTTGATCACTTTCAAGCGCTTGGGGCGTGGCTTGGCCGGTTGCAGGGTCGCCACCGCCAGCAAGGTGTCGTCGATCACTTCGACTTCCTCGGCATGCAATGCCCCACGCCGGGCCGGGCCGTAGGCGCTTTGCCGAGGTTTTGGCGCGGCGTTATCCACAGTGGCCAGGAATGGCAGGCGCACTTTGAGACGGCGTCGTTGGCCGCGGGGCAAGGCTTGCAGCACCAGCGCCACGCCGCTGTCGATGGACTCGACCTGGGCCAGTCCCACCACCAACGGCCAACCGAGGTTTTCCGCCAGCAGAAAGGGAAGCATGCCCGAGCCTTCACCGGTTTCCGCCTGGCTGCCGGTGAGCACCACTTGGGCACCAGCGTCACGCAGATAGTCGGTCAGGGCCGGCAGGGCGTCGCCCCCGTCGGGATTTTCCAGGACGTGGAGTTCATCCAGGCCCATGCCCAGGTAGGCGCGCAGGGCCGGTTCGGCCACGTCACCGGCGTGCAGCACTTGCAGGTCGTTGCCGGCCAGTTGCAGGCCGAGCTCCACGGCCCGGGCGTCCTGTTCGGCGCGCCGGGGCCGACCGGAAGTGGGGTGGGCGCCGATGGACACGAGGCTGATCACTTGGGTACTCATCAACTTATCCTTCTTAAGCCGCATCGCGCTTGGCTTCGTTGCGGTAAGCCTCTACCGCCGCGATCAAGGCCTGGAGAATCGCCGCGCTGTCTCCGATCACCGACAGGTCTGCCCGTTTGATCATGTCGCAGCCCGGGTCGAGGTTGATCGCCACCACCTTGTCGCAGGCGCCAATGCCCTGCAGGTGCTGGATCGCCCCGGAAATCCCCACGGCCACGTAGACCCGTGCCGTGACCCAGGTCCCCGACGCGCCGACCTGGCGATCCCGGGCCATGAAGCCGTCGTCCACCGCCACCCGCGAAGCGCCTTCGGTGGCGCCCAGGGCCGCGGCGGTCTGGTGGAACAGCGCCCAGTCCTTGACCCCGTTGCCGCCAGAGAAAATGAATTCGGCCTCGGCCATCGGGATCGCGCCCGGGTCCACCGCCACCGCACCCAGATCTTCGATACGCGACAAGCTGCGGGCCACGCTTGTGGATAACTCCACCGGCAAGGCTTCGTGGCGGGTTTCGCTGACCGGTTCGGCGCATTCGGCCGCAGCCAGGATCAAGCGCGCCAACGGCCGGGCCAAGTCTTGCAGGCCCGCACCGGCGCGGCCAATGCACTCCTCGCCCTTGACCTGCCAGACCCGTGTGGCCGGACGCTCGCCCAGGGCTGCGGCAAAACGCCGGCCCAGTTCACCGCCACCGGTGCGGCTGTCGGGCAGCAGCCAATGGCGTGGGTTGAATTGGTTATCCACAGCCCGCAGACCCTGGACCCGTTGTTCCGGTGCATAACCGCTGAAGGCCTCACCTTCCAGTACCAGCAAGCGGTCGACACCGGCCGTGGCGAAGGCGTTTTCCTTGTGCTCGCCGAAGACCACGGCCAGCACCGCGCCGTCCGTCCCCGCAAGCTGATGGGCCAGGCCCAGCAGATCGCGGTCGTGGCTGCTGAGGCGACCACCGACCATGTCCGGCACCACACTGATGTAGAACGCCGGTTGCGCTACTTGATGCAGCGGCAATTGCACTTCGGTCGCGGCGGTACGCTTGGTCGCGCCACCCTGCTGGGCGCCGCTGCGGTCGATACGCTTGATGCCGTTGGGGCCGATGAAACCGATGCCATGGACGTTCTTGCGGATGACACCGTTGGGGCCCATCCAGCTGTGCTGGACCGGTTGCATGGCCGCGTGCAGCGGGTGCAGGCGGTTGCGGGCGATCCACTCGGCGCGAGGGTCGCGGCGGATGATGTCGCTCATTAATGCACCTCCGCAGGTTCACGTTTGGCTGGGGCCACGGGCTTGCTCGGGGCTGCGTCTTCCAGCAGTGCGTCAGCCACCAGTTCGGCAATGTCCTTGATCATTGGCCGCGGTTCGACCACGCCTTCGAGCATCGCGGTGCACTGTGGACAACCCACCGCCACCAACTCAGCGCCGGTTTCGCGAATGTCGTCCATGCGCATGTCAGGAATCCGCTGCTTGCCTGGGATGTCGGTGATCGGCGCGCCGCCACCGCCGCCGCAGCAACGCGAGCGGAAACCGGAACGCTGCATCTCCTTGACCTCGATACCCAGCGCACGCAGCACCTGGCGCGGCGCCTCGTATTCGCCGTTGTAGCGGCCCAAGTAGCACGGATCGTGATAGGTCACGCTGTCGCCCTTGTGCTGGCCTAGGTTCAGGGCGCCGGCGTCGATGATTTCCGCCAGGTAGGTGCTGTGGTGCTGCACACGGTAGTTGCCATTGAAGGCGCCGTATTCGTTTTTCAGCACGTGGAAGCTGTGGGGGTCGCAGGTGACGATGCGGTTGAAGCTGTATTTGGCCAGGGTCTGGATGTTGCGCTTGGCCAACAGCTGGAACGTCGCTTCGTCACCCAGGCGCCGGGCCACGTCGCCACTGTCGCGTTCTTCGAGGCCGAGCACGGCAAAATCGATTTTCGCCGCCTTCAGCACTTTGACGAAGGCGCGCAGGGTGCGCTGGTTGCGCATGTCGAAGGCACCGTCGCCGACCCAGAACAGTACGTCGGTGGATTTCTTCTCGCTGAGCAGGTCCAGGTTCAGGTCCGCCGCCCAGTTCATCCGCCCGCCCGGGGCAAAGCCGCCAGGGTTGTCGGTGGCGATGAGGTTTTCCAGCACCTCGGCGCCCTTGTTCGGCGTGGCGCCTTTTTCCAGGGTCAGGTGGCGACGCATGTCGACGATGGCATCGACGTGCTCGATCATCATCGGGCACTCCTCGACGCACGCGCGGCAGGTGGTGCAGGACCACAGGGTCTCGGCGTCCACCAGGCCGTTGACGATCGGCTGATGGGGATTGCCCGCATGCTCGCCCACAGGTTTGCCCGGGTATGGGCTACCCGCGAATTTCGCATCGGTGCCGCCGGCCAGGCCGACGACCATGTCCTGGATGAGCTTTTTCGGGTTCAGCGGCTGGCCGGCCGCGAACGCCGGGCAGGCAGCCTCACACTTGCCGCACTGCACGCAGGCGTCGAAGCCCAGCAGTTGGTTCCAGGTGAAGTCCTTGGGTTTCTCCACGCCCAGTGGCGCGGCGGGATCGTTCAGGTCCAGCGGCTTGAGACCGGTGGAACGGCCGCCGCCAAAGCGCTCGGCACGGCGGTGCCAGGCCAGGTGCAGGGCACCGGCGAAGGCGTGCTTCATCGGCCCGCCCCAGGTCATGCCGAAGAACAATTCCGACACGCCCCACAGCACACCGACACCCAGGACCGCCGCCACCAGCCAACCGCCGAAGTTCTCCGGCAGGATGCCCGCCACCGGCAGGGTCACCAGGAAGAACGACGCCGAAAACGCCAGCAGGCTTTTCGGCAGGCGCATCCAGGGGCCCTTGGACAAACGGGCGGGCGGATTGCGCCGACGCAGGTAGACGAAGATAGCACCGACGAACATCACGGCCGACATCAACAGCAACGCATAGCCGAGGAAGCGGTTATGCAGGCCAAACCCGTGGACCAGGATCGCCAGCACCACCGACGCCACCGCACCACCGGCCGTGGCCACGTGGGTATTGGCAATGTATTTGTCCCGCGCCACTACGTGGTGCAAATCCACCATGTAGCGCTTGGGCATGGCAAAGAGACCGCCGATCAGGTCGACCTTGGCCGGTCGTCCCCGGCGCCACATGTTCACCCGCCGCAAGGCGCCGAGGACCGCGAGGCCCAGGGCTGCGAACAGCAGGATTGGAAGAAGGGTGTTCAGCATGGTGAAGCTCCCAAAGACCTCAGGTCTTGCAGGCACAGAAACCTGGATGTCTTGCTCGATCCCTGTGGGAGCGAGGCTTGCCCGCGATGCGATCGACTCGGTCAGTCAGATGCGCCATGTCGCATTTATCGCGGGCAAGCCTTGCTCCCACAGGGTTATCCACAAGCCGTTAGAAATCCTTGCACAACCGCAGGGCGTCGTAGATGGCCGCGTGGGTATTACGCTGGGCCACGCAGTCACCGATGCGGAACAGCAGGTAGCCATCGCCGCTCTGCTCCAGGCACGGTTGGGGCTTGATCGCGAACAAGGCTTCGACGTCGATCTGGCCCTTGTTGCGCGAACCTTCCTTGAGCGCGTAGTAGATTTCTTCGTCCGGCCGCACGCCGTTTTCCACCACCACCTGGTCCACCACGCGTTCTTCCTTGGCGCCGGTGTATTCGTTCTCCAGCACCGCCACCAGCTTGTCGCCTTCGCGGTAGACCTTCTCCAGCATCATGTCCCCGGTCATGATCACTTCCTTGGGGTACATGCTGCGGTAGTACGTGGGGAACGAAGTCCCGCCAATGGCCACGCCCGGCTTGATATCGTCGGTGACGATCTCGACCTGGCTGCCTTTGTCGGCGAGGAAGTCGGCCACCGACATGCCGGTGAACTCGCAAATGGTGTCGTAGACCAGCACGTTCTTGCCCGGCGCGACCTTGCCGTCGAGCACGTCCCAGCTGCTGACCACCAGCCCTTCGGCGGCGCCCCAGTGTTCGTTCTGCTCCAGGAACGGATGGCCGCCGACGGCGAGCACCACCACGTCCGGACGCAGGTCCATGATCGTCGCCGCGTCAGCCGCCACGCCCAGGCGCAGGTCGACTTTCAGCCGCGCCAGTTCCAGTTGGAACCAGCGAGTGATACCCGCGATCTGGTCCCGTTGCGGGGCTTTCGAGGCGGTAGTGATCTGCCCGCCGATGAATTCCTTCTTCTCGAACAGGGTCACGTCGTGCCCACGTTCGGCAGCGACACGCGCCGCTTCCATCCCGGCCGGGCCGGCACCGACCACCACCACTTTGCGCTTGGGCCCGGTGGACTTCTCGATGATGTGCGGCACGCCCATGTATTCACGGGACGTCGCGGCGTTCTGGATGCACAGCACGTCCAGGCCTTGGTATTGGCGGTCGATGCAGTAGTTGGCGCCCACGCACTGCTTGATCTGGTCGATCTGGCCCATCTTGATCTTGGCGATCAGGTGCGGGTCGGCGATGTGGGCACGGGTCATGCCGACCATGTCGACGTATCCACCTTCCAGGATCCGCGTGGCCTGGTTCGGGTCCTTGATGTTCTGCGCGTGCAGCACAGGGACCTTGACCACTTCCTTGATACCGGCGGCCAGGTGCAGGAACGGCTCCGGTGGATAACTCATGTTCGGGATGACGTTGGCCAGGGTGTTGTGGGTGTCGCAACCCGAGCCCACCACGCCGATGAAATCCAGCATGCCGGTGTCGTCGTAGTACTTGGCGATCTGCTTCATGTCCTCGTGGGACAAGCCGTCCGGGTGGAACTCGTCGCCGCACAGGCGCATGCCCACGCAGAAATCGTCGCCCACTTCGGCGCGCACGGCCTTCAGCACTTCCAGGCCGAACTTCATGCGGCCTTCGAAGCTGCCGCCCCATTCGTCGGTACGCTTGTTGACCCGCGGGCTCCAGAACTGGTCGATCATGTGCTGGTGCACGGCGGACAGCTCGACGCCGTCCAGGCCACCGGCCTTGGCACGCCGTGCCGCCTGGGCGTAGTTGCCGATCACCCGCCAGATTTCTTCCGGCTCGATGGTCTTGCACGTGGCACGGTGCACCGGCTCACGCACGCCGGACGGCGACATCAGGGTCGGCCAGTTGAAGCCGTCCCAACGCGAGCGACGGCCCATGTGGGTAATCTGGATCATGATCTTGGCGCCATGCTTGTGCATGGCGTCGGCCAGGTTCTGGAAGTGCGGGATGATGCGGTCGGTGGACAGGTTCACCGAGCTCCACCATTCCTGCGGGCTGTCGATGGCAACCACCGACGAGCCACCACAGATGGCCAGGCCGATGCCGCCCTTGGCCTTTTCTTCGTAATACTTGACGTACCGGTCGGTGGTCATGCCGCCGTCGGTGGCGTAGACCTCGGCGTGCGCGGTGCTGAGCACGCGGTTGCGGATGGTCAGCTTGCCGATCTGGATCGGCTGGAACATTGCTTCAAAAGCCATGGCGCGATCCTCGACTTACAACGGCTTGACGATGAACAGGCCGTCGTCGTGGCCTTCTTCGGAACCGCCGTAGACCTGCTCGGCCACGGTGCGGATCGAACTGCCACGAGCGGCGAGGATCTGGTCCATGGCGCCGGCGAACCAGCCGGTGAACATGTAGTCGACCTTGCGCCCGACCTTGCCATACACATAGACGAACGCCGAGTGTTCGAGCTTGACGCTGGCGGTGCCTTTATCCAGGTCGATGTCCTGGATCTTGAACAGGCCCCAGCCACGCTGGGACAGGCGCTTCATGTAGTGCTCGAACACCGCGACGCCTTCCAGGCCGTGGCATTCGGCTTCTTTTTCACACCAGTGCCAGGCGGATTTGTAGCCGGCCTTGTAGAGAATCTCGGCGTAGGCGTCGGCGCCCAGCACTTCTTCGATGCCCATGTGGTTGTTGACGAAGAAGTGACGCGGTACGTACAGCATCGGCAGGGCGTCGGACGTCCAGACACCGGTTTCGCTGTCGACTTCGATAGGCAGTTGCGGGGCGATCTTGGCCATGAAAACTTGACTCCGGAAATTCGTGGTATTGCCTGCGGCGCAGAGGGCCGCAGGTAGAGGATTAGCGATGCGGCGGCGATTATTCGCCCCAGACGTCTTTCAGCACGTTGACCCAGTTTTCACCCATGATCTTGCGCACCACCCGCTCAGGATGGCCGCGCTTGAGCAGCGTCTCGGTGAGGTTCGGGAACTCGCCCACGGTGCGGATGCCCAGGGGGTTGATGATCTTGCCGAAGCTGGTCAGACGACGGGCGTAGCCCTTGTCGTGGGTCAGCATTTCGAAGAAATCCTGGCCGTGGCCCTGGGTGAAGTCGGTACCGATGCCGATGGCGTCCTCACCGACGATGTTCATGGTGTATTCAATGGCTTCGGCGTAGTCGTCGATGGTCGAATCGATGCCCTTGGCCAAAAACGGCGCGAACATGGTCACGCCGACGAAACCGCCGTGGTCGGCGATGAACTTCAGCTCTTCATCGGATTTGTTGCGCGGGTGCTCTTTCAGGCCGGACGGCAGGCAGTGGGAATAGCACACCGGCTTCTTCGATTCGAGGATGACTTCTTCGGAAGTCTTGGAACCGACGTGGGACAGGTCGCACATGATGCCGACACGGTTCATCTCGGCGACGATCTCGCGACCGAAGCCCGACAGGCCGCCGTCACGCTCGTAGCAACCGGTGCCGACCAGGTTCTGGGTGTTGTAGCACATCTGCACCACACCGACGCCCAGCTGCTTGAAGATCTCGACGTAGCCGAGCTGGTCTTCGAAGGCGTGGGCGTTCTGGAAGCCGAAGATGATGCCGGTCTTGCCCT
Organism: Pseudomonas sp. NFACC13-1; assembly: GCF_900104425.1. NCBI lineage: Bacteria > Pseudomonadati > Pseudomonadota > Gammaproteobacteria > Pseudomonadales > Pseudomonadaceae > Pseudomonas > Pseudomonas sp. NFACC13-1. Next base: position 38,230 of record NZ_FMXV01000012.1, on the reverse strand, counting down.
GTTCCTTGGCGCGACGGATGTCGGCGGTGGTTTTCACCGGAATCACCAGGTCGCTGTTCTCGCGGATCAGCTTCTGGCTGGCGACGATGTTGTTGATGGTGGCCTGGAAACCTTCCCACACCGACACGGTGCAGTTGGCCGCGGTCAGGCCGCCCTTGCGCATGTCTTCGAACAGGTCGCGGTTCCACTTGGCAATGATCAGCCCGTCGATAACGATGCTGTCGGCGTGCAATTCGGCTGGGCTCATCAGGCAGTCCCCTTTTGTCAGCGATTCATGCGCCGAATCGTGTGCCGGCGCTTTGGGGCCAGCATATGCCTGAGGGCCGTCGCGACCCGGTGCAAAAACGACAGGGGAATTGCCGAAAGCGTCAATCCACGACAATGGGCTACGACAGGCCCGCCCTGCCCGTCTGTTCTTTACCCGACGGTTGCGCCAGAATCCGTCGCATCACTGGTTTTCACTGGACTTGAGCGGCAACGCGATGAAATCAATCTTCCTGGCTTTGGCACTGATCAGCACCCTGGCACATGCAACCGAAGACACCGAGCCCAATCCCTGCGACGAAGTTGAAAACGACGTCCAGACCCTGGCCTGCTCGGCCTACGGCAAGACCGCCGCCGAACAACTGCTCAACGAAAACCTGCAGAGCCTCTTTGAGCGCCTGCAAACCCGCTACGCCAGCGACAAGGCCCAGCTCAACGACATCACCGCCAAGGTCAAGGCCGCCCAACAACTGTGGCTCAAACAACGCGACGCCGATTGCGCCATCGCCGCCTTCCCGGCCAAACCCGGCAGCGAAGCCTACAAAATCGCCGAAAACGACTGCATGGCCCAGGTGAGCGATGATCGGTCGGAGTTTTTGGAGTCGATTGGGCAGGATTGAAGGTTATCCACAGAGCAATATCCAGACACCTTTCATGCGTTGGCCCTGGAAAGAATATAAGTCAGGATTCGCAAATCTTATAAAAGACTTATATTCTTTCCATGAACACTATCCACTGGACCAGAAAAGCCGTTAAGCAGCTTCTGAAATTGCACTCAGCCCATCAGGCCCAAGTTCGGGATGCCGTTACGTCGCTCGCCCAGATGCCTGATGTGGTCAACGTCAAAGCGCTTGTCGGTCATGACTATGCGTACCGCCTGCGGGTAGGCAACTACCGAGTCATGTTCGATTGGGACGGGGCGATCAAGGTCGTCAGCATTCAAGAGGTCAAGAAACGCGATGAACGCACCTACTGATATTCAGATCATCAACGATGCAGACGGAAACCCGGCATTTGTGGTCATTCCGTACGCACAATACGTTGCACAAAAACTGGAACCCGATCTGATCCCTCACGAAGTGGTCAGCCGTATCGTCGACGGCGCTACGCCTATCCGCGCCTGGCGCGAACACTTGAAGCTGACTCAGGATGAAGTCGCCAGGCGACTGGGTATTTCTCAACCGGCGTTTGCCCAGCAGGAATCGGTCGCAAAGCCTCGCCGGGCTACTCGAGAGAAAATTGCCGCTGCCTTTGGTATCCATGCTGATCAGTTAGAGCTGTAAGCTGTACGTCATCACCGAGCAAAGAGACTCCCATGAAAACCTGCGGCATCGAAATCAAAGGCAGCGAAGCGATCATCGCCGTTGCCTCGCTGGATCAGCAGACGCTGACCCACATCGCCCTGAATACCAAGAAAATCGCCCTGGACGACGATGACGAAGCCGCCAACGTCAAGGCGTTTGCCGCTCAGGTACGGGCGTTCGTGGTCGAGAATGGCATCGAACGCATCGCCATCAAGAAGCGCAGCAAGAAAGGCGAGTTCGCCGGCGGACCGACCACGTTCAAGATTGAAGGGGTTTTCCAGTTGCTGGAAGGCTGCGAGGTGACACTGCTGTCACCGCAGACCCTCAACGCACAGCACAAGAAACACGACTTCGCCTTGCCGGCGACGCTGAACAAGTATCAGCACGAGGCGTACAAGGCGGCGTGCTCGGCATTGATGAAGAAATAGACCTTTTCCAGCCGAACACAATACCTGTGGCGAGGGAGCTTGCTCCCGCTCGGCTCTGTAGGAGCTGGCGAAGCCTGCGATCTTTTGATCTTTCGCTTGGGATTCAAGTGTCTGGGGAAAGATCGCAGCCTCGTTGCACTCGGCAGCTCCTACAGGCCGCACCCAGCGGGAGCAAGCTCCCTCGCCACGGGATATTTTCAAAATTCAATGTTGCTGGCGATACCCCTTCAACCAATCCGCAAACGCTTTGTCCTCCAAGGCGTAACCACCGCGATTGGACTTCCACACCAGTTCCTTGTCACGCAGCGCGTCGATGCAGGATTGGATGGTCTGGGTGCCAGGCACGACTTCGCTGCCCATGCTCCTGAGCACCTTGCCCACGGCGTCCAGCGTTGAATCGGTGAAGGGCGCAAAGGGTTCGTTGTTTTGCGAGCGCTCGGCCATGACCTGCAGCACTGCCCGTTGCGGCACCGTCAAAGCGTTCCAGGCGCTTTCAAACTCGGTCCAGACGCCAGCACGGAGCATTTGCGCGCTGTTGCGCAGCAATTCGCCCAAGTGGCTCGCCTCACCCAGTTCCAAGGCAATTTCGCCGATGATGCTGCGCAGCATTTCAGGGCGGCGCCCTACCAACTCGAAGGCCTGGTCCAAGTCATCGGCATTGAACTGATTGGTTTGGGCCAGATGCGCGTTCAAATGGGCAGCGTAGGCTTTGGTGAACTCTTTACCCAGCAATGGGAACGCGGTGATGCTGGATCCGTAGAACGGTTGGTTACGGCTGAGTACCAAGTGCGCGAGTTTGTCGCGATTGGAGCCGGTGAACACCAGGCGCAGGCCGCTGGTATCACCCTCGCGCCCTTGGTTGAGTTGGTCGCGGGCAGCCTTGAGGGCGAACATGGCGTTGACCCCGGCCTCGGAGGTCAACGCATGCTGGGCTTCGTCGATCACCAGCACCACGGTTTTACCGGCCGCACTGTGCAACAACTCCAGCGCCTGGGTCAGCGTCGCCCCTTCGGGCAGTTGCGGCAGGCTGAAATCCCAGGACAACGTGCGCAAGAAGCTGAGTTTGTCGATGCCCATGGATTTGGCCAGCTTGCGGATCCCCTTTTCATAAGGCACCAATGCCCCGGCGATTGCCGAAGCGATCAGGTCGGCAGGGTCTTTCTCCTTGTTGGCCCACAGGTCGACATAGACCGCGAGCCAGCCGCGGGTTTCGCACTCGGGAATCAAGTCTTCACGCAGGAACGTACTTTTTCCGGTACGTCTCGGCGCGGCCAGGAACAGGCCTGAGGTGTAATCCTGGATCCCGGCGCCGACCAGCCCATCGACAATATTGCGGGCCAGATCAGGGCGCCGGAATACAAAACCGGGGTGCTTGGACATGGTTTTATACTCAATTATGGCGACAGGTATAATTTATAGTCACGAGTATAATTAAGTATAAAAGCCTGTCAAACCACCTCCCGCCCATCCCCCTGCCGCCGCCGATCCTCCCGTGGACAACGCGCGAACCGTGCCCGGTAACTGCGGGTGAAGTACGACGGTGACTCAAAGCCACAGGCGATGCTCACTTCCAGCACGCTCATGTCGGTCTGGCGCAGCAGTTGCCGGGCCTTCTCCAGGCGCAGGCGCAGGTAGAAGTTGCTCGGGGTGTCGTTCAGGTGCAGGCGGAACAGGCGTTCGAGCTGGCGGCGGGTGACGTTGATCGACTCGGCCAGGGCCAAGGTGCTCAGGGGCGGTTCGCTGTGGGTTTCCATCTCGCCGATGACGTGCACCAGCTTCTTGTTGCGAATACCATAGCGGTTGGCGATTTCCATGCGCTGGTGGTCTTTGCGCGGACGGATGCGGCCGAGCACGAACTGTTCGCTGACCTGGATCGCCAGCTCCGAACCGTGGGCCTGGCCGATCAGGTCGAGCATCAGGTCGATGGACGCGGTGCCACCGGCGCAAGTGATGCGGCGACGGTCGATTTCAAACAGCTCCTGGGTCACGCCAAGCTGCGGATAAGACTCCTTGAACGCCTCGATCGCTTCCCAGTGCAAGGTCACGCGATGCCCTTCCAGCAGCCCCGCCTCGGCCAGGACCACGCTGCCGGTGTCGATGCCGCCCAGGATCACGCCTTCGTTGTCCAACCGATGCAACCAGCGCTCCAGGGCCGGGGTGGCGAACTTCAGTGGTTCGAATCCCGCCACCACCCAAAGGGTCGCGCCCTTCTTCAATGGCTCCAGCGCGGCATCGGCGTTGACCGACATGCCATTGCTCGCCAGCACCGCCCCGCCATCGACGCTCAACACATGCCAGCGATACAGCTCGCCACGAAAACGATTGGCGACCCGCAACGGCTCGATGGCCGAGATGAAACCGATGGCTGAAAAGCCCGGCATCAACAAGAAGTAAAAATCCTGGGACATGGAGCGCACTCGGTCGACGGGTAGCGTGCGGACCTTGATACGCCAGTTGCAAGCGTCGTTCAAGGGTGCAGGTCGCTGCAGTGCAAGAGCACGTCGCCGCTGTGCGTTTTGCCACGCTTCGGGCTGCGTAACTTGGCATCACCGGCGCACAGACACCGGGGCCCCATAACAATAAGCTGCCGAGGAACCCGACATGAAACGACTGATCAGCTCCTGCGTTCTTGCACTCAGCGCTACCACCTTGATGAACGGCGCCGCCATGGCCGCTGAACCCGCCGCGTGCCAGAACGTGCGTCTGGGCGTGGTCAACTGGACCGACGTCATCGCCACCAGCGCCCTGACCCAAGTGATGCTCGACGGCCTCGGCTACACGACCAAGCAGACCAGCGCCTCCCAGCAAATCATCTTCGCCGGCATTCGTGACCAACGCCTGGACCTGTTCCTGGGCTACTGGAACCCGCTGATGACCCAGACCATCACTCCATTCGTCGAAGCCAAGCAGGTCAAGGTCCTGGAACAACCCAGCCTCAAGGACGCCCGCGCCACCCTGGCCGTGCCGACCTACCTGGCCGACAAGGGCTTGAAGAGCTTCGCCGACATCGCCAAATTCGAAAAAGAGTTGGGTGGCAAGATCTACGGCATCGAACCCGGCTCCGGCGCCAACACCCAGATCAAGGCGATGATCGCCAAGAACCAGTTCGGCCTGGGCAAATTCCAACTGGTGGAGTCCAGCGAAGCCGGCATGCTCGCCGCCGTGGACCGCGCCGTACGGCGCAAGGAAGCCGTGGTGTTCTTTGGCTGGGCACCGCATCCGATGAACGTCAACGTGCAAATGACCTACCTCACCGGCAGCGAAGACGCCCTCGGCCCGAACGAAGGCATGGCCACCGTCTGGACCGTCACCGCGCCGAACTACGCCGAGCAATGCCCGAACGTCGGTCGCTTGCTGAGCAACCTGACCTTCACCGCCGAAGACGAGAGCCGGATGATGCAGCCGCTGCTCGATCACAAGGATCCACTCGAATCGGCCCGGCAATGGCTCAAGGATCATCCGCAAGACAAGCAGCGCTGGCTCGACGGCGTGACCACCTTCGACGGCAAGCCGGCCGCCGACAACCTGAAACTCACCAGTAACTGACCAACCGTTCTCCCTCTGCGCAGCACCCAACGGCTGCGCGGTGACTCACCACGCCTGAAGGAATCCGCACCATGAACCACGACGTCATCATCACCTGCGCACTCACCGGTGCTGGCGACACGACCGCCAAGAGCCCCCACGTGCCGGTCACCCCGAAACAGATCGCCGCCGCTGCCGTCGAAGCCGCCAAGGCCGGTGCCACCGTGGTCCACTGCCACGTCCGCGACCCGCAGACCGGCAAGTTCAGCCGCGATGTGGCGCTGTACCGCGAAGTGATGGAGCGCATCCGTGAGGCGGACGTGGACATCATCGTCAACCTCACCGCCGGCATGGGCGGTGACTTGGAAATCGGTGCGGGCGAACGGCCGATGGAGTTCGGCCCCAACACCGACCTGGTGGGTCCGCTGACCCGCCTGGCCCACGTCGAAGAGCTGCTGCCGGAAATCTGCACGCTGGATTGCGGCACCCTGAACTTCGGCGACGGCGACACCATTTACGTCTCCACCCCGGCGCAACTGCGGGCCGGGGCCAAGCGGATCACCGAGCTGGGAGTCAAGGCCGAGTTGGAAATCTTCGACACCGGGCACCTGTGGTTCGCCAAGCAATTGATCAAGGAAGGCCTGCTGGACAACCCGCTGTTCCAGCTCTGCCTGGGCATCCCATGGGGCGCGCCGGCCGACACCACCACCATGAAAGCCATGGTCGACAACCTGCCGGCCGACGCGGTATGGGCCGGCTTCGGCATCGGCCGCATGCAAATGCCGATGGCCGCCCAGGCAGTGCTGCTGGGGGGCAACGTGCGGGTCGGGCTGGAAGACAACCTCTGGCTGGATAAAGGCGTGCTCGCCACCAACGGCCAACTGGTGGAGCGCGCTGGCGAAATCCTCAGCCGCCTCGGGGCGCGTGTGCTCACGCCGGCTGAAGGTCGCAAGAAAATGGGCCTGGCCCAGCGCGGCTGAGCCGAACCTGCGCATAACCCTGTGGGAGCGAGCTCGCTCGCGATAGCGATATTCCTGCCTTCGAAGAGGCGTTGGATGTACCGCCGCCATCGCGAGCAAGCTCGCTCCCACAGGTGATCTTCACTCTTTTCAGGACATCACCATGAGCTTTATCACCGACATCAAGACCTTCGCCGCCCTGGGCAGTGGTGTAATCGGCAGCGGCTGGGTCAGCCGGGCCCTGGCCCATGGCCTCGACGTTGTCGCCTGGGACCCGGCACCAGGTGCCGAGGCGGCATTGCGCAAACGCGTCGCCAACGCTTGGGGCGCGCTGGAGAAACAGGGCCTGGCCCCTGGTGCCTCGCAGGATCGGCTGCGCTTTGTCGCGACCATCGAAGAATGCGTGCGCGACGCCGACTTCATCCAGGAAAGCGCCCCCGAGCGCCTGGAACTGAAGCTCGAATTGCACGGCCAGATCAGCGCAGCCGCCAAGCCGAATGCATTGATCGGCTCCAGCACGTCGGGGCTGTTGCCCAGCGAATTCTACGAAGGTGCGACCCACCCGGAACGCTGCGTGGTCGGACATCCGTTCAACCCGGTCTACCTGTTGCCGCTGGTGGAAGTGGTCGGTGGCAAGCACACCGCGCCCGAAGCCGTGCAAGCGGCCATGCAGGTGTATGAATCCCTCGGCATGCGGCCGCTGCACGTACGCAAGGAAGTGCCCGGCTTCATCGCCGACCGACTGCTCGAAGCGCTGTGGCGCGAAGCCCTGCACCTGGTCAACGACGGTGTCGCCACCACGGGGGAAATCGACGATGCCATTCGTTTTGGCGCCGGCCTGCGCTGGTCATTCATGGGCACGTTCCTGACCTACACCCTGGCCGGTGGCGATGCCGGCATGCGGCACTTCATGGCCCAGTTCGGCCCGGCACTGCAACTGCCCTGGACCTACCTGCCAGCGCCGGAGCTGACCGAAAAGCTGATCGACGATGTGGTGGACGGCACGAGCGAGCAATTGGGCAGCCACAGCATCTCGGCCCTGGAGCGCTATCGTGATGACTGTTTGCTGGCGGTGCTGGAGGCGGTGAAGACCACCAAGGCCAAGCATGGCATGGCTTTCGAAGAGTAAACCCTGTTTTAGGGCCAGCAGGTCTGGCCCCATCGCGAGCAAGCTCGCTCCCACAAGGATTTCGCGGTGTGAACGCTCTTTATCTCCCCCGGAGATCCCTGTGGGAGCGAGCTTGCTCGCGATAGCGCCAGCCCAGTCACCCCAATTGTCGGACCTGAATCATGCCCACCCTCACCACCTACCAGACCCGCATCCTCCCCGAATGGGTCGATTACAACGGCCATCTACGCGATGCTTTCTACTTGCTGATCTTCAGCTACGCCACCGACGCGCTGATGGACCGGCTCGGCCTGGACAGCCAGAACCGCGAAGCCAGCGGTCACTCGCTGTTCACCCTCGAACTGCACCTCAACTACCTGCACGAAGTGAAACTCGGGGCCGAGGTGCAAGTGCACACGCAGATCATCGGCCACGACGCCAAACGCCTGCACCTCTATCACAGCCTGCACCTGGTGGGTGGTGATAAAGAACTGGCCGGCAATGAACAGATGCTGTTGCACGTCGATCTGGCGGGCCCGCGCTCGGCGCCCTTCACGGAGCAGACCCTGGCCCGGCTCGACGCCCTGCTTGATGAGCAATCCGACCTGCCGACCCCGACCTATATCGGTCGGGTCATCGCCCTGCCCCCCGCCCGGTAAGCTTCGCACAGGAGATCGCATGAACACCGCCGCCGCTTTTGCCGACTTCCGCCGTTATCCCCTGATCTTTGCGTTGACCGCCGCCACCCCCTTGGCCGATCGGGTGCAAGTCACATGGGCCGATGGCCGGACCAGCCCCTTTCATCACCCATGGTTACGGGACAACTGCCCTTGCCCCCAATGCGTCTACAGCGTCACCCGCGAGCAGGTGCTGGAAATCGTCGATGTCGCTGAGGACATGGCCCCCGGCGCGATTCGCATCGACGACGAAGGCTGCCTATGCGTGGACTGGCAGGACGGCCATCAGAGCCGTTTTGACCCGGGCTGGTTGCGCGCCCATGCCTACGATGATCAATCCCGGGCCGAGCGCCTGGCGAACAAGCCCCGGCGCCAGCTGTGGCGGCACGACCTGCCACTGCCGGTGTTCGATTACCCGGCGCTGATGGACGATACCGACGCATTGCTGCAATGGTTGCTGGCGCTGCGCGACATCGGCCTGACCCAAGTGCGCGGCGTGCCCACCGAACCCGGTTCGCTGAAACGGGTAGCCCAACGCATCGCCTTCATCCGCGAGAGCAACTTCGGCGTGCTGTTCAACGTGCAGTCCAAGGCCGATGCCGACAGCAACGCCTACACCGCTTTCAACCTGCCGCTGCACACCGACCTGCCGACCCGGGAGCTGCAGCCGGGGCTGCAGTTCTTGCATTGCCTGGTGAATGACGCCGACGGTGGCGAGAGCATTTTTGTCGACGGTTTCGCCATTGCCGAAACCCTGCGCCAGGAAGACCCCGAGGCCTTCGACGCCCTGTGCCGGATTCCGGTGGAGTTTCGCAACAAGGACCGCCGCAGCGACTACCGCTGCCTGGCGCCGATCATCGCCCTGGACGCCCTCGGACAGGTCTCGGAAATCCGCATGGCGAACTTCCTGCGTGGGCCGTTCGACACCTCGGCCGAGCAGATGCCCAAACTCTACCGTGCCTACCGCCGCTTCATCGCCCTGACCCGCGAGCCACGCTTTCGCGTGGTGCAGCGTCTCGAACCGGGCCAGCTCTGGTGCTTCGACAACCGCCGCACCCTTCACGCCCGCAATGCCTTCGACCCGGCCTCCGGGGCACGGCATTTCCAGGGGTGTTATGTGGATCGGGATGAGTTGTTGTCGCGGATTCTGGTGTTGCAGAGGTAGACCGCGTCATCGTTCATCGCGAGCAAGCTCGCTCCCACATCAGATCTGTGAACGACACAACCCCTGTGGGAGCGAGCTTGCTCGCGATAGCGCCCTGACGAACAACCCATCACTCCCTGATTGTCACAGACAAAAAAATCCCCGATCAAGCCGTGACAGGATCGGGGCAGGTTGCGTTACTGGAGGAGCTGTCGCGCGAGGGTGACCAAACCATCGTGATTCAGCTTGGGGCCAGTGTGCCCAGTCCAGGCCTGGGCAAGTTAACCGAAAACGACGCCTCCATAGTCATTCATGACATTGCGACCATTTGCCCTTGCCGCCGCTTCGGGTGGCTACCAGAATCGAGACACGACCCCAATCCCTGAACAAGGAAAAGCGTCATGATGCACGCCGATTTGATCGACCAGGAAGACCTGCTGGGCCATCTCAAGGCCCTGGGACTGCAGATACCCAGTGGCTCCACTGCCGAGCAGGCATGCGAGTGCGCAGTGCGGGGGCTGGACAGGGCCCGCGCCAATGAACTGCGGCGGATGGTCAAGGACATGTACACCAGCAGCGCCACCATCCTGCCGGCCGTGCGCCAGGCAATCGACAAGCAGCTGTTGCCGGCGCTGACGGATTACCAGCAAAACCACAGCTGATCCTGGTCCCTGTAGGAGCTGGCGAAGCCTGCGATCTTCTAATCTTTCACTTGGGACTCAAATGTCTGGAGAAAGATCGCAGCCTCGCTTCGCTCGGCAGCTCCTACACAGCGCCAGCAGGCCCAGCGGGGGCAAGCTCCCTTCTAGAGCCTCACGCTGGCAAACGTCGATTCATTACGCGCCTGGCTCAGCGCCGACAGCGGCCCGGACAGTGGCGACAGCACCAGCGCCTGCGGCAGCGGCATCATCGCCACCTGTTGCGTGGTATTGGAACCAACGCGCTCGTCCCGCGGCGGAATGCCGAAGTATTCGCGGTAGCACTTGGAGAAGTGCGGGGTGGAAACGAAGCCGCACACCGAGGCCACCTCGATGATCGACATCGGCGTCTGCTTGAGCAGTTGCCGCGCACGAATGAGCCGCAGCTTGAGGTAGTAGCGCGACGGTGAGCAGTGCAGGTATTTCTGGAACAACCGCTCCAGCTGACGCCGGGACACGGCGACGTACACCGCCAGTTCGTCCAGGTCGATCGGCTCTTCGAGGTTGGCTTCCATCAACGCCACGATTTCCTGCAACTTCGGCTGGTTGGTGCCAAGCATGTGCTTGAGCGGCACACGCTGGTGATCCTGCTCGTTGCGGATACGCTCGTAGACAAACATTTCAGAGATCGCCGCCGACAGCTCACGACCGTGATCGCGACTGATCAGGTGCAACATCATGTCCAGCGGCGCGGTGCCACCGGAGCTGGTGAAGCGGTTGCGGTCGAGGGTGAACAGGCGGGTGCTCATCGATACCCGCGGGAACGCTTCCTGCATCGCCGCCAGGCATTCCCAGTGCACGCTGCAATCGAAACCGTCCAACAGGCCGGCGCAGGCCAGGGCCCAACTGCCGGTGCAGACCGCGCCGAGGCGACGGGACTGGCGGGCCTGGCTCTGCAACCACGACACGTGTTCACGGGTCACGGTGCGCTGGATGCCAATGCCACCACAGACAATGACGGTGTCCAGGGGCGGCGCCTTGTGCATGGAGGCGTCGGGGGTGATCTGCAAACCGTCGCTGGCCCAGACCTGGCCGCCATCGACCGTGAGGGTGGTCCAGCGATACAGCTCGCGACCGGATAGCTGGTTGGCCATGCGTAGCGGTTCCACCGCGGACGCCAGGGAAATCAGCGTGAAATTGTCCAGCAGCAAAAAGCCGATGGATTGAGGCGCACGGTTCTGGGGTTGGGCCCCGGAGTTGGACGTCGTCATCGCGGTATCTCCTCACACAAAGCGGGTGATGGCCTCAGGCGGAGGCTCTTGTTATTGCCACGTTCTCTTGCGCGAGACAGGGCTTTATCGGGATAGAGCAATTGCCATGCCTAAAATTGAATGTGTGTTCAATAAATCCTGAAAACGACATCGCGGCCCGTCTATATAAGGCGTGCATCGCGTCCGGGTTTTAGGTGCCGTCAATGGCTGCAGGTACCGCTTACAGAAGGCTGTGAGCAGTTCGGTAGCACTTGTGGGAACTGGGCTGCGCGGCTTGCGCAAGGAGTAGCACCACAGGTGCGGGTGACGGACGGTCGAGCGCGATTCAGCGGTTGGCCCGGCAACAGGCGCCTTGTCTGTTTGCGACGCGCTAAAAGGTGGCGTGTTTCAGGATGGGTGTGCATTTTGTGAGCAACTTGAGGTCCTTGTGGCGAGGGGATTTATCCCGCTGGGCTGCGAAGCAGCCCTAACCTCAAACACCTCGGTGTATCAGAAAGAACGTAGGGGGCCGCTGCGCGGCCCAGCGGGGATAAATCCCCTCGCCACAATAAATCTGCAACCTCAGGTCAGCACTCCACCGCACTGACCGCCAAACCACCGCGCGAGGTCTCTTTATACTTGTCATGCATGTCGGCACCGGTATCACGCATGGTGCGGATCACCCGGTCCAGGGAGATGAAATGCTGGCCATCCCCGCGCAGGGCCATTTGTGCGGCATTGATGGCCTTGACTGCGGCGATCGCGTTGCGCTCGATGCACGGCACCTGCACCAGGCCGCCCACCGGGTCGCAGGTCAGGCCGAGGTTGTGTTCCAGGCCGATTTCCGCCGCGTTGCACAGTTGCTCCGGCGTGGCCCCGAGGATTTCCGCCAGGCCCGCCGCCGCCATGGCGCAGGCCGATCCTACCTCGCCCTGGCAACCGACTTCGGCGCCGGAGATCGATGCGTTCTTTTTGCACAGGATCCCGATGGCCGCCGCGGCTAGGAAATAATCCACGACGTTGGCGTCGGTGACCGCTTCGCTGAATTTCATGAAGTAGTGCAGCACCGCCGGGATGATTCCCGCCGCACCGTTGGTCGGCGCCGTGACCATGCGGCCGCCGGCCGCGTTCTCCTCGTTGACCGCCAGGGCGAACAGGTTGACCCACTCCATGGCGCTGAGGGTCGAGCCGATGACATTGGGCTTGTTCAGCTCTTGCAGGCTGCGGTGCAACTTGGCCGCCCGCCGGCGCACATTCAAACCGCCCGGCAGGATGCCTTCGTGCTTGAGGCCCTGCTCGACGCAATCCTGCATGGCCCGCCACAGTTTCATCAGGCCACTGCGGATCTCGTCTTCGGACCGCCAGACCTTTTCGTTGGCCAGCATCAACTCGGCTACCCGCAAGTTGTGGGTACGGCACAGCTCAAGCAATTCTTCGGCGCTGGAGAAATCGTAAGGCAGCTCAGTGCTGTCCAGATCCACCACACCACTGGAGGCCTGGGCCTGATCGACGACAAAGCCACCGCCGACCGAGTAATAAGTGTCACGGTGCAGCTCACCGTCGGCGCCCTCGGCCACCAGCGTCATCGCATTGGGATGGAACGGCAGGTTCTCGTCGATCAGGCGCATGTCCCGGGACCATACGAACGGCACCGGCAGGCGACCGTCGAGCAGCAGGGTCTGGGTTTCACGCAGCAGCTCGATGCGCGGGCCGATCTGCGACGGGTCGATTGCGTCCGGCCACTCCCCCATCAGGCCCATGATCACGGCGTTGTCGCTGCCGTGGCCGATGCCGGTGGCCGACAGCGAACCAAACAATTGCACCTCGACCCGGCGCACATCATTGAGCAGGGCCTTTGCCTTGAGCGCTTCAACGAACAGCGCCGCGGCACGCATGGGGCCCACGGTGTGGGAACTGGACGGGCCGATACCGATTTTGAACAAGTCGAAAACGCTGATTGCCATTGCCGATAACCTCCAGAACAGGCACATCCGGGCGCAGGAGCGTCCGGTGACGGAGCTGCTACGCTCAACGCCGGGATGGCCGCATCATCCGGTTTTTGCCTTGGCGCCCGACGTCTGACACCGACGCAATCATGCCCACCAGCGCCGCCCGTCCCTGACCCCGGTTCTGCGGCGTTTTTCTGCGTGTCAGAGGCCCGTCAGGGGCGGAAAAAATCTGTAAACGACGTCACCGACACTGGATGCGACCATCCCTGTACTGGATACGACTCACCCTGTAGGCGTCAGATTTGCACTGGTACATGATCGGTTACGGCTCGTTTGCAAGGCCGCGTGTCAGAGAGTGCCCACGCGCCACCAACCGCAACATCCAATTAAGCGTGGTTGTCCTGACCGGACACCGCCGATAAAACACCAGGAGTCCACCCATGAAAGGTTCCAAGCCGTTGTTGTTGGCCGCCATGCTGAGTCTTCCGATGCTGGCCAACGCTGCAGAACCCGAAAAGTGCAGCACCGTCAACTTCTCCGATGTCGGCTGGACCGACATTACCGTGACCACGGCGACCACCAGCGTGGTGCTGGACGCGCTGGGCTACAAGACCAAGACCACCATGATTTCCGTGCCGGTGACCTACAAGTCCCTGGCCGATGGCAAGAACATGGATGTATTCCTCGGCAACTGGATGCCGACCATGGAAAACGACATCAAGGCCTACCGCGAAGCCGGCACCGTGGAAACCGTGCGCACCAACCTCAAGGGCGCCAAATACACCCTCGCCGTACCCCAGGCCCTGTATGACAAAGGTCTGCATGACTTCGCCGACATTCCCAAATTCAAGAAAGAGCTGGACGGCAAGATCTACGGCATCGAGCCGGGCAACGACGGCAACCGCCTGATCCAGAGCATGATCGAAAAGAACGCCTTCGGCCTGAAGGACGCCGGCTTCAAAGTCGTCGAGTCGAGTGAAGCGGGCATGCTCTCGCAGGTCGACCGCGCCTCCAAGCGTGGCACCGACGTGGTGTTCCTCGGCTGGGCGCCACACCCGATGAACACGCGTTTCAAGATCCAGTACCTGACCGGCGGCGACGACTTCTTCGGCCCCGACTTCGGTGCCGCTACCGTGGCGACCAACACCCGCAAGGGCTACAGCCAGGAATGCAGCAACGTTGGACAACTGTTGAAAAACCTGGAGTTCACCGTCGACATGGAAAGCCAGCTGATGGGCAACGTGCTCGACGACAAGATGAAACCTGAGGCCGCGGCCAAGGCCTGGCTGAAGAAAAACCCACAGGTACTCGATACCTGGCTCGCTGGCGTGACCACCATTGACGGTAAACCTGGCCTGGAAGCCGTGAAAGCCAAGCTTGTGCAATAACTGCCTATGTTATGCCGGGCGAGTTCGCTCGCCCGGGCTGTTTATTCCCTTGCATGCGGACGTTCACTACCATGCTTATTGATCAGAAAATACCTTTGGGCCAGTACATCGCGGGCTTTGTCGAATGGTTGACGCAAAACGGCGCCAGCACATTCGACGCAATCGCGCTGTTTCTGGAAACGATGATTCACGGCGTGACGTTTGCGCTGACCTGGTTCAACCCCCTGGCCCTGATCGGCCTCATCGCGCTATTGGCGCACTTCATCCAGCGCAAATGGGGCCTGACCGTATTCGTCATCGCGTCCTTCCTGCTGATTCTCAACCTGGGTTACTGGCAAGAGACCATGGAAACCCTGGCCCAGGTGCTGTTCGCGACCCTGGTCTGTGTGCTGATCGGTGTGCCGCTGGGCATTGTTGCCGCGCACAAGCCGATGTTCTATACCCTGATGCGGCCGGTACTCGATCTGATGCAGACCGTACCGACCTTCGTCTACCTCATTCCTACCCTGACCCTTTTCGGTCTGGGTGTGGTCCCGGGCCTGATCTCCACGGTGGTGTTCGCGATTGCCGCGCCCATCCGCCTGACCTACCTGGGCATCCGCGACGTTCCGGACGAACTGATGGACGCCGGCAAAGCCTTCGGCTGCTCCCGCCGCCAACTCCTGTCGCGTATCGAACTGCCCCATGCGATGCCAAGCATCGCGGCCGGTATCACCCAGTGCATCATGCTGTCGTTGTCGATGGTGGTGATCGCCGCGCTGGTGGGTGCCGATGGCCTGGGCAAACCCGTGGTCAACGCACTGAACACCGCCGATATCGCCCTGGGCTTCGAAGCCGGCCTGGCGATCGTATTGCTGGCGATCATGCTCGACCGAATCTGCAAACAACCCGACGCTAAAGTAGGGGGTGACGCATGAGCATCATTCGTTTCGAAGACGTCGATGTTATTTTCTCCAACCGCCCCAAGGCCGCGCTGGACCTGCTGGACAAGGGTTTTTCGCGCCCCGAGATCCTGCAGCAGACCGGCCTGATCGTCGGCGTGGAAAAAGCCAGCCTGTCCATCGAGAAGGGGGAGATCTGCGTCTTGATGGGCCTTTCCGGCTCAGGCAAATCCAGCCTGCTGCGCTGCATCAACGGCTTGAACACCGTCAGTCGTGGCAAGTTGTTCGTCGAGCATGAAGGACGGCAGATCGACATCGCCTCCTGCTCCCCCGCCGAACTGAAGATGATGCGCACCAAGCGCATCGCCATGGTGTTCCAGAAGTTCGCCCTGATGCCCTGGCTGACGGTGCGCGAGAACATCAGCTTCGGCCTGGAAATGCAGGGCCGTCCCGAGAAGGAACGGCGCAAGCTGGTGGATGAAAAACTCGAGCTGGTGGGCCTGACCCAGTGGCGCAACAAGAAACCCGACGAGCTGTCCGGCGGCATGCAGCAACGGGTCGGCCTGGCCCGCGCCCTGGCGATGGACGCCGACATCCTGCTGATGGACGAACCGTTTTCGGCCCTCGACCCGCTGATCCGCCAAGGCCTGCAGGACGAACTGCTGGAACTGCAGCGCAAACTGCAAAAGACCATCGTGTTCGTCAGCCATGACCTGGACGAAGCCCTGAAGCTGGGCACGCGGATCGCCATCATGAAAGACGGCAAGATCATCCAGTACAGCAAGCCCGAAGAGATCGTGCTCAACCCGGCGGACGACTATGTGCGTACGTTCGTCGCCCACACCAACCCGCTCAACGTCCTGTGCGGTCGCAGCCTGATGCGCACCCTGGACAACTGCAAACGCATCAACGGTTCGGTCTGCCTGGATCCGGGCGGCGACTCCTGGCTCGACCTGGCCGAAGGCAACACCATCAAGGGCGCCCGGCAGAACGGCGCGGTCCTGGACCTGCAAAACTGGGCACCGGGCCAGTCGGTGGAAGAGCTGGGCCGGCGTCCGACCCTGGTGGATTCCAACATCGGCATGCGCGACGCGTTGCAGATCCGCTACCAGACCGGCAACAAACTGGTGCTCCACGATAACCAGAAAGTCGTCGGGATCCTGGGCGACAGCGAGCTGTACCACGCACTGCTCGGCAAGAACCTGGGCTGAGCCCACGCACACAAACGCCGCGAGATGATCGCGGCGTTTTTGTTTGTGCAGAGATTCAGCCTGCCTCTTGCTCCCGCCGGGTTGCCGTGTAGGAGCTGCCGAAGGCTGCGATCTTTTGATCTTTCGCTTGAGATTCAAGTGTCTGGGGAAAGATCGCAGCCTCGTTGCACTCGACAGCTCCTACACCGCAGCCCAGCGACACAGCCGTTTGCTCGGCAACCGACCGACGAGTGTTATAAAGACATCCCGAAAAAGTCCTCGCCCCTGCGCGGCGGTTTTCCATGTGCCTTCAAGCGCCCTTTACACGTGGAAATCCGACAAACAGCGACGACTTGTCATAGAACTTTGTTTTTGTTGATTGAACGTTCAATAAAAACAAAATAGACTGGCCCTCGCCATGACGGACTGCATTCGTCCGCCTGCAGGCCTAAGGAGATGTGCTAGATGCCCAAGGTCGGTATGCAACCCATCCGCCGCCAACAATTGATCGAAGCCACGTTGCAAGCGGTCGATCAGGTCGGGATGGGGGACGCCAGCATTGCGCTGATCGCCCGTCTGGCTGGTGTCTCCAACGGCATCATCAGTCACTACTTTCAGGACAAGAACGGCCTGATCGCGGCCACGGCCCAGTACCTGATGACTGTCCTGAGCGAAAACGTCACCGCACGCCGCCAGGCACTGGAGGACACCAGCCCGCGGGCTCACCTCAAGGTGATCATCGAAGGCAACTTCGACGCCAGCCAGGTCAATGGCCCGGCAATGAAAACCTGGCTGGCCTTCTGGGCCACCAGCATGCACCACCCGTCTTTGCACAGGTTGCAGCGGATCAACGATCACCGTCTGTATTCCAACCTGTGCTGCCAGTTCCGCCGCGTGTTGCCCGTCGATCAGGCGCGCAGCGCGGCACGGGGCCTGGCCGCGTTGATTGACGGTTTGTGGCTGCGCGGAGCGCTGTCGGGAGACGCGTTCGATACCGCCCAGGCGCACCAGATCGCTTACGAATACATGGATTTCCAACTGGCCAAGGCGGGGGCGCCAGAGCACACAGAACCGCTCGACTCCTGAACCGTCACCGCAGCGCGTAGTCAGCTATGAACGACACGCTCGGTGGCCAGCCAACCACTCATGCACTTGCGAGGACTTTATGGCCCGTTTCGAACTGCAAAAACTTTACATCGATGGCGCGTACAGCGATGCCAGCGGCGACGCCACTTTCGAAGCCATCAACCCGGCCAACGGTGAAGTACTCGCCCTGGTGCAGCGCGCAACGTTCGAGGACGTGGAGCGCGCCGTGGTCAGCGCCGAAAAGGGCCAGAAAGTCTGGGCGGCCATGACCGCCATGCAGCGTTCGCGCATCCTGCGCCGCGCCGTGGACATCCTGCGCGAGCGCAACGATGAACTGGCCGCCCTGGAAACCCTGGACACCGGCAAGGCCTACTCCGAAACCCGCTACGTCGACATCGTCACCGGCGCCGACGTGCTGGAATACTACGCTGGCCTGGTGCCTGCCATCGAAGGCGAGCAGGTTCCGCTGCGCACCACTTCATTCGTCTACACCCGTCGCGAGCCCCTGGGCGTGGTGGCCGGTATCGGCGCGTGGAACTACCCGATCCAGATCGCCCTGTGGAAATCCGCCCCGGCCCTGGCGGCTGGCAACGCAATGATCTTCAAGCCGAGCGAAGTCACCTCGCTCACCACCCTGAAACTGGCCGAGATCTACACCGAAGCCGGCGTTCCAGCGGGTGTGTTCAACGTCTTGACCGGCAGCGGCCGTGAAGTCGGCACCTGGCTGACCGAGCACCCGCGCATCGAGAAAATCTCCTTCACCGGCGGCACCGACACCGGCAAGAAAGTCATGGCCAGCGCCTCGAGTTCTTCGCTCAAGGACGTGACCATGGAACTGGGCGGCAAGTCGCCGCTGATCATCTTCGACGACGCTGACCTGGATCGCGCCGCCGACACCGCGATGATGGCCAACTTCTACAGCTCCGGCCAGGTCTGCACCAACGGCACTCGCGTGTTCGTACCGAGCCACCTCAAGGCCGCCTTCGAAGCCAAGATCGCCGAGCGTGTGGCGCGCATCCGCGTTGGCAACCCAGAGGATGAAAACACCAATTTCGGCCCGCTGGTGAGCTTCGCCCACATGGAAAGCGTGCTGGGCTACATCGAGAAAGGCAAAGCCGAAGGCGCGCGCCTGCTATGCGGCGGCGGTCGCCTGACTGAAGGCGAATTCGCCAAGGGCGCGTTCGTCGCCCCGACCGTGTTCACCGACTGCACCGATGAGATGACCATCGTGCGCGAGGAAATCTTCGGCCCGGTGATGAGCATCCTCACCTATGACACCGAAGAAGAAGTGATCCGCCGCGCCAACGACACCGATTTCGGCCTGGCCGCCGGCGTCGTGACCCGCGACCTGAACCGCGCCCACCGCGTGATCCACCAGCTCGAAGCCGGCATCTGCTGGATCAACGCCTGGGGCGAATCGGCGGCTGAAATGCCGGTGGGCGGCTACAAGCAATCGGGCGTGGGCCGTGAGAACGGCATCAGTTCGCTGAACAACTTCACCCGCATCAAATCGGTACAGGTCGAACTGGGCGATTACGCGTCGGTGTTCTGATTGGACATGAGGCCTTGAGTGAACGCTGTTGTGGCGAGGGGATTTATCCCCGTGGGGCTGCGTAGCAGCCCCTCCCCAAGGCCCCCCATTCTTCAGACAAACCCAGTCGCTGATTTACGACTGCTGCGCAGCCGAACGGGGATAAATCCCCTCGCCACAGGTTCTGCGGCGTCAAGGCAACCGCGACCTGAACCCAATTCAAAAAGAGGGTGCATTTCATGTCCCAAGAATTCGATTACATCATCATCGGTGCCGGCTCGGCCGGTAACACCCTGGCCACCCGCCTGACCGAAGACGAGGGCGTCACCGTCCTGCTGCTCGAAGCCGGCGGCCCGGACTATCGCCTGGACTTTCGCACGCAAATGCCTGCCGCCCTGGCATTCCCGCTGCAAGGCCGGCGCTACAACTGGGCCTACGAGACCGACCCGGAGCCGCACATGAACGGCCGCCGCATGGAATGCGGTCGCGGCAAGGGCCTGGGCGGTTCTTCGCTGATCAACGGCATGTGCTACATCCGCGGCAACGCCCTGGACTATGACAACTGGGCAAAACTGCCTGGCCTCGAGGACTGGACGTACCTGGACTGCCTGCCCTACTTCAGAAAAGCCGAGACCCGGGACATCGGCCCGAACGACTACCACGGCGGCGACGGGCCGGTCAGCGTGACCACGCCCAAGGCCGGCAACAACCCGTTGTTCCACGCCATGGTCGAAGCCGGCGTGCAGGCCGGTTACCCGCGTACCGAAGACCTCAACGGCTACCAGCAGGAAGGTTTCGGCCCGATGGACCGTACCGTCACGCCCAACGGCCGTCGGGCCAGCACCGCGCGCGGCTACCTGGACATCGCCAAGAAGCGCTCGACCCTGACCATCGTCACCCACGCCCTGACCGACAAGATCATCTTCGAAGGCAAGCGTGCGGTCGGCGTGCGTTACCTGGTGGGCGCCGCTGAAGAGCGTGTCGAAGCCCGGGCACGCAAGGAAGTGCTGCTGTGCTCCGGCGCCATCGCCTCGCCACAGATCCTGCAACGCTCCGGCGTCGGCCCGGCGCAATTGCTGGAAAGCCTCGACATTCCGGTGGTGCATGACCTGCCGGGGGTCGGTGAGAACCTGCAGGATCACCTGGAGCTGTACCTGCAATACGCCTGCACTCAACCGGTCTCGCTGTACCCGTCGCTGCTCTGGTACAACCAGCCGGCCATCGGTGCCGAATGGCTGTTCAACGGCACCGGTATCGGCGCCAGCAACCAGTTCGAGGCCGGCGGCTTCATCCGCACCCGCCCGGAATTCGATTGGCCCAACATCCAGTACCACTTCCTGCCGGTGGCGATTAACTACAACGGCAGCAACGGGGTGAAGGAACACGGCTTCCAGGCGCACATGGGCTCCATGCGCTCGCCGAGCCGCGGCCGGATCCAGGCCAAGTCCAAGGACCCGCGCCAGCACCCGAGCATTCTGTTCAACTACATGGCGACCGAGCAGGACTGGCAGGAGTTTCGCGACGGCATCCGCCTGACCCGCGAGATCATGCAGCAACCGGCACTCGATCCGTTCCGGGGTCGCGAGATCAGTCCGGGCATCGAGGTGCAGACGGACGCGCAACTGGACCAGTTCATCCGCGAACACGCCGAAACCGCGTTCCACCCGTCCTGCTCGTGCAAGATGGGCACCGACGACATGGCCGTGGTGGACGGCGAAGGTCGCGTGCATGGCATGCAAGGGCTGCGCGTGGTGGATGCCTCGATCATGCCGATCATCACCACCGGCAACCTGAACGCGCCGACGATCATGATCGCCGAGAAAATCGCCGACAAGATCCGTGGTCGCAAGCCCCTGCCACGCAGCACCGCCCCGTACTACGTGGCTGGCGACGCGCCGGTGCGCGGCAAGCCCCTGCGCGAAGTGGGGCCAATGGCTCAGTAAGACTCAGGACCGCCATCGCGAGCAAGCTCGCTCCCACAGGGATCCGCAGCGGACACACCTTTTGTGACCATTGAAGATCCCCCCTGTGGGAGCGAGCTTGCTCGCGATAGCATCCGCCCTGACACATCAGTATTCCCATCTACCTTGATCCCACCCCCACCCCAGGCCTAATCTAGAGCCGCCGCGTCAAATCACCGCAATGCGCCGCACCCTCGCTCCAGACAAGGAGGTTCCATGTTCGACTTCCACCCCCAGCTCAAGCAGCGTTTCGCTGCCTTGCGCACGGGCGCTGAATTCTTTTCCCTGCGTTACGTGCGCGAATCCGGCCAGCATTTGTCGGTGCGCAAGAATGTCGCCGAACCGCCCAGCCTGAACCGTGATGAAGGTGCGATGCTCACCGCGCGGGTCAACGGTGTCGAGGCGTATGCCGCCACCAACGACCTGTCCCAGGCCGGTCTGCAAGCGGCACTGGAACGCGCCGAACAGCATGCTCGCCAGCTCAAGCCCCATGCCTTGCTCGACCTGCGCGGACAAGCCGTATCCAGTGACCGCGCCGATTACTTCTCGCCGCATTTCGACCAGGCTTTCCCCTCCCTGAGCGATTGCTACCAGGTGCTCGGCGACGAATCGGCTGCGGTGCCCCAGGACGAGCGCCTGGTGAACTGGCAGGCCAGTATCGGCCTGACCCAGGTCGAACAGATCTACCTCAACAGTGCCGGCGCTGAACTGCGCCAGGCCCAACGCTTCATCTACCCGGCCCTGGAAGTCACCGCCTTCGACGGCCACGACAGCCAGACCCGCACCCTGGGCCGGGAAAACTTCGGCCAGCAGGGCGGCTTCGATGTGATCAGCCGCTGCGGCCTGATCGGGGCCGGGCCGAAAATCGCCGACCAGGCCCTGCAGTTGCTGATGGCGCCGAACACCCCGCAAGGCCCCCGCGACCTGCTGCTGATGCCCGACCAGATGATGCTGCAGATCCACGAGTCCATCGGCCATCCGCTGGAACTGGACCGCATCCTGGGAGACGAGCGCAATTACGCCGGCACCAGCTTCGTCAAGACCAGCGATTTCGGCCATCTGCAATACGGCTCCCGCCTGTTGAACGTGACCTTCGACCCGAACATTCCCGAAGAACTGGCCAGCTACAGCCACGACGACGACGGCAGCGCCGCCAGCAAACAATTCCTGATTCGCGAAGGCCTGTTGCTGCGTCCACTGGGCGGCGCGCTGTCGCAGTTCCGCGCCGGCCTCGACGGTGTCGCCAACAGCCGCGCCTGCGGCTGGAATCGGCCACCCATCGACCGCATGGCGAACCTGAATATCGAACCCGGCGACCAGTCCCTGGCGCAACTGATCCAGGGCACCGAACATGGCGTGCTGATGCGCACCAACCGCTCCTGGTCCATCGACGACGCCCGCAACAAATTCCAGTTCGGCTGCGAGTGGGGCCAGTTGATCGAGAACGGCGAGCTCAAGGGCGTGGTGAAGAACCCCAACTACCGGGGCATTTCCGCGCAATTCTGGAAGAGCCTGCGCGCGGTGGGCGATGCGAGTACCTTCCAGGTCCTGGGCACGCCGAACTGTGGCAAGGGCGAACCGAACCAGGTCATCCGCGTCGGCCATGCGTCGCCAGCCTGCGTGTTCACTAACGTCGATGTGTTCGGGGGAGATGCCTGATGAGCACCGTCAATAATCAGGCCGGGGCATTCAAGGCGTTGGTCGACTGGCTGCGCGATGCCCTGCATACGCCTGAACAGTTCACCCTCGGCTACGCCGCCGAGTCTTCGGCCTTCGTCCGTTTCAACCATGGCAAGGTCCGTCAGGCCGGCCAGGTGCAGCAAGCCAATGTCAGTTTCAAACTGATCGACGACGGACGCCACGCCGATTTGCAGATCACCTTGTCCGGCGACCCCGAGACCGACTTGCAACGCCTGGCCGAAGGCCTGCGACAACTGCGCGAAACCTTGCCGTTGCTGCCCCGCGATCCCTACCTGCTGCTCAATCCCGGCCACTGGCAGAGCAACAATGTGCAGGCCCATCCATTGCCCGAGACGGAACAGGCCATTACCGAAATCACCCGCGCCGCCGAAGGCCTGGACCTGGTGGGGTTCTACGCCGCCGGGCCCATCAGCCGTGGTTTCGCCAGTTCTTCGGGGGCGTTCGGCTGGCATCAGGCCAACAGCTTCAACTTCGATTTCAGCCTGTTCCATGACAATGGCCAGGCGGTGAAAGCCAGCTACGCCGGGCATGAATGGAGCAGTGACGGATTTGCCCGGCGCTTCGAACAGGCCCGCGAGCAACTGGCATTCCTCGGCCGCCCGCTGCGCACGTTACCGCCCGGCGAATATCGCGCCTACCTGGCACCGGCCGCTCTGGAAGAGATCATGGGCATGCTCAGTTGGGGCGGGTTCTCGGCCCGTGCAATCGCCAGCAAGCAAAGCCCGCTGCAGAAGTTCTACGCTGGCGAAGCCCACTTCAGCCCCAACGTGTGGCTGGCGGAGCAGGTCAGCGGCTCCTTGAGCCCGGCGTTTTCCGACGAAGGTTATCCTCGCGATGACATGGGCCTGATCGCCAAGGGCACGGCCAACGCGCGACTGGTCAACTCCCGCAGCGCCGCCGAATATGGCCTCGCGGCCAACGGCGCCAGCAGCTACGAATACCCTACGGCGCTGGACATGCGGGGCGGACAACTGGAGCAAAGGCACATCCTCGAAGCACTCGGCACCGGGCTGTACATCAGCAACCTCTGGTACCTGAACTACTCGGACCAACCGGCGGCGCGCCTGACCGGCATGACCCGCTTCGCCACCTTCTGGGTCGAGAACGGCCAGATCGTGGCGCCGGTCAGTACCATGCGTTTCGACGACAGCGTCTACAGCCTGCTCGGCTCGCAACTCGAAGGCCTGACCCGAGAGCGGGAACTTCTGCTCTCGGCCAGCACCTACAGCCAGCGGGCCACGGCCTCGATGTTGTTGCCGGGGGCGCTGGTCAAGCGGTTGACCTTGACGCTGTAACCAACCAAACACAGGACCTGTGGCGAGGGGATAAATCCCTTCGCCACAACAGCGGCACCTGTTCCTGATCAACACGCCATACAAGAGGTCCCATGCCCAACCGCGCACCGCTCGACGCCGTCACCGCCCGCTGGCTTCCATGGGTGGTGGCGATTGCCTTCTTCATGCAATCCCTGGACGGGACCATCCTCAACACCGCCCTGCCCGCCATGGCCAGCGACCTGGCGGAAAACCCGCTGCGCATGCAGGGCGTGATCATTGCCTACATGCTCACCGTGGCGTTGCTGATCCCGGCCTCAGGCTGGATCGCCGACCGTTTCGGCACCAAGAAGATCTTCTTCGGGGCGATCCTGCTGTTCAGCTTCGGCTCGCTGCTGTGCGCCCTGTCCAATTCATTGAGCATGCTGATCGGCGCCCGGGTCATCCAGGGCCTGGGCGGTGCGCTGATGCTGCCGGTGGGCAGGCTGGTGGTGCTGCGGGCGTATCCGCGCTCGGAACTGGTGCGGATCATGGGCTTCATCACCATTCCCGGCCTGCTCGGCCCACTGATCGGGCCGACCATGGGCGGCTGGATGGTCGAGTACCTGACGTGGCACTGGATCTTCATCATCAACCTGCCGGTGGGCGTGATCGGTTGTTATGCCGTGTGGAAGTTCATTCCCGACCTGCGTGGCAGCGAGCGCACCCGGTTCGATGGCCTGGGGTTCCTGCTGTTCGGCGCGGCGATGGTGCTGATCACCATTGCCATGGAAGGCCTGGGTGAGCTGCACCTGCCGCACCTGCGGGTGATGTTGCTGCTGTTCGGCGGCATGGCCTGCCTGGCGGCCTACTGGCTGCGGGCCGGGCATGTCGAGAACGCGCTGTTCCCGCCGTCGTTGTTCAAGACCCGCACCTTCGCGGTGGGCATCCTCGGCAACCTGTTCGCGCGCCTGGGCAGCGGCGCCTTGCCGTTCCTGGTGCCGTTGCTGCTGCAAGTCGCCCTCGGCTATTCACCGTCCCAGGCCGGCATGAGCATGCTGCCCCTGGCGGCGGCAGCCATGGTCGCCAAGTCCGTGGCCCGACCGCTGATCGAACGCCTGGGCTATCGCATCGTCCTGACCGGCAACACCGTGGCCTTGGGCGTGATGCTGGCGAGCATGGGCCTGGTCAGCGAACAGACGCCGTACTGGCTGCTGCTGGCGCAACTGGCGGTGCTGGGGGCGATCAACTCGCTGCAATTCACTGCGATGAACACCGTGACCCTGATCGACTTGGACGACGCCAGCGCCAGCAGCGGCAACAGCCTGTTGTCGGTGGTGGCGCAACTGTCCCTGAGCCTCGGCGTGGCCTGCGCCGGCGCCCTGCTCGGCGGCTTTACCGCCCAGGTGGGCAACGACGGGGTGGAGACGGTGCTGGGCGCGTTCCAGCTGACATTCGTGACGGTGGGGATCATGGCGATGCTGGCGGCGACGATTTTTTCCCAGTTGTCCAAGCAGGATGGCCGGCGGCAGAAGCGTCCCGATGAGCATATCGAGCATTAACCCAGGCGCTTGGAGCGCTGTCTGAACCGGGGGACATGTTGGCTTTTGTGGCGAGGGACCACACCACGCTCGTCCAGAACTTTCGAAGAAAGTGGCACGAGGCTGCTACACTGCGCGACATTTTGTTTTGCAGGCCAGTCCCGTGACCACCATTGCCACCGCTTTTAATACTTTGCCGCTGTCCGCCGCCATGCTGGCTAACCTCGAATCACTCGGTTATGCCCAGATGACGCCGATCCAGGCGCAAAGCTTGCCGGTGATCCTCAAGGGCATGGACCTGATCGCCCAGGCCAAGACTGGCAGCGGCAAGACCGCCGCCTTCGGCATCGGTCTGCTGAACCCGATCAACCCACGTTTCTTCGGCTGCCAGGCGCTGGTGATGTGCCCGACCCGCGAGCTGGCTGACCAGGTCGCCAAGGAAATCCGTCGCCTGGCCCGCGCCGAAGACAACATCAAGGTCCTGACCCTGTGCGGCGGCGTGTCCTTCGGCCCGCAGATCGCTTCCCTCGAACACGGCGCCCACATCATCGTCGGCACGCCGGGACGCATCCAACAGCACCTGCGCAAGGGTTCGCTGGTGCTCGACGGGCTCAACACGCTGATCCTCGACGAAGCCGACCGCATGCTCGACATGGGCTTCTACGACGCCATCGAAGACATCATCCAGCAGACCCCGGAACGCCGCCAGACGCTGCTGTTCTCCGCCACCTACCCGGTGGGCATCAAGCAACTGTCGTCCAAGTTCATGCGCAACCCCCAGCAAGTGAAAGCCGAGGCGTTTCACTCCGACGCGCAGATCGAGCAGCGCTTCTATGAAATCTCCCCCGAGGAGCGCATGGACGCGGTGGTCAAGGTGCTGGCGCATTTCCGCCCGGCCTCGTGCGTGGCGTTCTGCTTCACCAAGCAGCAGGTCCAGGAAACCGTCGACCACCTGAGCGCCAAGGGCATTTCCGCCGTTGGCCTGCACGGCGACCTGGAACAGCGCGACCGCGACCAGGTGCTGGCGATGTTCGCCAACCGCAGCACCTCGGTGCTGGTGGCGACTGACGTGGCGGCCCGCGGCCTGGACATCGATGCCCTGGACATGGTGATCAACGTCGAACTGGCCCGGGACTCGGAAATTCATATCCACCGCGTCGGCCGCACCGGTCGCGCCGGTGAGAAAGGCATCGCCATCAGCCTGGTGGCGCCGTCCGAAGCCCACCGCGCCCAGGCCATCGAGCAACTGCAGAAGTCGCCCCTGAGCTGGGATCAACTGGACAACCTCAAGCCCCAGGGTGGCGGCCCGCTGCTACCGGCCATGAGCACCCTGTGCATCGGCGCCGGGCGCAAGGACAAGGTCCGCCCTGGCGACATCCTCGGTGCCCTGACCGGCGAGGCCGGCATCCCCGGCGCCCAGGTCGGCAAGATCGCGATCTTCGATTTCCAGGCCTATGTGGCCGTGGAACGCGGCATCGCCAAACAGGCGCTGCAACGCCTGAACGATGGCAAGATCAAGGGCCGCTCGTTGCGGGTGCGGATCCTGTAAAGCGATCTGCAACCCAACAGAGATCAAACTGTGGGAGCGAGCTTGCTCGCGATAGCGGTGGATCAGCGGCATTGATGCTGCCTGACACGCCGCCATCGCGAGCAAGCTCGCTCCCACATTCAGTATGCGAGAAAGTCGAGAGGACACCGTTTTGCGCTCTACCGAAGTCGTGATCATTGGCGCTGGCGCCGCGGGGTTGATGTGTGCGTTGACCGCGGCCGCGCGCGGACGGCAGGTGATGCTGCTGGACCACGCCAACAAGGCCGGCAAGAAGATCCTCATGTCCGGCGGTGGGCGCTGCAATTTCACCAACATGTACACCGAGCCGGGCAACTTCCTGTCGCAGAACCCGCACTTCTGCAAGTCGGCCCTGGCCCGCTACACCCAGTGGGACTTCATCGCGCTGGTGGCCAAGCACGGCGTGCCCTATCACGAGAAAAAGCTCGGCCAGTTGTTCTGCGATAACAAGTCCAGCGACATCCTCGGCCTGCTGCTGGATGAATGCGACCAGGCCGGCGTCAGCCTGCACCTCGACACGTCGATCACCCAGATCGAAAAAACCGACGGCGGCTACCTGCTGCAAACCACCCTCGGCGCCCTCGCCTGCCAATCCCTGGTGATCGCCACGGGCGGGCTGTCGATCCCGACCCTGGGGGCGACCGGCTTCGGTTATCAGGTGGCGAAGCAGTTTGGCCATGCACTGCTGCCGACCCGTGCCGGGCTGGTGCCGTTCACCATCACCGATCAGCTCAAGGCGCTGTGCACCGAGCTGTCGGGCACCTCGGTGGATTGCCTGGTGAGCTGCAACGACCAGAGTTTTCGCGAGAACATCCTGTTCACCCATCGCGGCCTGAGCGGGCCGGCGATCCTGCAGATTTCCTCGTTCTGGGAGCCGGGGGACACGGTGCAGATCAACCTGCTGCCCGATCACGACGTGCCGCAATGGCTGCAACAGCAACAGGCCGAACGCCCCAACAGCGAACTCAAGACCCTGTTGGGCGAGCTGTTCACCAAGAAGATGGCCAACCTGCTGGCCGACACCTGGTTCGTGTCCAAACCCATGAAGCAGTACACCCACGGGGAGCTGGCGGACATCGCCGAGAAACTGGCGAGCTGGAACGTCGTCCCCGCCGGTACCGAAGGCTACCGCACCGCCGAAGTCACCCTGGGCGGCGTCGACACCCGGGAAGTCTCGTCCAAGACCATGGAATCGTTGAAAAGCCCCGGCCTGTATTTCATCGGCGAAGTGCTGGACGTCACCGGGCACCTGGGCGGGTTCAACTTCCAGTGGGCGTGGGCTTCGGGGTATGCGGCGGCGCAGTACGTCTGATCCGGCACGATTTGAATGTGGCAGTACCCTGTGGGAGCGAGCTTGCTCGCGATTGTGGTGGTTCAGTCAACATCAATGTGACAGGACTGCCGCTATCGCGAGCAAGCTCGCTCCCACAGGGGGCCAGTGGTGTTTTCTGGATCGCACTCACACGCGCCGGAACACTTTTTGCTGCCAGATGTGATCGCCGCCATTGCGTCGGCGTCATTACTGCCTCAATTTAGCGTCATTGCCCGTCAGGCCCTTGCACTTCATGTCATCGAACTCGTTTAGCCAGTCTTTGCGTCGCCTTTGGGCGTTGGATAAGTTCAGTTATAGCGTGCGGGTGTTCATCGCCCTGACCGGCAGCATGGGGCTGTGCTGGTACTTGGACGAAATGGCGCTGCTGATTCCCCTCTTCCTGGGCATCATCTCCAGCGCCCTGGCCGAGACCGACGACAGTTGGCAGGGCCGCCTCAATGCGCTGGCCGTAACGCTGGTGTGCTTCACCATTGCGGCGTTGTCGGTGGAGTTGCTGTTCCCGTATCCCGTACTGTTCATCATCGCCCTGGCCCTGGCGAGCTTCGGCCTGACCATGCTCGGGGCCCTGGGTGAACGTTATGGCGCGATTGCCTCGGCCACCCTGATCCTTTCGGTCTACACCATGATCGGCGTGGACCAGCGCGGCGGCGCGGTCACGGACTTCTGGCACGAACCCTTGCTGTTGGTAGCCGGCGCCGCGTGGTACGGCCTGCTCTCGGTGCTGTGGCACGCGCTGTTTTCCAACCAGCCGGTGCAGCAAAGCCTGGCGCGGCTGTTCCGCGAATTGGGACGCTACCTCAAACTCAAATCGTCGCTCCTGGAGCCGATCCGCCAACTCGACGTCGAAGCCCGTCGCCTGGAACTGGCCCAGCAGAATGGCCGGGTGGTCGCCGCGCTCAACAGCGCGAAGGAAATCATCCTGCACCGCGTGGGCAACGGCCGGCCGGGCTCGAAGGTCAGTCGCTACCTGAAGCTGTACTTCCTGGCCCAGGACATCCACGAACGCGCCAGCTCCTCCCACTACCCCTACAACGCGCTGGCCGAGGCCTTCTTCCACAGCGACGTGCTGTTCCGCTGCCAGCGCCTGCTGCGCCAGCAAGGCAAGGCCTGCCAGGCACTGGCCGAGTCGATCCAACTGCGCCAGCCGTTCGTCTACGACGACACCTTCGCCGAGGCCCTCAACGACCTGCACGCGTCCCTTGAGCACTTGCGCATCCAGAGCAACCCGGCCTGGCGTGGCTTGCTGCGCTCGTTACGGGCGCTGGCGGCGAACCTGGGCACCATGGACCGCCTGCTCAGCGACGCGAGCAACCCCGACGCCCTGGCCGACGCCACCGACAGCAGCCTGCTGGACCGCTCGCCGCGCAACCTCAAGGATGTCTGGCTGCGCTTGCGCACTCAGCTCACGCCCACTTCGCTGCTGTTCCGCCATGCCCTGCGCCTGCCCCTGGCGTTGAGCGTGGGTTACGCCGTGGTGCACATGATCCACCCGTCCCAGGGCTATTGGATCATCCTCACCACGCTGTTCGTGTGCCAACCCAGCTACGGCGCCACCCGGCGCAAGCTCGGCCAGCGGATCATCGGCACCGCCATCGGCCTGACGGTGGCCTGGGCGTTGTTCGACCTGTTTCCCAATCCACTGGTGCAGTCGTGCTTCGCCATTGCCGCCGGGGTGGTGTTCTTTACCAACCGCACCACCCGCTACACCCTGGCGACGGCGGCGATCACCGTCATGGTGCTGTTCTGCTTCAACCAGGTGGGCGACGGTTACGGTTTGCTGCTGCCGCGGCTGTTCGACACCTTGCTCGGCAGCCTGATCGCCGGGCTGGCGGTGTTCCTGTTCCTGCCCGACTGGCAAGGCCGGCGGCTGAACAAAGTGCTGGCCAACACGCTGACCTGCAACAGCATTTACCTGCGCCAGATCATGCAGCAATACGCCGCCGGCAAAAGTGACGACCTGGCCTACCGCCTGGCCCGGCGCAACGCCCACAACGCCGATGCCGCGCTGTCCACCACGCTGGCCAACATGCTGATGGAGCCGGGGCACTTCCGCAAGGAAGCCGATGTGGGGTTCCGCTTCCTGGTGCTGTCCCACACCCTGCTCAGTTACTTGTCCGGCCTGGGCGCCCACCGGGGCACCGAACTGCCGGCGCAAGTGCGCGAACAGTTGATCGACGGTGCCGGGGTGAAACTGGCAGCGAGCATCGACGAAATCGCCCAGGGCCTGGCGAGTAAACAGCCGATCGCGATCCAGAGCGACGAAGAGGAAGCCTTGGCCAGCGAGCTTGAGCAGATGCCCGATGAAATCGACGAAGGACAGCGTCTGGTGCAGACGCAACTGGGGTTGATCTGCCGACAGTTGGGGCCGTTGCGCACGTTGGCGGCGCATTTGATCAAGGACACTGGCGAGGCTTGAGCGGTTGTGGTGTCTGGGCTGACCCCATCGCGAGCAAGCTCGGCTCCCACAGGGGAATGTCGTCCACCCACAGGGGGATGTCGTCTATCCACAGGGGGAGGCATTCCAAATGTGGGGGCGAGCTCGCGATGGGGCCAGCCCAGACACCTTACATCCCATGCGCCTTCAATAACCGCTCATAACTCCCATCCGCCTTCATCGCCGCGATCTCCCGATCGAACCCGGCCACAATCTGCTCATGCTCCGGGTTCTTCAGGCTGACCAGGATGTGCAGGCTGTTTTCGCTCAAGGGCTTGGGCAGGAACTCCACGGCGCTGCGCACCTTGGGCGATTCGCGGGTCAGGTAATAGCGGGCGACGAACTCGTCTTCCAGGGTCAACTTCACGCGGTCGGCAGCCAGCATGCGCACCGCCATGGCGAAGTTATGCACCGGGATTTTCTGCATTTGCGGGTCTTCATCGAAGTCTTTGGAATAGGCATAACCGCGCACGACAGCGATGGGATAGGCACGCAGCTGTTGCAGGCTGTCGAACTGGATCGCCTCGTCCTTGCGCTTGATGAAGAGCACGCGGTTGATCAGGTATTCCGCCGAGAACCGGCCTATATGGGTACGCTCCTCGCTGTACCAGGCGTTGATCAGCACGTCATAGCGGCCCTCGCCGATGCCCAGCATCGCCCGGGCCCAGGGCACCTGTTCGAAGTCCGTGGCATAGCCGGCCCGCGCCAGGGCGGTGCTAACGATATCGGTCGCCAGGCCGCCATTGATCAAGGTGGAATCGGTAAAGGGCGGCCAGGCATCGGCGACCAGGCGCAACTTCTGCGCACAAGCCTCGTAGCTCAGCAACAGCAACCCGATCAATGCAAGAGTTCGATGCAATCGCGGCATGCCAAACGTCCTTGACGGGTTCAAAGCCCGGTTTGTTTTTAGCCGAAACTCAACAGGCATCCTCGGACACCCGGTCCTAACATTAGCTCATTGGAACCGCAGCGCAGGGCTGTCACGAAGATTACACAAAGACGACAGCACCGCGACAAAGGAATGATGGCATTTTGGTCTTTGTCACAGATTTTCCTGTCGCGCGAGCAAGAGACTTCCGAGCCAACCACGCTTAATATCGGCAGCAGGTTCTTCAGGAAATTCAAAAAATGGTTATCGAGTGGGTCTGCAAACATCACAGTGACCTGAGCAAGGAACAGCTGTATGCCATCCTCAAATTGCGCTCCGACGTGTTCGTCGTCGAGCAGAACTGCGCCTACCCGGACGTCGACGGACTGGACCTGGAGGGCGACACCTGCCACCTGATGGCCTGGCACGACAACCATCTGGTGGCCTACCTGCGCTTGCTCGACCCGCACTCGCAGAACAGCGACGTAGTGATCGGGCGTGTGATCATCGCCCCCCAGGCACGCGGCCAGGGGCTGGGCCACACGCTGATGGAACAAGCGCTCAAGCAGGCCGAGAAACATTGGCCCGGCACATCGATCTCATTGTCGGCCCAGGCGCATTTGCAGGGGTACTACGGGCGGTACGGGTTCGAAGCGGTGGGGGTGGAATACCTGGAGGACGGGATTCCACACATCGGTATGCATCGGCCGTAGGAGCTGCCGAAGGCTGCGATCTTTTGATCTTGATCTTTCGCTCAGGACTCAATTGTCTGGGGCAAGATCGCAGCCTCGCTTCGCTCGACAGCTCCTACGCAGCGCCTACGGGTATTCCAACACTGCCTTGATCCGCGGCAGATTCGCCTCGATCCACCCCCGGTCAATCGCCCCCCAGTCGCGAATCCGATAACGCCCGGCGTGGTTGCGAGCGCCCTCCTCTTGTTCGAACTCACACACGATATCCAGGTCCGCCAGCGCCGCGACCGTGTCCTGGGCAGTGCGTCGCGGCATGCCGGTGACGTCAGTGAGCGCCGGGACGTTGCTGGCCGCGCCGCTGTCGATCAGGTAGGCCACGTACAGGCGACGGTAGAAACTGGTCTTGGTCTTGCTCACGTCCATCCGGTCAGTCCTTGTGAGGTTGCAGGTCACGCCAGGTCAGGTACACCCGCAGGTCGAATTCCAGTTGGTGATAGCCCGGCAGCATGTGTTCGCAGAGTTGGTAGAAGGCCTTGTTGTGGTCCGACTCCTTGAAGTGGGCCAACTCGTGCACCACGATCATCTTCAGGAACTCGGGCGCCGCGTCCTTGAACAGCGCCGCAATGCGGATTTCCTTCTTGGCCTTGAGCTTGCCGCCCTGCACCCGCGACACCGCGGTGTGCAGGCCGAGGGCGCGGTGGGTCAGGTCCAGGCGATTGTCGAACAACACCTTGTCGATGGCCGGCGCGTTACGCAGGTATTGCTGCTTGAGGTCCAGCGCATAACCGTACAGGGCCTTGTCGCTCTGGATCGGATGCCGACCCGGGTAGCGCTGTTGCAGGTAATCGCCCAGGCGATCCTGGGCGATCAATTGCTGCACTTGGGCTTGCAGGGCGGCGGGGTAGGCCTGGAGGTATTTGAGTGCAGTCATCGGTGGCAACACAGTCACAAGAGGCCGCCAGTGTAGCGAATTCAGGTCTGCACTGCGCTCCAGTCGAAGGGCGTGGCGAAGGTAGCGGTGTCTTCGGCCATCAGCGGACGCGCCACCAGGAACCCCTGCACGAACTCACAGCCGTGGGCGTGTAGCCACAAATACTGCTCGCGGGTTTCCACCCCTTCGGCGATGACCCGCAAGCCCAACTGCGTACACAGGTCGATGACCGAGGCGGCCAACGCGGCGTCCCGGGGCGACCCTGGCAGACGGGCGATCAAGTGTCGATCCAGCTTGAGGGTATCGAGTTCAAGGTCACGCAGATGCGTCAGCGAACACGGGCCCGAACCGAAGTCATCCAACGCCACGCGCACCCCGAGCTGGCGCAGCAGCCGCAATTGCTTTTGGGTTTCATCGGGATTGCGCATCAACGCATCCTCGGTCACCTCGACCTCCAACTGCCGAGGCTTCAAGGCGTGGCGTTCCAGGACCTGGCGCAACTCGGTCACCAGGTTCGGCATGCCGAACTGAGTGCTGCTCAGGCTCACCCCCAACACCAGGTCGTCAGCGAACAAGCGCTCCCAGACTTTGCGCTGGGCCGCGCTGCGATGATAAATCCAACTGCCCAGCCGACTGATCAATCGCGCCTCTTCCAGCAACGGCAGGAACAGGCCCGGCGGCACATCGCCAACACTTGGATGCTGCCAGCGCAACAGCGCCTCGAACCCACGGATCCGCCCGTCGACGATGCTCACCTGCGGCTGGTAGACCAAATTGAAATCGCGGTTCTCGATGGCCGAGCGCACGCTCTCTTCCAGCATCAGCCGTGAACGGGCTCGACCGTTCATTTCATGGTCGTAAAAACGGTATTGCTGGCGACCGGCACGCTTGGCTTCGTACATGGCGATGTCGGAGGCCCGTAGCAAGCCATCGAGGTTGGCGCCACAGTCCGGGTACGTCGCGATGCCGATGCTGGCGCCGAGCGCCACGTCCATGCCTTCGATCTGCTGGCAGATCGCGACACGCTCGATGAGTTTCTCCGCGATCTTGGCCGCCTGTTCGGGAAACTCCAGGTCCAGCAAGGCCGTGAACTCGTCACCGCCCAGCCGCGCCAGGATATCGAAGGGGCGCAGGCATGCCTTCAACTGCTCCGACACCCAGCGCAAGACCCGGTCACCAGCGTCGTGCCCCAGCGAATCATTGACCCGCTTGAAGCCGTCGAGGTCCAGGTACAGCAACACCCAGTTGCTTTCCAGCCGCTCGCTGCGCATCAACAGGTTTTCCGCGGTCTGGTAGAAGCCCCGACGGTTGAGCAAGCCAGTCAGCGGGTCCGTGACGGCCTGGTATTCGAGCTGCTGGTGCAAGTGGCGAACCACGGACATGTCCTGCAGCGTCACCACCATCGCCTTCTGCTCCGCGGGCAGCGGCGCGCAGGACAAGGCCACCGACACCTGCTGGCCGGGCGCCGTGCGCAGCACCGCGTCATGCAGTCGCCAGGTTTCACCGCGCCGATAGGCGTTATGGATATCGGAATCGGCCCACTCGGGAATATGGGGTTTCTGCAGGAAATCCAGGAACGGCATCCCCTGCAACTGGTCGGCGGTGGCATTGAGCAAACGGCAGGTCGACGGGTTGGCGAAGCGGATACACCCATTCTCATCCACCACCAGGATGCCTTCGGCGGCGTTGTCCAGCACCGAGGCGTTGAAGGCCCTGGCCGCTTCGAGATCCTGGCTCAGGCGCTGCAAGGCCCGGCGATTGCGCTGGTGCTCGAGCAATGCCTGGACCTTGGGCTTGAGGATTTGCGGATCGAAGGGCTTGAACAGGTAGTCCACCGCGCCACTGGCGTAGCCCTTGATGACCGCGTCCTGGGATTGCTCGTTGGCGGTCAGGAAAATGATCGGCGTGAGCCGCGTGCGCTGGCTGCCACGCAT
The DNA here is from genome assembly GCF_900104425.1 of Pseudomonas sp. NFACC13-1. Lineage (NCBI taxonomy): Bacteria > Pseudomonadati > Pseudomonadota > Gammaproteobacteria > Pseudomonadales > Pseudomonadaceae > Pseudomonas > Pseudomonas sp. NFACC13-1. Next base: position 2,693 of record NZ_FMXV01000012.1, on the reverse strand, counting down.
CAGCCGCGCGACTTCGAAACCGTTCATGTCAGGCATCTGCACATCCAGCAGAACCAGATCGATGTCGTGTTCGAGCAGCAGGTTAAGCGCCTCGACCCCCGAGGACGCAGTCATCACCCGCCAATCCTGCCGCTGCAACAGAGCACTCATGCTGAGCAGGTTTTCAGGGTAATCATCAACAATCAAAAGGACAGAGGTGTCTTCGCCGGGCGTTGGTTGCGCGCATTCCATGCTGCTTCTCTTATCGGGCGCCACGTCCGTTTTTACGTAGCAAAGCGGACAAATACTGTCCCCTCACTCTAGACCGGGATTTTGAAAAGCAGTAGGTGTCATCACGCCATCACCCAGACAAAGCCCGAAATAGCCGACTAACGGTCACCCTCTTCAGGCACAGAACCTGCAAAGACCTCACCGACGAACAATTGACGTCAAACATTTGCCGAACGGTCAACAAAAAAAAGCCCAGTCCAGCGTTCCGAAACGCTTCAAAAGGGCGGTTTAAAGCCTCCCGCTACGGCATCCACCTTTACATCTCGACACGCAGGACCTGGACATGATCGATCTCGCAACCTGGAACTTGAGCATTCCCGAGGGCAGCCCCGCAATGACCATCGAAACCCCTCGATTGGTACAAGGCTTCAAGGACCAATACTTCAACGCCGAAACCGGCACCGTGTTCTTCTGGGCGCCCGTGACCGGTACCAAGACGGCCAACGCGATTTATCCGCGCAGCGAACTGCGCGAAACCTATCCCGACGGCACCCTGCGCAATTGGCTTTACCCGGCGGCGGATAACACCTTGCGCGCTACCGTGACCGTCAACCAGGTGCCCAGCACCGGCAAGATCGTGATCGGCCAGATCCACACCAAAGACAGCACCAACCCGATGGTGAAACTGGAATACCAATACAAAACCTACAGTTCCACCGGCAATATTGTCGCCAAGGTGCGCATGCGTCCGGACGACGAAACGGGCCAGGTCATCACCATCGCCACGGGTGTCACGCTTAACCGTAGCTTTTCCTACATGATCCACTTGAGCCCGAAGGGCGCGTTGGGCATTACTGCGGCCGGTTACAACTGGCGGACCACCATTGATCCGAGCTGGAAAGTCAAACCGCTCTATTTCAAGGCCGGTGTGTATGTGCAAGACAACACCGGCTACGTCACCGAAGGCGGGAAAGTGACCTTCAGCATGCTGGATATCGATCACAACCTGTGATTGCGCCTCTCGTGGCGCCATAGCAGCAGGGACGCTGCTTGCCTCGTGCGACAAAAACCTCCCTATCCACTACTTGACGCCCCACAACAGGGCGCCATAGACAGATGCCATATCGCCATGTTCCCGGAAAATTCCTATTAGCCGACTAACGGTCATCTGTTTCGGGCACCAAACCGGCAAACGCAACTCTGACGGACTGTTGACGCCAACCCCCCGCCGGAAAAACGCACGAGCGTTCTACCGCGCTCACGCCTGGCGTCTTTAAAAAGCGCGTCCTAGAGCCTCCGGCTGTGGCGTAAATCATTTCTTGCACAGAAAGGATCCGAACATGGTCGATCTTGCAACCTGGAACTTGAGCATCCCCGAGGGCAGCCCACCGAAAACCATCGAAACGCCTCGACTGGTGGATGGGTTCAAGGATAAGTACTTCAACTCAGAAGGCAGCACGGTGTACTTCTGGTCGCCTGTCACCGGCACCAAGACCGAAAACGCGATCTACCCGCGCAGTGAATTACGGGAAACCTACAAGGACGGCACCTTGCGCAACTGGGTCTACCCTGACGCCGACAATAAATTGAGCGCGACCCTGGTGGTCAACCAGGTGCCCAGCAGCGGCAAGATCGTGATCGGGCAGATTCATGCCAAGGACAGCAGCAAGCCCTTGGTGAAACTGGAATACCAGTACAAGGATGACGGCAAGACTGGCAACATCGTTGCCAAGGTCCGCATGCGCCCCGATGACGATGAGGGTCGGGTTATCACCGTCGCGACCGGCGTGAAGCTGGCTCAGTCCTTCAGTTATCGGCTCCACCTCGATCGTACGGGTGACCTGGGTATTACTGCGGCGGGTCGTAGCTGGTACACCACCATCAGTTCCAAATGGAAGGTCAAGCCGTTGTACTTCAAGGCTGGCGTGTACGTGCAGGATAACAGTGGCTATACCAGCGAAGGTGGGAAGGTGACGTTCAGCAAGTTGGATATCGATCACAACACTTGAGCCGGTGCTTTCGGAAATCTCGTGGGGATTTACCTAGGGGCCGTGTGCATATCCATTGCTGCGGTCACGGCGGCTTATGGTTCCGCCCTTACGGCGGGTCACTTTTGAGAAGCGCAAAAGTAACCAAAACGCTTTATGCCCCACCACTCGGCACCTCGCCTAGGCTCGGTGTGCCCTCACTCCGGCATTGCTCCGTGGGCCCGCCGCGAAGGGCCATCCATGGCCCAGCGCGGCTATCCCGGCATCCATGCCGGGATGCCCACTCCACAATGCCTGCGTTCGGCCAGCGTGGTTAACGGGGCGCCGAGATCAACGTCCACCGCGAGGCGGCCTGCCAGCCGGCCTGGCTCCCACGGTCGTACTCCGATCCAATTGTGGGAGCGAGCTTGCTCGCGATGGCGGCCTGACAGCCGACCAATCTCTACCGGTTGCACCCGACCCCAACTGTGGGAGATCAACGTCCACCGCGAGGCG
>NZ_FMXV01000027.1:0-90581 GCF_900104425.1 Pseudomonas sp. NFACC13-1 | reverse complement strand
TCAGTCGACATCATCGTCAACTGCCCCACCACCATCGCGAGCAAGCTCGCTCCCACAAGGGTTGCATCATCCACCGGCCATCAGTTCAACAGCACTTGGGCCCACCCTTGCCGCCGTAACGGGCCTCCTGGCGTTCGCGAAAGAACGCCTCGTAGTCCATCATCGGTTTGTCCGGGTGCTTGGTTTGCATGTGCTCGACGTAGTTGTCGTAGTCGGGCATGCCGACCATCAGGCGGGCGGCCTGACCGAGGTATTTACCCAGGCGACTCAAGTCATTGAACATTGTTGCAATCCTCTATCAAGCGTCCGGCAGGGCCTGGAATGGCGCTTCCTTGTCCGTGCGTTCCTTGGTGCCCCAGGCAGCGATGCCGACCTTGAGCGCGTAGAACAGGATGCTGAAGACCACGAACAGGAACAACACCGTCAGCGTTGCGTTGGTGTAGGCGTTGAACACCACGTGCTGCATCTGCTCGATGCTCTTGGCCGGGGCCAGGATCTGGCCGGCGGCCAGGGCATCGTTGTATTTGCGCGCCAGGGCCAGGAAGCCGATCGCCGGGTTGGCGTCGAACAGCTTGATCAGGCCCGCGGTGGTGGTGCAGATCAGCAACCAGGCCGCCGGCAGCAGCGTGACCCAGACGTAGCGCTGGCGCTTCATCTTGATCAGCACCACGGTGCCGAGCATCAGGGCGATACCGGCCAGCATCTGGTTGGAGATGCCGAACAGCGGCCACAAGGTGTTGATGCCGCCCAGCGGATCGATCACGCCCTGGTACAGCAAGTACCCCCACAGCGCCACGCAGCCTGCGGTGGCGATCAGATTGGCCGGCCAGGATTCGGTGCGCTTGAGCGAAGGCACGAACGAGCCGAGCAAGTCCTGGAGCATGAACCGCCCGGCACGGGTGCCGGCGTCCACGGCCGTGAGGATGAACAGCGCTTCGAACAGGATCGCGAAGTGGTACCAGAACGCCATGGTGTTCTCACCCGGCAGCACCGAGTGCAGGATCTGCGCGATCCCCACCGCCAGGGTCGGCGCACCGCCGGCACGGGCCAGCACGGTGGTCTCGCCGATGTCCTTGGCCACCGCCTGCAGCGCCTCGGGCGTGATGGCAAAACCCCAACTGCTGACGGTCTGGGCCACGGCCACCACGTCACCGCCGACGATGGCCGCCGGGCTGTTCATGGCGAAGTACACGCCCGGCTCGATCACCGACGCGGCCACCATGGCCATGATCGCCACGAAGGACTCCATCAGCATGCCGCCGTAACCGATGTAGCGGGCGTTGGTTTCGTTATCCAAAAGCTTGGGCGTGGTGCCCGACGAGATCAGCGCATGGAAGCCCGAGACCGCGCCGCAGGCGATGGTGATGAACAGGAACGGGAACAGCCCGCCCTTCCACACCGGCCCGGTGCCGTCGGTGAACTGGGTCAGCGCCGGCATTTTCAGCTCGGGCATGGTGACCAGGATGCCGATGGCCAGGGCGACGATGGTGCCGATCTTGAGGAAGGTCGACAGGTAGTCCCGCGGGGCCAGGATCAGCCACACCGGCAGCACCGCCGCGACGAAACCGTAGCCAATCAGCATCCAGGTGATCTGGATCCCGGTGAAGGTGAAGGCCTTGGCCCAGACCGGGTCGGCGGCGATTTGCCCGCCCAGCCAGATCGAACCCAGCAGCAACAGCACGCCGATGAGCGAGATCTCACCGATGCGGCCCGGGCGGATGTAGCGCATGTACAGGCCCATGAACATCGCGATCGGGATGGTCGCCATCACCGTGAAGATGCCCCACGGGCTCTCGGCCAGGGCCTTGACCACGATCAGCGCCAGCACCGCGAGGATGATGATCATGATCAGGAAGCAGCCGAACAGCGCGATGGTGCCGGGGATACGGCCCATTTCCTCGCGCACCATGTCGCCCAGGGAGCGACCGTTGCGGCGCGTGGACAGGAACAGGACCATGAAGTCCTGCACGGCACCGGCCAGCACCACGCCGGCGATCAGCCAGAGCGTGCCGGGCAGGTAGCCCATCTGCGCCGCCAGCACCGGCCCGACCAGCGGCCCCGCGCCGGCAATGGCCGCGAAGTGGTGGCCGAAGAGGATGTGCTTGTTGGTCGGGACGTAGTCCAGGCCATCGTTGTTGAGCACGGCGGGGGTGGCCCGGCGCGCATCGAGTTGCATCACGTTGTTGGCGATGAAGAGGCTGTAGTAGCGGTAGGCGACCAGGTAGATGGCCACGGCGGCGACGACGATCCAGAGGGCGTTGATGGGTTCGCCGCGGCGCAAGGCCACGACACTCAACGCACAAGCTCCCAGAACAGCCACGGCAAACCAGGCGAGGTGTTTAACCAGACGGGTTGTCATTGCATGTCTCCTGCCGATATCCAGTGGATTGCGGCGATTGTTTTTATAGTGTGCCCCGGCTATTCGGAGCCGGCCCAATATCCCTGCAAGCCGTCAATAAATAAATCCGTAGTACTACGTAGACCTCCAATTGTCCCTGTGGGAGCAAGGCTTGCTCGCGATACAGTCAATACGGTCTTTATGAACCTCGGCGCCAGCGTCGCGAGCGAGCTTTGCTCCCACATGTCTTGCCTCACAGGTTTTATGCCTCACCCATGGGTTTGGCATATGATGCCGCCATTCGCCTCCCCGCCGAGCCCGGACAGGAGTACAGATGCTGCTCAAACACAAAATCGTCGCCCTCGGGATTTTGCCGCTGGTCCTGGCCATCGCGGTCATCTGCGCCCTGGTGATCTCGCTCAACCGCCAGTTGGGCGATCAACAGGCGCAACTGATCGAAGACAGCATCCTGGCGAGCAAGCGCGCCGAGCTGAAGAACTATGTCGAGATGGCGCAGAGCCTGATCGCACCGCTGTACAACGACGGCCAGGGCGACGCGCGGGCGCAACAGCAGGTCCTGGAAGAACTGCGCAAGCTCAGCTTCGGCATCAACGGTTACTTCTTCGTCTACGACCGCCAGGGCCGCAGCCTCATGCATGCCCGCCAGTCGGAGTTGGTGGGGCAATACCTCTGGGACATGAAGGACCCCCACGGCCTGCCGGTCATCCAGGCGCTGATCAAAAGCGCCGAGTCAGGCGAAGGGTTCCAGCGCTACGCCTGGAACAAGCCCTCCTCCGGCCAGGTGACCGACAAGCTGGCCTATGTCGTGATGCTGGACAAGTGGGGCTGGATGCTCGGCACCGGGATTTACCTGGAAGATGTCGAGCGCGCCACCCAGCAGGCCCGTGACGAAGTCGCCCATGGCATCCACACCACCATGCAAGCCATCGCCGCGATCGCGTTGGTGGCGGTCCTGCTGGTGTTTGCCGGTGGCATGACCCTCAATGTCAGCGAACATCGCCTGGCCGATAAGAAACTGCAGCGCTTGAACCAGCGCATCGTCAGCTTGCAGGAAGAAGAACGCTCGCGGGTTTCGCGCGAGCTGCATGACGGCATCAGCCAACTGCTGGTGTCGATAAAATTCCAGTTCGAACTGGCCAGCCACGTGTTGGAGAACGGCCAGGAAAATGGCCTGGGCATCCTGAAGAACGCCACCGACCGGCTCGGCGAAGCCATCGGCGAGATCCGTAATATCTCCCACGACTTGCGCTCGTCTCTGCTCGACACCTTGGGCCTGCCCGCCGCCATCGGCCAGCTCGCCACCGAATTCCAGCAGCGCAGCGGTCTGGAAGTGTCCTATCGAAGCAACGAATTCGATTGCCGCCTCGAAAATGGCGCGCCTGTCTCGCTGTTTCGCATCGCCCAGGAAGCCCTGACCAATATCGAGCGCCATGCCGGGGCGAAAAGCGTCGGCATTACCCTGTTCGGCTCCAGCCAGTCCTTGCGACTGACGGTGGTCGACGACGGGATGGGGTTCAACGTCCCGCAAGTGGAACGCGGCCATGCCGGCATCGGCCTGCGTAACATCCGCGAGCGGGTCGAGCATTTCGGCGGACGCCTGGAAGTGACGTCCGTACCGGGCCGCAGCGAACTGGACATTCTGTTGCCCATGAACCTCTCGGTCACGCAAAGCTGATGCGCGCCCCAGGCCAACAGGAGCACTCGTCGATGAACCTGCCGCCCGTGATTCGCGTCGCCCTGGTCGATGACCATTCCCTGGTCCGCGACGGCATCAGGGCCCTGCTGTCGGTGATGCCGCAACTGGATGTGGTGGGCGAAGCCGAGAACGGCGCGCAAGCGATCGAAATGGTCGGTCGCTGCCAACCGGACCTGCTGCTGATGGACATCGGCCTCAAGGATAAGAACGGGCTCGAGCTGACCCGGCTGCTGGGCAAGCAATACCCCAGCCTCAAGATCCTGATTCTCAGCATGTACGACAATTATGAGTACGTGAGCGAGTCCGTGCGTTCCGGCGCCAGCGGCTACGTGCTCAAGAACGCACCGTCTCGGGAGATCATCGCGGCCATCGAAGCCATCATCAGCGGCGGCACCTTCTACAGTGCCGAGATCGCCCAGCGGCTCGCCACCGACCCGCACACCGACAACGAGCTGACGCCACGGGAAAACCAGGTGCTGTACAAAATGGTCCAGGGCCTGAACAACAAAGAAATGGCCCGTGAACTGGACATCAGCGTACGCACCGTCGAAACCCATCGCCTGAGCATCCGCCGCAAACTGAACATCGACAAGCCCGCGGCCCTGGTGAAATACGCGATCGACCACGGGATCATTTCCCGCTAGGCCCCACACCGCTCCCTCGCCACAGGTTATTCACTTCGATCGGCGTGGTAATAACCCGGCAACGCAAGATCATCCAACAACCCCGGACCGCTTGGCGTCCAGCCCAGCAAGGCACGGGTGTATTCGCTGGACACCGCCATGTTCGCCCCCGCCATGTGGGCGAACCAGCCGAAATGCTCGCGCTCCCGGGATTCGACCGGCAACCCCAGGCCACGACCGATCGCCAGGGCAATGTCCTTGAACGGCACGGCCTCGTCGGCGACCGCATGGTAGACCGACTGTGTCACGCCCTGCTCCAGCGCAAGCCGATAGACCCGTGCGGCATCCAACCGGTGCACGCCCGACCAGCAGTGGCCACCGTCTCCGAGATAGGCCGAGACGCCCGTCTCCCGGGCCAGGCGAATCAGGATCGGCACGAACCCATGGTCGCCGAGGCCATGGACCGAGGGCGCCAGCCGCACCGTCGCCACACGCACCCCACGCTCGGCCAGGTCCCGGGCGGCGGCTTCGGACTTGCGGGGCGAGGCCGGGCTCACCACTTCCAGTTCACTCGCGCCCCGCGTCAATCCAAACAGGCCCGACGTCACCAGCAACGGCCGGTCGGAGCCTCGCAAGGCATCGCCCAACGTTTCGATGGCGCGGCGGTCCTGCTGGGCATTTTCGGCAAATCGGGAGAAGTCATGATTGAACGCCGTGTGAATCACCGCGTCCGCCGCCGAGGCTGCGTTGTGCAGGACCTCGAGATCATCCAAGGTGCCTGGAATCACCTTCGCGCCTGTCGCAGCCAGTGTGGCGCCTTTCTCTTCGCATCGGGCCAGGCCGGTGACCCGATGCCCGGCGGCGATCAGATCCTGTACCACGGACGCCCCAACCCAGCCCGTGGCACCGGTAACGAATACGTGCATGTGCGACGCTCCTGTTCTAAAAAACGAGACCGAAAATCTTATAACCCATCGAACACTCAGGATTTGTATTGAACTTGTGCTTGTCGTCCTCTGAGCAGCATCAAGGCCACCCCGAAGGACAGCCCAACGGCAATAGCACCGCCCAGGTAAACCGCACCGATGCCCCAGCCACTGGCCAACAAACCGGCCAGCGGACTGGTGATGCCCAGGGAAATATCAAGAAACGCGACGTAGGCCCCCATGGCGAGACCGCGTGCCTGCGGTGGCGCACGCCGTACCGCCTCCACGCCGAAGCCGGGAAACGCCAGGGAATAACCGAAGCCGGTGAAAGCCGCGCCCACATACGCCATGGTCGCGGTGTCGGCGCTCCAGATCAGCAGCAACCCAACGGCTTCGATCAATACACAGACCAGCGCGACGCGGGCGCCGCCAATCTTGTCCGGAAGGTGGCCGAAAAGCAGGCGCGCAGCGATGAAAGCCACACCGAACGCCGTGAAGGCCAAGGAAGCGTTGCCCCAATCCCTGGCCGCGAACAACAGGGCAATGAACGCTGTGATGACACCAAAGCCGACACTGCAAAACGCCAATCCCATGCCCGGAACCCATACAGCACCGAGCATCGTGTAGAACGGTGTGCGCCGGGTCGCCGTAGGGGCGACAGCGCGCACGCCCGCGACAATCGCCAAGGCCAGCAGCGGAATGAACATCGAGGCCATGGCGATGCCCGTGAATCCCCAGCCGCCATTCAGCGCCACGCCAAGCGGAGCGCCCAGGGCATAGGCGCCGTACATGGCGATGCCATTCCAGGCCATGACCTTGCCGGCATGCTGCGCGCCCACCAGGCCGATGCCCCACCCCAGCGCACCGGTGACAATCAGGCTTTCGCCAATTGCCAACAGCACCCGACCGCCCGACAAGAGCCAGACCGACGTGACCGGCGCGGCAACGAACGCCAGGGAAAGCAGATAGACCAGCCCTGAAACCGCGGCTGTCACCAGCCCGGTCATGACCGCGCGTTTACCACCGCGCATGTCGGCAAAATTGCCAGCCCAGGCCCGTGACAACAGCGCTGCGGCGAACTGCGCGCCGACCACCAGGCCGATGACCAGCGTGCCCATGCCCAGCGTGTCATGCAGATGGAGCGGCAAGACAGGCAGTTGCATGCCGATCGTGAGGAAACCGATGAATACAGTCAGTGTGAGCGGCAACAGCTTGAGCGCCGGATCGGCCTCGACGGCTGCCTGGGGCGCCGAGGAAGCGCCGAGATGAATATTGTCTTGTGTCATAACCCTACCCACGGAAAGGATGCGATGTGACGTTGAACGCTGCCTGTGGAGCCGACTAGAATGCGATCAATTCGTCGCATTCAAGATACGAACAATCCGTCGCGTTTCCTATTCGCATTCCCTGCCGAGGTTCATGCCCACATGTCCGAACGCTCAAGCCCGCAGATTTCCTCGCGCAAACAGCCGAAACAGGCACGCTCCACCGAGCTCGTCGCCGCGGTTCTGGAAGCGGCTGTTCAGGTTCTGGCGACCCAGGGCGCGGCACGTTTCACGGTGGCCCGGGTTGCCGAGCGGGCGGGCGTCAGCGTCGGCTCGGTATATCAATACTTCCCGAACAAAGCGGCGATCCTGTTCCGCCTGCAAAGTGATGAATGGCGGCAAACCAGCGACATGCTGCGCGAGATTCTTGAAGACAATCTCAAGCCGCCCTTCGAGCGCCTGCGTACCCTGGTGCAGGCGTTCATCCAGTCCGAATGCGACGAAGCCCAGATACGCGTCGCCCTCAACGACGCCGCCCCGCTCTACCGTGACGCACCCGAGCACCAGGCCGCGCGGATGTCGGTGCAACAGTCGGTGGACGCCTTCATGCTGCAAGCATTGCCAGACGCCCCGGCCCAAACCCGCACCCTGGCAGGTGACCTGGTCATCAGCACGCTCAGTGCCGTGGGTAAGCGTTTTTCATCAGCGCCCCGCTCTCCTGCGGACGTTGCCATCTACAGCGACGCCATGGCCGATATGTTCTGCGCCTACCTGGAAAGCTTGCAGCGACGCCCCTTTGAGACCGCTGTCTGCTGACAGGGTCGTCTGCCCTGCTCCAGTGACAGCCTGCCAACACTTTTACTACACTCCCCGATCTTGTTTCCCTCCGCTACGAGACGTCCCCTCACGATGAAAACCATAACAAGCTCGATGACGTTCTGTGGCCTGTTGGCGCTCTCTTGCGCCGCCCTGGCCGAGCCGACACCTTCACTGCTGGACCAGGTCCTGCAACGCGGCGAACTGAAGGTGTGCACCACCGGCGACTACAAGCCCTATACCTTTAAAACCGAAGCAGGCGAATACGAAGGCATCGACATCGACATGGCGCGCTCCCTGGCCGCCAGCCTCGGCGTCAAGGTGCAATGGGTGCAGACCACCTGGAAAACCCTGATGCCGGATATGGTTGCAGGCCAATGCGACATTGGCATGGGTGGGATTTCGGTGACGCTGGAGCGTCAGAAGAAAGCCTATTTCAGCACCACCCTGGACGTGGACGGCAAGATCCCGCTGGTGCGTTGCGAAGACAAGGAACGTTACCAGACCCTCGAGCAGATGAACCAGCCTTCGGTGCGCCTGGTCGAGCCGGCCGGCGGCACCAACGAAGCCTTCGTCCGGGCGTTCCTGCCCAACGGCCAGCTCAACTTCCATGACAACGTGACCATCTTCCAGCAACTGCTGGACAAGAAAGCCGACGTGATGATTACCGACGCCTCGGAAGCGCTCTACCAACAGAAACTCAAGCCCGGCCTGTGTGCCGTCAACCCGACCCGCTACCTGCAATATGGCGAGAAGGCCTACCTGCTGCCACGGGATGACAACACCTGGAAGATGTACGTCGATCAGTGGCTGCACCTGAGCAAGGCCAATGGCAGCTACCAGAAAGTGATTGGCCAGTGGCTGGCCGTGCCAGCCGCCCAGTAACCATTGGCTGCCCCCCCTGTGGGAGCGAGCTTGCTCGCGATGGCGTCAGGTCAGCCGCGTTGATATTGACTGACACACTGCAATCGCGAGCAAGCTCGCTCCCACAGGGGATCTGTGGCGTATGTGAATCCTGGGGTCAGCCCACAGGGGACCTGTGATGGGGTCTGTTGCGGGCAGGCCCATTCATCTCACTGCGCCGCGCGCACCTTGGCGATTTCCTCGTACATCGTCTTCACCAGGTCGCCATCCAGGGATTTGGCGAACTTGTCGACTACCGGTTTCACCCGCTCACGCAAGCGATCTTTCTCGGCCGGGGTGATTTCATTGACGGTCATCGCAGCGGCCAATGTGGTCTTGGCCTTGTCCATGCTCGCCGCCGTGACTTCACGCTGGAACGTTTGCGCCTCGGCCGCGGCCGCGCGAATCATCGCTTTTTCATCGTCGTTGAGACGGTTCCAGGTTTTCTGGCTGATGATCAACGATTGCGGATTGAAGATGTGCCCCGTGACGGAAAGGTACTTCTGCACCTCGTAGAATTTGTTGCCCTCAATCACCGTGAAAGGGTTTTCCTGACCATCGATGGTGTGCTGCTCAAGGCCGGTGTAGACCTCGGGGAACGCCATCGGCACGGGGTTGGCACCCAGCGCGGCAAAGGTCTCCAAGTAGATCGGCGACTGGATCACGCGAATCTTCAGGCCCTGCATGTCTTCAAGCTTGGTCACCGGATGCTTGCTGTTGGTCAGGTTGCGAAAGCCCAGGTCCCAATAACCCAGCCCTACCAGCCCTTTGCTGTCCAGTTGCGCCGCCAGTTTCTGCCCGACCGGCCCATCGATGACCGCATGGGCTTCCTCGACGTTGTTGAACAGGAACGGGAAATCGAGCATGGCGTAATCCGGTGCCTGGGCGGCCAGGATGCCGGAGTTGAGCACCGTGATGTCCAGTGTGCCGCCCTGCAACGCCGACACCGTTTGCACATCACCGCCCAACGTACCGCCGGGGAATAGGCGGACCTTGATCTTGCCGCCGCTCTTCTCGCCGAGCAGGTCGGCGAACTTCTGCGCGCCCTGGCCCTGGGGGTGCTCCTTGACGTTCTGAAAGGCGAATCGCAAGGTCCGTTCGCGGATTTCGTCCGCGTGGCTGGCCACGCCGGTCAACAGCAAGCCCGTCGCACACGCCCCGGCCAGCAGGGTTTTCATCAGTTTTCCCATGTCACTCTCCGATCGTTATTGTTTTTAAGGTCGAGCTAACAGCACCGGGGTTATCCGGTGAAGAATTTCAACGGCCCCAGGACCAATTGCGGGAACAGGACCAACAGTAACAGCACCACAAACTGCGCAAACATGAACGGCCACACCCCGCGCACGATTTCCTCGAAGTCCAGCCTGGCCACTCCGCAAACCACATTGAGCACCGTGCCCACGGGCGGCGTGATCAGGCCGATGGCGGTGTTGATCAGGAACAGCACGCCGAAGTACACCGGGTCGATCCCCGCCTGGATGACGGCCGGCATCAGCACCGGGGTAAGGATGAGGATGGTCGGGGTCATGTCCATCACCGTCCCTACCAGGATGATCAGCACCATCATCACCAGCAACAGAAGGGTCTGGTTGTCCATGAACGGCGCCAGCAGCTCCGCCAGTTGGCCCGGCAGGTCGGCGATGGTCACCAGCCACGATGAAACCATGGCCGCCGCCACCAGCAGCATCACCACCGAGGTGGTCTTGGCCGAGGACAGGATCACTTCGTACAACTGGCTGACCTTCATTTCCCGGTAGATCACCAGGGACACGAACAGCGAATAGACCGCCGCGACCACCGCGGCTTCCGTGGGCGTGAAGATGCCGAATTTGAGGCCCAGGATAATGATCAAGGGCAGGCCCATCGCCCAACTGCCATCGAGCAACGTGCGCAGCACTTCGGCACGGGAACGCTTGGGCGGCGTCTCGACGTTCTCGCTGCGGGAGATGTACCACCAGGCAACGGCCAGCGAAGCCCCCAGCATCAACCCCGGCACGATACCGGCCAGGAACAGCTTGGAAATCGACACCCCGGATGCCACACCGAAGACGATGAAGCCAATGCTCGGCGGAATGACCGGCGCGATGATGCTACCGGCGGCGATCAGCCCGGCCGAGCGCCCTCGATGGTGCCCGGCCAGCACCATCATCGGCACCAGCAACGCGGCCAGTGCCGCCGCATCGGCCACGGCCGAACCGGACAGCGACGCCAGCAGGCAGGAAGCGATGATCGCCACGTAACCAAGACCACCGCGCTTATGCCCCACCAGCGCCATGGCGATGTTGACGATGCGTTTGGACAGGCCGCCGACGTTCATGATTTCGCCGGCCAACATGAAGAACGGCACGGCCATCAGCGGAAAACTGTCCGCGCCGTTGAGCAGGTTCTGGGCGATGATTTGCGCATCGAACAGATCCAGGTAAACCATCAACGCCACGCTGACCACCAGCAAGGCGAACGCGATGGGCATGCCCAGTGCCATGCTGCCGATCAAGGACCCGAGAAAAATAACCAGCGTCATGGGCGGGTACTCTTTGTAGGGTTATGGGCAATGGAGTCATGGGTGAGCACCTCGGCATCGTTGTCCTTGACCATCACCAACTCGTCATCCCCGAGCTTGCCGAACAGCGCCAGGTAGAGCTCGTAGAGCAGGATCGGTGCGGCACTGGCGCCGAACACCAGGCCGGCGCCATAGAACAGCGCCATGGACAACCCCGATGCCGGGGCGACTACGTTCAGGTTGATCGCCGCCTGTTGCCAACTGCCACTGAAGATCAACCAGCAGATGTACAACATCAGCAGATGCCCGATGACCAGGCAGATCCGCTTGCCTGCCGACGGCAAGCGTTTGACCAGGCTGTCCATGCCCAGATGGGCACGGTCCTTGAGCGCCACCAGGGCACCCAGAAAAATCATCCAGACGAAGAACCACCGAGACAATTCCTCCGACACACTGATGCCCGAGTTGAAGGCATAGCGCAGCACCACGTTGCCGAACACCAGCACGATCATTGCGAGCATGCATAGCACGATCAGCAGCTTCAGCAGCTTGAAATACAAGTCGACGACTTTTGCCATCTTGAAGACCTCTCGGATTGTCGAGTGCCGGGTTCCAACCGGCGCAATAGAACGGCAGCGGTGTCCGCTATCGAATCCAAATGGAGGTGTTCCGAGGGGGTTCAGGCCAGAAGCGCCAGATCGAGAGAAAGGTGTCGGGCGTTTGCAGACAGGTTCGCATGAGGTGCTCCTCTATTTTTTATTATGGTCTTGGCAATGCGTCGCAAGACGTATGTGGCGCCTAAAATGTACCAACCGGTTAGTACGGTCAATATCCCAGGCACCCACCCATGACAAAGCGGGCGATTATCGGCCATGCGTTCACAGGTCTGCCCACCCCCGCACCCGCGAAACCAGGCACAAACTTTCCTTGGTTGAAGAACAGCAGCACGCCCGATCAACAGTTATCTATTAACCGTTCGTCATGATTAATAAAAATAAAATGAACAAAACTCGGTCAAAACTCTTTACACACATCAACTTAAGCCCACCAACTACGACCCCGCGACAACATTCCGGCGCCATTCTAACGGCATGTAAAAATTCCATCTTATTTTTTTCAGGCGCCAATAATTAATAAGGAATACCTCGTCGCTTAAAAATAAAAAAACAAAAAATAAAACCCTTTAAAATCAATACAGAACAACAATAATCCGGCCAATTAACAGCCCTTTCATCATCCCCAATGCGGCCTTTTAAAAAATATTAATGAAACTTCATATAAAAAAACTTTGCGGCTACGCACTTTGATGCTATTAATCTCCCGGCCAAGAACCAAGGTGCCACCACGTAACTTTCTTTACGCGCACAACCCCTTTCGGATATTGGAACCACACTTAACTTAAATCACTTACTCAAGTGCGTGCCCGCACTTGGGCGAACTGTTGTGCGGCGCAGCAGACTGCGCGAGGAAGGGCGTCATCGCTACTCAAGTCCCACGAATCAAGATCCTGTCGATTTTCGGCACCCGTCCCGAAGCTATCAAGATGGCTCCTCTGGTCAAGGCCCTCGCCGCCGAACCCGGCATTGAATCGCTGATCTGCGTCACCGGCCAGCACCAAAGCATGCTCAAGCAGGTATTGGATCTGTTCGATCTCAAGGCTGATTTCACCCTTGACGTGATGACGCCGCACCAGACGCTCAACTCCCTGACTGCCGCGCTGTACAGCGCCATCGACCCGGTCCTGGAACAGACCCGGCCGGATCGGGTGCTGGTCCATGGCGACACCACTTCGGCCATGGTGGCCTCGATGGCCGCCTTCCACCGGCGCATCCCCGTAGGCCATGTCGAAGCCGGACTGCGCACCGGCGATATCTACAGCCCATGGCCGGAAGAAATGAACCGTCGCTGCATCGACCTCAGTGCCGACCTGCTGTTTGCCCCTACCGGCCAATCCCGCGACAACCTGCTGGGCGAACGCCTGCAGGGCCGCTGCCTGGTGACGGGCAACACGGTGATCGATGCACTGCAACTGACTGCCCAACGCATCAATGACGATGCCCGGTTGCGCGGTGATCTGGACCAACAGTTCCCGTTCCTGCAAACCGGACGCAAGCTGCTGCTGGTGACCGGTCATCGTCGGGAAAACTTCGGCGAGGGTTTCCTGGACATCTGTAAGGCCTTGCGCGAACTGGCCCAGCGCACTGATATCCAGATCGTCTACCCGGTGCATCTCAATCCCAACGTACTGGGGCCGGTGACCGAACAACTGGGTGACCTGCTCAATGTGCATTTGATCAAGCCCCTGGATTACCTGGCGTTCGTGCGCCTGATGCAACATGCCCACGTCATCCTCACGGACTCCGGCGGTGTGCAGGAGGAGGCGCCGTCCCTGGGTAAACCTGTCCTGGTGATGCGCGATGTCACCGAGCGCCCCGAAGCCGTGGCCGCTGGCACCGTGCGCCTGGTCGGCACGTCCCCGGTCTCGATCATTGCTGGCGTGAACGCACTGTTCGACGACGTGGCCCTGTGGCGTCGTACCTCTCAAGCGGTCAATCCCTACGGCGATGGCAAGGCCAGCCAGCGCATCGTCGACACCCTGATGGGGCGTGCGGTCGACGATTTTGTCGCGGGTCAGGTGCAACCGGCCCACGAGCCGTCACACACGCCGCTGTCCGAGCCACGCGAGTTGCTCGCCGATTTCACTTCATAACTGCTACCCACCCTTATCAGATCGAGATTTGCCTGAATGAAGCCTTCCGTTGCCACCCCTACGGGCGCGCTCAGCGCCCTTGCCTGTGGCCTGAGCCTGCTCGCGCTCATGCCAAACTTTGCCCTGGCTGCGGATAGCCCGCTTACCCAGGCAATCCATCGACTCAACGCCGATACCCACCAGGAGCGTGAGATCCGCTTGAGCGACCTGGGCATCACCGCGCCAATCCTGCTGAGTGCCAGCGACGCTCGACGCGAACTGTATTTGCCGGTACCCGCTGGCGTGACCCTGAGCGATGCGACGCTGCAACTGGACGCCAGCTATCTCAATGGCGAAGGCGGCCGCAATACCATGCTGTTGTCGCTCGATGGCTACCCGGTGCGCGCCGAAGGCCTCAGCGAAGCGCAGGGCGATGCCAGCGTCAAGCTGGGCGTAGACCAGGCCCCACGGGACAACGGCCTGGTACGCCTGGGCATTGCCTGGTCATCGGTGGTCTCCCGGCCGCTGTGCGAAGACGACCGGGTCATCGGCAACGTGCTGCGCATTCAGCCCGATACCCGCCTGAACTACAGCTACGATGCCAGCCAACTGAAGGATGTCGGCGCCGCCTGGACGACACTGCCCGCCAACCCCGGCATCCTGGTCGCACCGGGTTCGTTGTCGGCCGGCAGCTATGATGCCGCCTGGCGATTGGGCGTGGCCCTGGAGCGGATCGGCAAGCATGCCCGTATCCTGCCCTTCCCTGCCCTGCAGGACAGCGTCGACCTGAGCGACCTGCGCGTCCCGGCCGAACTGTTGAACATTCCCGCCTTCGCCAGCCTCAACGGCAAGGGCCAGCATACCTTGGCCAACCCAGCCGAAATCGGTGCACTGCTGATGCTTGGGCAAGTGCCGAACCTGCAGGCCGACCTGGCCATCAGCGACCCGCAACTGCTCCAGGCCATCAACCAGTCCCTGGATGCCTTGCAGAGCCAGGTACAAGGCGTCGACGCCACGGCGGCAGCGGCCTTGACCCAATGGCGCGATGCCCACGTCAACGCCGCCATGGTGGGCACCGGCACTGACAACGTGCGCCTGGCGCTGCTGGGCACTCGCCCGGTGCTGACAATCGCCCCGGATGCGACCAGCAAAGCCTTGTCCTTGTTCGGTTCTGCATGGAATAAGCTGGCGCGCAGCCGCCAACTGACCGTGAACGAAGCGCAAACGCCGTTGAGCGATGATGGCCGCGTGGCCCTGTCGCGACTGGGCGGCGCTCCCGGTAACTTCGACGTGGCCTCGCGATTCGACTGGAGCACTTCGTTCCCCCTGGGCAACGTGGCGTATGACGGTCGCCTGCCTGTCACCGCAGTGGTCGACGTTTCCGCCGCACCCGGCGCTTCGGATACCGCGCCCGTGGCCTCGCTGTTTTTCAATGACTTCCTGATCGGTGCCCAGCAACTGACCACCGATGGCGAACCCCAACGCATCCAGGCTCACATCCCGCGCTACGCCCTGGGTTCGAAAAACGTACTGCGCGTCTCGTTCCAGCGCCAACCGGTCAGCGACCGTTGCCTTGAAACGCCTCAGGCGTTCCCGGTGTCCGTACTGCCTACCAGCCATATCGTGCTGGACAAAACCTCACTGGGTGACGATTTCGCCGGCATCGCCGCACGCTTTGCCGTAGACACCCAAGTGCTCGTTCCCCAGGCATACCTTGACCATCCGGCCAGCAGCCTGGCCCAGGTGATCCCGGTAGCCGATGCCTCGGGTGTCTCGCCGCTGCGCGCACAGTTGAGGGTCAGCACCGATCCGAAAGCCGTCGTCAGCCCGGACAAAGCCTTCCTGGCTTTCGAACTGCCGCTCAAGGACAGCAAGGAGTCGGTCCAGGTCGACGAGCAGGGTCACCTGCGGATCAACCATCAGGACCAGGTGATGCTGGATGTGCAGCGCCTCAACCAGTTGGCGTCGCTGCAAGTGGTGCAGACCTCGGGCCAGCACGGCCTGGTCTATCGGGCCCTGGGCGACCAGGCCCCATCCCTGGCCAAGCCGATTGTGTTGACCCGTGGCGATGTGGCGATCCTGGGCGACAGCGGTGCCGTGGCGGTCTTCGATACCCAGGATCCCAACGGTAGCCAGTTGATCGGCCAGGAAGAACCCAAGGGCCTGGATGCCTGGCGTAAACCGTCGCTGCTTTGGCTGATCCCCGGTGGCATTGCCTTGTTCCTTATCTTGTTGCTGGCTGGCCGTAGCGCCCGTCGCAATCGCCAGTAACGGTAACCTTTGATGACGTCGCTTTATTGGCCCTATTGGCTGGCCCACTACTATAACTACCTGGAAGCCGCGACCATTGTAGTCGCGGTACTGATCCTGATCTCCAGCCTGGACGATCTGATCATTGACGTGTGGTACTGGTCTCGCCGCCTGTACCGCAAGTTCACCGTGGATCGCAAATACCGGCCGCTGACCGCCGAGCAGCTGTTGGCCCGGGACGAACAGCCGTTGGCGATCATGGTGCCGGCCTGGCTGGAATACGACGTCATCGCACCGATGATCGAAAACATGGTGTCGACGCTCGACTACCAGAACTACGTC
Organism: Pseudomonas sp. NFACC13-1; assembly: GCF_900104425.1. Taxonomy (NCBI): domain Bacteria; kingdom Pseudomonadati; phylum Pseudomonadota; class Gammaproteobacteria; order Pseudomonadales; family Pseudomonadaceae; genus Pseudomonas; species Pseudomonas sp. NFACC13-1. The sequence continues at coordinate 74,212 of NZ_FMXV01000027.1, read as the reverse complement.
GTCTTCGTCGGCACCTACATCAACGACCAGCGCACCATCGACGAAGTCGAGCGGATGCGCCGGCGTTACAAGCAGCTGCACCGCGTGGAAGTGCCCCATGCCGGGCCGACCTGCAAGGCTGACTGTTTGAACTGGGTGATCCAGGCGATTTTCCTGCACGAGAAAACCCATGGCATGACCTTCGCCGGCGTCGTGCTGCACGACAGCGAGGACGTGCTGCATCCGCTGGAATTGCGCCTGTTCAACTACCTGTTGCCGCGCAAGGACATGATCCAGTTGCCGGTGGTCTCGCTGGAACGCAACTGGTACGAATGGGTGGCGGGCGTCTACATGGACGAGTTCGCCGAATGGCACGGCAAGGACCTGGTGGTGCGTGAAAGCATGACCGACACCGTGCCCTCGGCCGGCGTCGGCACCTGTTTTTCCCATCGCGCCCTGCGGGTGCTGGCCGGCGAAACCGAAAACCAGCCGTTCAACACCGACAGCCTCACTGAGGACTATGACGTCGGCGCGCGGTTGGCCAAGGTCGGCATGAACGCGATCTTCGTGCGCTTCCCGGTGCAGTTCCGGGTGCTGCGCAAATCCTGGTTCCGCAAGCCCTATGAATCGACCCTGACGATGCCGCTGTGCGTGCGTGAGTTCTTCCCCGACACCTTCCGCACCGCCTTCCGGCAAAAGGCGCGCTGGACCCTGGGCATCGGCCTGCAAGGCTGGGAACAGATGGGTTGGAATGGCTCGCTGGCCAACCGATACCTGCTGTTTCGCGACCGCAAGGGCGTCGTGACAGCGTTCATCAGCATCATCGCCTATGTGATCCTGGTGCAACTGCTGGGCCTGATCATTCTGCGCAACAGCGGCTTGTGGGACGTCAGTTTCCCTACGCCCTTTGAAACCAATGGCGTGATCAAATACCTGTTGTTGGCCAACGGCGTTGCCTTGGCCTGGCGGATCATGCACCGCTACTACTTCACCACGGTGCTGTATGGCTGGCAGCACGGTTTGTTGTCGATCCCGCGCATGCTGGTGGGCAACTTCGTCAACTTCATGGCCGCCTCTCGCGCCTGGCGCATGTTCCTGGTGGGCAAGGTCATGAACCGCAAGCTGGTCTGGGACAAGACCATGCATGACTTCCCGTCCACCGACCTGGTCGCTACCGCACCACGCCGCCTGGGCAGTGTATTGCTGTCCTGGCAAGCCATTACCGACACCCACCTGCAAAGTGCCCTCGACGAACAGCAGTCGCGCAATGTACCGCTGGGTCGGATTCTGCTCAATAACGGCTGGCTGGACGACGAAACCCTGGCCGAAGCCATCGCGTTCCAGAATGACCTGCCGCGGGTCTTTGAAGTGGCCCAGAAAGCGTCGGCCTCGACGTCGTCGCTGGCCAGCGAGTTTGCCTTGCGCTGGCGCGTCATCCCCCTGGGGCGCAATGGCGAAGGACGTGAACAGATCGCCGTCGCCAACCCGCTTTCCGATGAAGGCCTGCAACAGGTCAGCGCCGAATTGGGCAGCGAGCCGGTGCAACTGATCGCCCGGGAGAGTGAAATTCTCGCGTTGTTGCGCCGATTGCCGGCGAACAACGGTCATGCCGTACCGAATGCCCGCGCGCCGCTGCTGGGCGACCTGCTGATCGAAATGGGCCTGCTCGATCGCGATCAGTTCAGCCGCGCCATGTTGCAGTATCGCCCGCAGCATCACGGCCGGATCGGCGATTATCTGGTCGACAGCGGCGTATTGCCCCGGGCGACGATCGAACAGGTGGTGGCACGCCAGCACAGCCGCTACCCAATGGAGCTTCCGGCATGAACCGCCCCCTTCTGACCCTCTTGGCCGCGGGGCTGAGCCTGATTCCCGCGCTCGCGTCCGCCGAGACACTGCCGCTGCCGTTGACGGGGCCGGCCTACACCGCCGCCAACGAGGCCTATAGCGCCTACGAGCGCAAGGACTACGACCTGGCCATCGCCAAGGCGCGCGAAGCCCTGCGCCTGCGCGCCGACGTGACGCGCCTGAACACACTGATCGAGTTGGCCGAACGGGACAAGAAACTGCGCGACCAGCCGCAAACCGCCAGGTCATCCCGCGCAGCGCCGCCAGCACCGGGCTTCGCCGCCGCGTCCCAGGGCTTCAAAGCCTATGATCGCGAACAATTCGACCTGGCCGCGCAATCGGCGCGCAAGGCCATCACCCAGGCGCCACGACGCCGCGAATACCGGTTGCTACTGGTGGACGCCCTGCAGCGCCAGCAACATCTGGAAGAAGCCGACCAAGCCGTTACCGACGCGCTAGGGGTCTTCACCAATGACACCACGTTGCTGATGCGGCGCAAAGAAATTCGCCGCCAACTGGCAGCACCGCTGGCGGTCCAGGGCTACCGCGCCCTGCAGCAAGGCAACCGAGCCCTGGCTGTGGAAAAGGCCCGCAAAGCCGTAGGCTGGGCTCCGGAAATCGCCGCCAACCAGCAACTGCTCGACAATGCCTTGCTCGATGCCAATGATCCCGACGCACCGATCCTGGAGTGTCAGGAAAGCGCCTTCGGCCTGACGTGCGCCACCCGGCCGGTCAACACCTATGAGCGGGCACTGGTGAGCGATTTGCAGCTTGCTTATGATTCGGTCCGCAGCGGCGATGACGAGGCGGCCCACACCGCGTTCCGCAAGGCCGACGCCACTGAGCCACTGAAGCCGGCGGCGGCCCAGGACGCGGCCTACAACGCGATGCGTGTCAATGAAGACGACGAAGCCGTCGCGTACTTCAAACGCGTGATCGACGGGCAAGAAACAGCAGAGACGCCCATGTCCGCGCAACAACTGTTCGATACCCGTCGCGCCGTGGGTGACGTTTCGCGCAGGATGGGCCTGACCAGCACCACCAGCTATCGCGGCAACAGCTCCAGTGGCCTGAGCGCCGCGCCGAGCACCGGGGGCAGCGGCAGCCAAAGCAATGACTTGCTGCAAAACAGCACCGAGCTGTCCTGGCGCCCGCTGGGTTATCGCAACGCGCGCTTTGTCGAGCTCTACGGGCGTATCACCGATACCCTGTGGAGCAAGAACAGCGACTCGGACACCGGCGCCGATGCCCTGCAAGGCGCCGTTGGCGTACGAGTCAAACCCTTCAGTTCCGTCAACATCATGGCCGCCCTGGAACGCACCTTTCCCCTTGGATCGTCCAACGTCGACGGCGATTGGCTGGTGCGCCTGGGCTACGGCTCGAGCATCGGTACCGACCTGCGGGTCGATGTGCCGAGCTGGTGGACCTCGCAGTTGTATGCCGAGGTCGGCCATTACATCAATGACTCGCGCAATTACTTCAACAGCGAATGGCAAGTGGGCCGCAGCTACGCCATCGGCGGGACCGGTTCGCGCTGGGTGACCTTCCCCCATGTCGTGGCGGCGATCGACTACGATTCGAAGATGAAGAGCGAGGCCGGTGGCGGCTTTTCTTCCGGTGACGCCGGGGGGATCGGGATAGGAAACAACGTACGCTACTGGTTCCGGGAAGACGCCTACAATGCGCCACGTTCCTATGTGGATTTTTCCCTGCAATACCGCGCCAGGGTGTTCGGCGAGGATCGCGCCAAAGGGGTGTTCGCGCGCTTGACCTACTCCTATTGATCCGCTGGGTGTGCCAGTCGGTCCATCGCTACGAAAAGTGGCTCGTCTTGCCGAGCCGCGACTACACTGCATCCAGAAGGAACTTGTTTGAAAAGCTTCGCAACGTTCATCCATCGCAAGACTGTCGCGGCACTGTTACTGGCCGCGCTTCTCGCCGCAGGTACAGGGACGTACTACATGACCACCCGCGCGGCACCGAACATCGTCGGCATCGTCTGGCAGCCGGATAACCAGACCGTCGGCATCAGCGGCAATTGGGAAAAACTGGGCGTGCACGAGCTGCTGGTGCAATGGACGGTGGTGGACGACCAGGCCTTCGTGCCCGGCACCGGCCTGACCAGCGTGCCGGTACTGCCGGACTGGGCGCGCATCGCCAAGGCGCCCTGGGCCCGGGACGTTATCCTCGGGCTGGCCGGCTATTTCAGCGAAAACCGCTCTCGGGACGATATCGAGCAACTGGCGGCGCTGTCGGAGCGTATCGCTGGCTTGCCCACGCCATTGCATGTCACCGGTTGGTATTTTCCGGCTGAAGTCGACCCCAGTTGGTCAGGCGCCACGGAGTTGCCGGCCCTGCTCGCCAAGCTGCCGCGGCCGCTGTGGATCAGTGTCTACGACGGTGCCAACATCGGCCCCGCCGCCACCGCAGACTGGCTCAAGCAATGGCTGCCGAACGATATCGGCGTGTTTTTCCAGGACGGCGTCGGCGTCTACGCCCGCACCGCCCCGGTGGCCCGGAACTACGCCGACGCCCTGCGCGATCGGCTTGGCAAGGACCGCGTGCGGATCATCGTCGAAGCCTTCCGCCCCCAATACGGCGGTGGTTTCCGCGCCGCCACTGTCGCCGAACTCAAGCCACAACTGGCGGCCTATTCGGGCTACCCGCTCTACCTGTTCGATGGCCCGCATTATATGACGCCTGCGTCAGTGGACCAGCTGAAGCAAGCCCTTGCCCAGCCCTGACCAGACATCTGAGCTATCCGCTCGCCTCGCTTACTGAGTTTGTATCGGTCTGTATATAAAATGCGGGCTGATACGAAACGATGGATTTCACCTTCTCCTGGCACACATCGTCGATACATCTGCGCGTTTAACTGTGATCACCGGACAGCAACACATTCGTTGCCACCGGCCCACTCAATCAAACGCAAGGAGAATCACCATGTTCAACTTCTCGAAACTTTCGTCTCTTGCAATCGCCCTGACACTGGTTGGTGGCGTCGGCCTGTCGAACGCTGCCTCGGCAAAGAGCGCCCCGGCCCAGACTGCGCATCAACTGGCTGAGGGCGGGTCCGATCGTTTGATCCAGAATCGCGTGGCTGAAGGCGGGGCTGATCGGTTGCAGGAGCTGCGTGAACGCAGCGCGGTGTGAGGCGATTGTGTGGCCAGAGATTGCTCCCGCTCGACGCTGTAGGAGCTGGCGAAGCCTGCGATCTTTTGATCTTGATTGGCAGCGCAAAGATCGCAGCCTCGCTTCGCTCGACAGCTCCTACGGGTTTCACCCGCGGGAGCAGGCGCCCTCGCCACAAAAGCTTGTGGCTCAGGGCTTGATGTTCTTCAGCTCATTGAGCAAGGCGAGCAGTTGCTGCATCTTTTCCTCGCCGAACTGTTCTTCGATCCGCCGGTAGTTGCCTTCCATGCCCTCGCTCATGGACACGAAGCACTGCTGACCGCGTTCGGTCAGGCCGACGAAAACCCGACGCTGGTCCTGGCTGGACTTCTGTCGCCGCACCAGGCCATCGCGCTCCAGGCGACTGAGCACACCGGTCATGCTCGGCTTGAGAATGCAGGCCTGATGGGCGAGCTGGTGGCTTTCCAGCTCACCTTGCTGATGGAGGATGCGGATCACTCGCCACTGCTGTTCCGTGAGGTCATGCTGGTTCAGCGCCGGGCGGAAAAAAGCCATCGCCGCTTCGCGGGCTTGCAACAACGTCAGGGTCAAAGAAGGTCTGGGGTTGGCCATGTTCGAATTGTGTGAATGGGCGAGTCGGCAGCTTAGTGTCGCGGTCACAGCGCTGCAAGCGCTCAACGCAACCCCGATTGCCGTTGGCGATACTCCCCCGGCGTGAGTTGGGCGTAACGCTGGAAAAAACGACTGAAATACGCCGGGTCCTTGAACCCGAGCTGGTAGCAGATTTCATTGGCCGAGCTGCCGGTGAACAACAGCAGTCGCTTGGCCTCCTGCATCAGCCGCTCCATGATCAGACGCTTGGAAGGCAGGTCGGCGATGCGTCGGCACACGTCGTTGAGGCGCGCCTCGGTCACGCCGATGCCCTCGGCGTAGCGCGACAGCGGCCAATGTTGCAGGTAGTGGGCTTCGATCAGCTCATTGAAGCGATGAAAGATCTTCAGGTCTTCATGCCGTGCCGGCCTGGCTTCCAGGGAATTGGAACACAGCCGCAACAGGCTGATCATGATCAACCGCGTCAACCCATCCAGCGCCCCATTGCGCCCCGGACGCGCCGCCGCTACTTCCTCGCTCAGTTCCTCGAACAAGTATTCCAACCGCCGCACCTCCCCCGCCTGCCCAGGCCCCAGTTGCGCCAAGGCCACGCAGGCAGCCGGCATTTGCGCACCCGCCGGCGCCAGGCTTGGGTCGGCGTCGATCAACTGCCACACCAATTGCTGACGCACCGTCAGCACATGCCCGTCACTGTCGGCTTCGGTCACGAAGGCATGGGGAATGGTCGGCGGAGTGAGGAAGAACATCGGACCGGATTCGACGTACTGCTGGTCATCGAGGTACACGCGCACGGTGCCGCTCTTGACGTAGTGCACCTGGAAGAACCGGTCGTGGCGATGCACCGGCATGTTGCGGCCGAAAAAACCCGCCAGGTTGGCGAGCCGGTCGTAATGCACTTCGGCGTCGCTGTAGCGCTGGTCATACACCTGACCAATGTTGATGTTCGGGATCGGCTGGCGGTCGGTCATCACGCAGGGCTCGTTTTTATTCTGATTCAGGTACCTGTCGCACTCATCCTGCACCGAATCCGACGAGGCAACCAGTGCCAGTCATTCTGTCACGCTTGACGATAGTTAACATCTTAATTATAACCGTTAATACATTAACAATAATCGCAGAGCCTCATCACTCTGCCATCGCCAGGAGACAAGCATGAGCCGTGCCCTGCATGACGTCGCGACCGGCACCCTGTTCGGGGTCGCACTGAACTATCAGGGGCTGCTGAAGCAGCGCCTCGCCGAGTTCGAGCAACCGCCCTACCAGAAGCCGCCGCTCAAGCCCGTGCTGTTCATCAAGACGCCCAATACCCGCAACCGGCACGGCGCCGAAGTGATTCATCCGGGTCATGGCGAAAGGCTGCAACCCGGACCGGCCCTGGGCGTGGTGATGGGCAAGTCGGCCAGCCGCGTCAGTGTCGCCGAAGCCCTGGACTACGTGGCCGGCTACACCGTCGTCAATGAATTCAGCCTCCCGGAAGACAGCTATTACCGCCCCGCCGTCAAGGCCAAGTGCCGGGACGGCTTCTGCGCCATCGGCCCGGAACTGGTGCCGATAGCCCAGGTGGCTGACCCCCACAGCCTGGCGATCACGCTGTACGTCAATGGCGAGGTGTGCCAGCAAAACAGCACGGCCAATTTCGTTCGCAACATTCCCCAGTTGATTGCTGAAATCAGCGAGTTCATGACTCTGCATGCCGGTGACGTCTTGATCACCGGCACGCCTGAGGGTCGGGTCGACGTATTGCCCGGAGACCGTATCGAAGTGGAGATCAGCGGCCTGGGCCGTCTGGTCAATACCGTCGTGGCCGAGGAAACAGGAGCAGGTTCATGAAGCACGCGCGCATTCGTTTTGAAGGCCAGGATCACGCCGTCACCGTTGAAGCCCACAACGCCGTACGCCTGGCGGACGGTCGCCTGCTGGCCGAGGACCAGGTCCAGTGGCTGCCCCCGGCCACCGGCAACATGTTCGCCCTGGGCCTGAACTATGCCGATCACGCCGCCGAGCTGGCGTTCAAGCCGCCGACCGAGCCCCTGGCGTTCATCAAGTCGCCCGGCACCTACACCGGCCATAACCAGGTGACCTGGCGTCCCGATAACGTCGCCTACATGCACTACGAGTGCGAGCTGGTGGCGGTCATCGGCAAAGCCGCGCGCAACGTCAAGCGCGAGGATGCGCTGGGCTACCTGGCCGGCTACACCGTGTGCAACGACTATGCGATCCGCGACTTCCTGGAAAACTACTACCGCCCCAACCTGCGGGTGAAGAACCGTGATGCGACAACGCCCGTCGGCCCCTGGATCGTCGACCTGGCCGATGTACCGGACCCGAGCAACCTGAAACTGCGCACCTGGATAAACGGCCAGTTGCGCCAGGAAGGCAGCACGAAGGACATGATTTTCGACATCCCCTACCTGATCGAATACCTGTCCAGCTTCATGACCCTGCAGCCCGGCGACATGATCGCCACCGGCACGCCGGAAGGCCTGGCCGACGTGGTGCCCGGTGATGAAGTGGTGGTGGAAGTGGAAGGCGTCGGTCGCCTGGTCAATCGAATTGTCAGCGAAGCCGAGTTCTTCGCATCCCGTAAAGAGGCGTGAGCAGCATGATCAAACACTGGATCGACGGCCGTGAGGTCGAAAGCAAAGACGTCTTCGTCAACTACAACCCGGCCACCGGGGAGGCCATCGGCGAAGTCGCCAGCGGCGGCGCCGAGGAAGTGGCCCAGGCGGTCGCGGCGGCCAAGGAAGCGTTTCCGAAATGGGCCAACACCCCGGCCAAGGAGCGCGCCCGGCTGATGCGCAAGCTCGGTGAACTGATCGAGCAGAACGTGCCGAAGCTGGCCGAACTGGAAACCCTCGACACCGGTTTGCCGATCCATCAGACCAAGAACGTGCTGATCCCGCGGGCCTCCCACAACTTCGATTTCTTTGCTGAAGTCTGCACGCGGATGGACGGCCATACCTACCCGGTCGACGACCAGATGCTCAACTACACCCTGTACCAACCGGTGGGTGTCTGCGCACTGGTATCGCCCTGGAACGTGCCGTTCATGACCGCGACCTGGAAAACGGCGCCGTGCCTGGCCCTGGGCAACACGGCCGTGCTGAAGATGTCCGAGCTGTCGCCGTTGACCGCCAACGAGCTGGGGCGCCTGGCCGTCGAGGCCGGCATTCCCAATGGCGTGTTGAACGTGATCCAGGGGTACGGCGCCACCGCCGGCGACGCGCTGGTGCGCAACCCGGATGTGCGGGCCATCTCCTTCACCGGCGGCACCGCCACCGGCAAGAAAATCATGCAGACCGCCGGGTTGAAAAAGTACTCGATGGAACTGGGCGGCAAGTCGCCGGTGCTGATTTTCGAAGACGCCGACCTGGAACGTGCCCTCGACGCGGCGCTGTTCACCATTTTTTCCCTCAATGGCGAACGCTGCACCGCCGGCAGCCGGATCTTCATCCAGGAAAGCGTCTACCCGCAATTCATGGCCGAGTTTGCCGCCCGCGCCAAACGCCTGATCGTCGGCGACCCGCAAGATCCGAAAACCCAGGTCGGTTCGATGATCACCCAGGCCCATTACGACAAGGTCACCGGCTACATCAAGATCGGCCTCGAAGAAGGCGCCACCCTCGTCGCCGGTGGCCTGGAACGCCCGGCCAACCTGCCGGCGCACTTGAGCCGCGGCCAGTTCATCCAGCCGACAGTATTCGCCGATGTGAACAACAAGATGCGCATCGCCCAGGAAGAAATCTTCGGCCCGGTGGTGTGCCTGATTCCGTTCAAGGATGAAGCCGAAGCCTTGCAACTGGCCAACGACACCGAATATGGCCTGGCTTCGTACATCTGGACCCAGGACATTGGCAAGGCCCATCGCCTGGCCCACGGCATCGAGGCCGGCATGGTGTTCATCAACAGCCAGAACGTGCGCGACCTGCGCCAGCCTTTCGGCGGCGTGAAGGGTTCCGGAACCGGCCGCGAAGGCGGACAGTACAGCTTTGAAGTGTTTGCCGAGATCAAGAACGTTTGCATCTCCATGGGCAGTCATCACATACCGCGGTGGGGTGTTTAACCCAAGGTAAGTAATGAACGCTGTGGCGAGGGGATTTATCCCCGCTGGGGCGCGAAGCGCCCCCCTCGGTAGACCTGGCACACCGACTTCTCAAATATTGGGGCTGCTACCCGGCCCAGCGGGGATAAATCCCCTCGCCACAAAAGCTCCAACACAAGCAAGACCCGATTCACCGATTATCCAAGATCCAACAAGAACAATTTTTCAGGAGAATCATCATGGGCGAAGTCGTCCTGGCGGCGAAAATCTGCCACGTTCCCTCGATGTACCTGTCGGAGCTGCCCGGCAAGCACCACGGTTGCCGCGCCGCCGCGATTGCCGGCCACAAGGAAATCGGCCGTCGCGCCCGTGAGCTGGGGGCCGATACCGCCGTGGTGTTCGACGTGCACTGGCTGGTCAACAGCGCCTATCACGTCAACAGCGGCGAGCACTTCAAGGGCGTCTACACCAGCAACGAGCTGCCGCACTTCATCAAGAACATGGAGTACGAATACTCGGGCGCCCCGGAGCTGGGCGAACTGATCGCCGCCGAGGCCAATGCCGTCGATGTGCGGACCCTGGCCCACAACATCCCAAGCCTTGAACTGGAATACGGCACGCTGGTGCCCATGCGCTACATGCACATGGATATCGCCCAAGACCAGAAATTCAACGTCGTATCGATTGCCGCCTGGTGCGCCTGGCATCGCCTGCAAGACAGCTTCGCCTTCGGCGCCGCTGTGCGCCGGGCCATCGAGAAAAGCGATCGCAAGGTGCTGGTGCTGGCGTCCGGTTCGCTGTCGCACCGTTTCTCCGATGATCGCAACGCTGAAGCCAACATCCACAACTGGACACGGGAGTTCGACAAGCAGGTCGACCTGCACGTCGTCGAAATGTGGCGCCAGGGCCGCTGGAAAGAGTTCTGCGCGATGCTTCCGGACTACGCCGAACACTGCTTCGGTGAAGGCAAGATGCATGACACGGCGATGCTGCTGGGATTGCTCGGCGGACCGGACTACGACAAGCCCGCCGAAATCATCACCGAACCTTTTGGCAGTTCCGGCACCGGCCAGATCAACGCCATTTTCCCAGTTTAAGAACAGCCACACGTTGCAAGCGGATCGCTTGCAACTTGCCGCTTGTAGCTCACCACTCGAAGCTGCCGACGCAGGAGGCTCCCATGCCGCATTTCATCGCTGAATACACCGACAACATCGAACGACAAGCCGACCTGCCCGGCCTGTTTGAAAAGGTCCACGCCTTGCTGGGCGACAGCGGCGTGTTCCCCCTGGGCGGCATCCGCAGCCGTGGCGTGCGCCTGGACACCTGGCGCATGGCCGACGGCAAACATGATTACGCCTTCGTGCACATGACCTTGAAAGTCGGCCATGGCCGCGACCTGGCCACCCGCCAGAACGTCGCGGAAAAACTCTTCGAGGTGATTACCGCGCACTTCGCCGAACTCCAGGCCCAACGCCTGCTGGCCCTGTCGTTCGAGATGATCGAACTGCACGAGCAACTCAACTTCAAGGCCAACAACATCCACGCCTTTCTCAAGGCCCAGGCCACCTGAATCCGTCTGCCCCGCGCTCCCCATCGGCCTCTCTGACAAAAAGTACAAGATCATGAGCACAGCCAATACCGCCAACACTGCCGGCACCGTCGCCCACGACCGCACCCATGCCACCATCACCTGGCGGCTGATGCCGTTGCTGCTGGTCTGCTACCTCTTCGCCCACCTGGATCGCATCAACATCGGCTTCGCGAAGATGCAGATGAGCACCGACCTGCAATTCAGCGATACGGTCTACGGCTTCGGCGCCGGCCTGTTTTTCATCGCTTATGCGCTGTTTGGCGTACCCAGCAACATGGCCTTGGACCGGGTCGGTCCGCGACGCTGGATCGCCACGCTGATGGTGGTCTGGGGCGCCCTGTCCACCGGCATGTTCCTCGTCGAGAGCGCCGCTGGTTTCTACGTGTTGCGCTTCCTGCTCGGCGTGGCCGAGGCGGGTTTCTTTCCTGGCATCCTGGTCTTTCTCAATCGCTGGTATCCGGCCCGGCGCCGGGCCCAGGTGACCGCCCTGTTTGCCATCGCCGTGCCGATGGCCGGGGTGATTGGTGGGCCATTGTCCGGCGGCATTCTCGAGCATTTCCATGACCTTGGCGGCCTGCGCGGCTGGCAGTGGATGTTCGTCATCGAAGGGCTGCCGGTGATCCTGCTCGGCCTCGTGGTGCTCAAGTGCCTGCCGGACAGTTTCGAGACAGTCAACTGGCTCACACCGCACGCCAAGCAGCAATTGCGTGAACAACTGAGCCTTGAAGAACAGCGCAAATCCATTACGTCGTTCTCGGCGATCCTCAACAACCCACAGGTCTGGCTGCTGGTGGCGGTGTACTTCGCGGTGATGCTGGCGGTGAACACCCTGGCCTTCTGGATGCCGACCCTGATCCACGGCGCCGGCATCGGCAGCGACGGCAAGGTCGGGCTGCTCAGCGCGGTGCCCTACCTGGCTGGCTGCTTTTTCATGATCGGTTGCGGGCGCTCCTCCGACCGCCATCGCGAACGCCGCTGGCACCTCTGCGTGCCCCTGTTGATGGCAGCGGCAGGCATTGCCGTCGCCGGGCTCTCGCCCACCGACCCGACCCTGGTGCTGACTGGGCTGATCGTCGCCGGCATGGGCGCCAGTGCGGCGCTGCCGATGTTCTGGCAATTGCCGCCGGCCTTCCTGTCCAACGGCACCCAGGCCGCCGGCATCGCCCTGATCAGCTCCTTCGGCAGCATCGCCTCGTTCTTCGCGCCCTACCTGATCGGCTGGATGCGCGACACCACCCAGAGCGCCAGCCTCGCCCTGTACGTACTGGCCCTGCTCATCACCCTTGGCGGCTTGCTGGTGCTGCGCACCCGCGCGGCCATCGTCAACCCTCAATAAGAGACCTTTGTCATGATTGACCAGACTTTCATCCAGCAAGCCGCTGCCCGCCTCGACCGTGCCGAGCGCTCCCGCGAACAGGTGCGGCAGTTTTCCCTCGATCACCCGGGCATCACCATTGAGGATGCCTACGCCATCCAGCGTGCCTGGGTGGCACAAAAAATCCAGGACGGACGCAAGCTGGTCGGCCACAAGATCGGCCTGACCTCCCGCGCCATGCAAGTGTCATCGAACATCACCGAACCGGACTACGGCGCGCTGCTGGACGACATGCTCTTCGACGAAGGCACCGACATCCCCTTCGAGCGCTTCATCGTGCCGCGGGTGGAAGTGGAGCTGGCGTTCATCCTCGGCAAGCCCTTGAAAGGCCCCAACGTGACGGTGTTCGACGTGCTCGATGCCACCGAATGGGTGATCCCGGCACTGGAAATCATTGATGCGCGTATCCAGCAAATCGACCCGCAGACCAAGGCGACCCGCAAGGTGTTCGACACCATTTCCGACAACGCCGCCAATGCTGGGGTGGTCATGGGTGGTCGCGCCGTACGCCCGACCGAGATCGACTTGCGCAAAGTGCCGGCGGTGCTCTACCGCAACGGTGTGATCGAAGAGTCCGGTGTCTCGGCGGCGGTGCTCAATCACCCGGCCAAAGGCGTGGCCTGGCTGGCGAACAAGCTGGCGGCCTATGACGTCACCCTGCAACCGGGACAGATCATTCTTGGTGGCTCCTTCACCCGCCCCGTGGCCGCCAACCCCGGCGATACCTTCCATGTCGACTACGACATGCTCGGTTCCATCGCCTGCCGTTTCGTCTGATCGGAGACCGCCTCATGGACATGCCCATCAATACCTTCAAGCAACGCCTGCGCAGTGGAGAGGCGCAGATCGGCCTGTGGCTGGGGTTGGCCGATGCCTACTGTGCGGAACTGGCGGCCAATGCCGGCTTCGACTGGCTGCTGATCGACGGTGAACACGCGCCGAACGACTTGCGCACCCTGCTCGGCCAGCTCCAGGCCGTGGCGCCCTACCCCGGCCAGCCGGTAATACGCCCGGTGGTCGGTGACACGGCGCTGATCAAGCAGGTGCTCGACATCGGTGCGCAAACCCTGCTGGTGCCCATGGTGGAAAGCGCCGACCAGGCGCGTGAACTGGTGCGCGCCATCCACTACCCGCCCCAGGGTGTACGTGGCGTCGGCAGCGCGCTGGCCCGGGCGTCACGCTGGAATAGCATCCCCGGCTACCTCGACAAGGCCGATGAGCAGATGTGCCTGCTGGTGCAGATCGAGAGCCGCGAAGGCCTGGCCAACCTGGATGCCATTGCCGCGGTGGAAGGTGTGGATGGGGTCTTTATCGGCCCGGCGGACCTGAGCGCGTCCATGGGTTTTCGCGGCAACCCCGGCCACCCGCAGGTGCAAGCGGCCATCGAAGACGCCATCGCCCGCATCCGCCAGGCCGGCAAGGCCGCCGGGATTCTCAGCGCCGATGAAAAACTGGCCCGGCGCTACATCGAACTCGGCGCGGCGTTTGTCGCGGTGGGCGTAGATACGACAGTGTTGATGCGAGGCTTGCAGACACTGGCGGCGACGTTCAAGGACACGCCAAAGCCTGCGGCTGGCGGCGTGTACTGATCGTTATCAAATACCTTGTGGCAAGGGGATCTGTGAGAGCAAAGCTTGCTCGCGAAACAGGCACCTCGGTCTCTGAAAGACCGCAGCGTCTTCATCGCGGGCAAGCCTTGCTCCCACAGAAAACAACCAGCCCGGGATCTCAGCGCCTGATCATCTTCAGCTCATTGAGCAACCCCAGCAACGTCTGCAGTTTTTCCTCCCCTAACTGGTCCTGCAACCGCTGGTAATTCTCTTCCATGCTCTGGCTCATCGAATCGAAGCTCGCCTGCCCTTGCGGCGCCAGGCGCACCAGCACCCGCCGCTGATCCTGTTCGGCCTTGCGCCGCACCACCATGCCCGCCGCTTCCATGCGCACCAACACGCCGGTCATACTGGGCTTGAGGATGCAGGCCAGTTCGGCCAGGCGATTGATCTCCAGCTCGTCGTGCTGGCTGAGAATCCGGATGACCCGCCATTGCTGCTCGGTCAAGCCGTGCTGATTGAGGGAAGGCCGGAAAAACCCCATGGCCGCTTCACGGGCCTGTAGCAGGGTCAGGGTCAAGGATTGGCGCGGCTTGGGCATGGATTGAGTTCGCGAGAAGATTTAGTTAATGAGTTAACTAAATCTTAACAGCTTCCACCCATGCCGGACCATCCGCTCACAGAATCTGGACCAGGACCAAGTTCCGTCAACGCGACGGTTCCTGTGACGAGGGAGCTTGCTCCCGCTGGACTGCGCACATAACCCTGTGGGAGCGAGCTTGCTCGCGATAGGGGCCTGTCAGTCAACATCAGCTTCGACGTGGCCACCGCCATCGCGAGCAAGCTCACTCCCACAGGAATGCATCGGCTTGACCCGGGGTGGATACCAATCAAGTCGCTCAAAGGCCCTTGATCACACCCTTGAGCACTTGTTTGAAATGCTCGACCTGTTCCTCGCTGAACTGGCCGAACACCTTGTCCTGCTGTTCCCTGGCGATGGCCCAGAGCCCCTCGGTCTCATCGATGCCCTTGGCGGTCAGGCGTACCCGCTCGCCTTCATCGCTCACCAGGCCCTTGCGCTTGAGGTTGGCTACGGCTTCTTCGATCTCGCGCACCGGCATCGCCACCTCCCGCTGCAGGTCGCACAGGTTCAGCCCGGCGTCGTTCTCCAGCACCATCAACATCCGCGCTTCGCTGGTGCGCAACCCAGTGGACAACTGACGCGGCTGGTAGCTGGCCTGATAGGCCCGCAGCGCCTGGGTCATCAGGTAATACAGGTTATGGCTCAAGCGGCCCTGGAAATGACTGCTAGGGGACTGGCCCTCTTCCCGCTTGGTCATGCGAGTGTGGGGCAGCACCATCGAGTAGGCGCCCTGGTGATAGAGCAAGGGCGAGCGTCCGAAATCGTCAAAGGCCACGACCTTGCCGATCATGATCCAGTGATCGCCACCGTCGACCTGCTGGAATTTTTCACAGTGAAAACGCGCCGAGCAATCGACAAACACCGGAGCGCCACCTTCACCGGTCTCGAACTGGATGTCAGCGAAGCGGTCCTCCTTGGGTCGGGCGAAGTTGTTCGACAGGTCGATCTGGTCGGCGGCCAGCACGTTCACCGCAAAATGGCTGGCGGCTTCGAACACTTCGTGGCTGCTGGAGCGTTTGTCGATGCTCCACAGGATCAGTGGCGGGTCCAGGGACACCGAGTTGAAACTGTTGGCCGTCACACCGACCTTGCGGCCATCTTCAGTGGCGGCGGTGACCACGGTCACGCCGGTGGCGAAGTTACCCAGGGCCCGGCGGAAAGCGCGGGTGTCGAAAGCGGTATCACAAAGACTGGACATGCAAGACTCCCGGCCGCCTCAAGGGACGGCCTCGATTATTGTTCTAGGGTTCAGCGAACAGGCGTCAAACCATGGACGGATCGGGTTCGAGCCCCATCAGCTCACGACCGAGGATCTGCGCGCAGACGTCGTAGTCGGTGTAGGCATGGGCGCCGGTCAGGTGGGCATCGCGGAACAGCCGTTGCAACTCGTTGTTCTCGAACCAGGCGCCGCCGCCGGCCGCCTCCATCAAGCGGTCGACGGCCTGGATGCACATTTTGGTGGCGTAACCCTGGTTGGTCCGCCAGAACGCCAGGGTTTCCCGGCTGGGGTATTCGTGGCGCTCGCCATATTCGGCGTGCTCCTGCCAGGTTTTCTCGAGGAAGGCACGGGCGGCCGCCACCTGGTGGGTGGACTCGGCCAGGCGCATCAACGCCGGGGTGGCGGCGCCGACGGCGGCGCCGGTGTAGGCCCGCACGCGGTTCCTGGTTTTCTCGCGAAAGACCTCCAGCATGCGTTCGGCCACGCCCAGGCTGACCGTGGAGAAACCACTGGCGAAGTACGGCCGGTACGGCGAGTAGAAAATCTTGCTGTCGGGGTACAAGCCGAATCCACCGGACTTGCCTTCCATCATATCCTTGGCCTTCTGGATCCGGTGTTCCGGCACGAAAGCGTTGTCGATGATCAACGTCTTGCTGCCACTGCCGCGCATACCCACCGCGAACCAGTCATCGCGAATTTCATAGTCGCTGCGCGGCAGTACCGCAAAGCAATAGTCCTGGGTGCCTTCGGCGTTTTTCCGGCGAAACCCCACGATCGCCCATTCGGCGTGATCGCAACCGCTGCTCCAGCCCATTTCACCGCTGAACATCACACCGCCGTCGACTTCCTCGGTGCGGCCAAACGGCGCGATGCTGCTGCTGGCGGTGGCATCCGGGTCATCGCCCCAGACCTCTTGCTGGGCCTTGGCCGGGAACATCGCCAACTGATGGCTGTGGGTGCACAACAGGCTCATGGCCCAGGCCGTGCTAGCACAGGCACCGGCCAGCAGCGCGATGCAATCGGCGAACTGCGGCAGGGAAATCTCCAGCCCACCGTAGGGTTTCGGCTGGAAGGCCCGGTGCATGCCGATGCTTTTGAGCAAGGCGATATTCTCGGCAGGCACGCTACGGTCCTTCTCCGCCTGGAAGGCGTTGGCGGCGATGGCCGGCAGGAGGGGCTTGAGGTCTTCGAGCAGCGGGTTTGGCTTTTTCATGGACGGGCTCTTTTATTATTGGCATCTGCCGATCCCGCCTTTGCCCGGCAACCTCAGGTTGCACAAACAGCGGGATCCGTGATTAAGGCCGGTCCAGTATGGGCAATCGCGGGCAGGTGAAAAATGCACCTTCCAGATCCAAGATTGTACTTTTCATGGGGAAGGTTTCGGCGCCATGGCGCGCTCGGTCAAATCCCCCGGCACGGATGATCAAGACAAGCGCCCCGCCAAGGCTCTTAATAGGGCCATCCCCTGCAATGCCTTGCGTAGGCGTGGCAACGGAGTTTCCTTTCACTTTGTCAGGTTGCGTCATGATCAATATCGAAACGCCCACCTATTACACGGCCACCAAGAAATACAACCTCAGCTTCCCCACGCTGGAACAGGACGTGGAAGCCGACGTCGTGGTCATTGGCGGTGGTTTCTCCGGCATCAATACCGCGCTGGAACTCGCCGAAAAAGGCATCACCAACATCGTGGTGCTGGAGGCGCGTTACCTTGGGTTCGGCGGCACCGGGCGCAATGGCGGGCAGATCATGGCCGGCATCGGTCATGACCTGGAAAAGATCAAGAAGGACGTCGGTGAAGACGGCCTGCGCCAGGTCTTCGAGATCAGCGACCTGGGCGCCGACATCATCAAGGACCGTATCGCCAAGTACGCCATCGATGCCGACTTCTGCCACGGCTACGGCTACATGGGTTTCAACGCCCGCCAGGAAAAAACCCTGCGGGCCTGGGAAAAAGACTTCAAGTCGATCAACAGCAAACATGAGATCCGCTTCCTCGGCGGCTCCGACGTGCAGCAGATCATTGGCTCCAAGGCCTACAGCAGTGCATTGCTGCACATGGGCGGCGGGCATGTGCACTCGCTGAACCTGCTGTTGGGTGAAGCCCAGGCGGTGGTCAGCCACGGCGTACGGATCTTCGAAAACAGCCCGGCCCTGGAGGTCAGCTATGGCGAGCGCATCACCGTGCGCACCGGACGCGGCTCGGTCAGGGCCAGCAAGCTCCTCTGGGCCTGCGACAGTTTCCTCAACAAACTGGAACCGGAACTGCACCGCTCGACCATCAACACCTACGCCTTCCAGATGATGACCGAGCCACTGTCGGACGAACTGATCCAGCGCATCAGCCCGATTCGCGGTGCCTACAGCGACATTCGCCCGGTGATCGACTACTACCGCGTCACCAACGAAAACCGCCTGCTGTTCGGTGCCGCCACGCCGTTGGTGGAGCACATTCCCCAGGATCTCAAGGCCTGGAACCGGCGCCTGATGCTGAAGATCTTCCCATACCTCAAGGACGTGAAGATCGACCTGGCCTGGGGCGGGCCGATGGCCTGCAGCCCGAACCTGTTCCCGCAGATCGGCACCCTGCCCGGGCGCAGCAACGCGTTTTTCGTCCAAGGTTACTCAGGCTTTGGCGTCACCCCGAGCCACATCATCTGCAAGGTGCTGGCCGAAGGCATGAGCGAAGGCTCGGCGCGCTACGACCTGGTCAGCTCGATCCACCGCCCGACCATCATCGGCAAAGACGCCATTCGCCCATTGCTGCTGACCGCCGGCAAGTCCTGGCACCAGTTGTCGGGCTACTGGAACGGCCGTCGCTGACGGCCAACCTTCTTCTTTCTTCCAATCATCAGGAGTCACCTGCCATGCCCCTCATCACCCTCGAAAAAGACATCCAGCTGTCCGACCTGGACGCCTGGGGCACCGTTGCCGACCTGGGTTCGCAGATTCTCGAAGGCGAAGTCAAAGCCTTCGGCAAGATGACCTTCGGCGCCCCCACCGACCCGGTCAGCAGCGCCTACTTCGGCACTACCCAAGGCAAGTTCCGGATGGTCTACCCCTTCGCCGAACAAGCCACCGTGGTCACCGGTGAAGTGGTCCTCACCGACGAGGCCACCGGCCAGAGCACCCGCTACAAGGCAGGCGACAGCTGGTTCGTGACCAAGGGCACGCCGGTGCTGTGGGAAGTGGTCAGCGAAAGTTTCGTCAAGCACTACTTCGCGGTAGTCTGACCGGACAGGGCTGCCGGCCCACCCGGCAGCCCGCTTGCGAAGGTTGACCATGAACGTCATCGCCCAGGACATCGCCGGCCATTGCCTGCACGCCTTCACCCAACTGGTTCCCGTCAGCCGGGCGGCGTTCTACTGCGTCGATCGGCAGTTGCAAGCCCACGACTTCAGCCTCCATGGGATGAGCGGCGAGATGCACCGCGACTACCTGGACAATTACCGCCAGTTCGACCCCCTGCAACCGCGCCACTGCACCTCCAGCGAACTGGCCGTGGTGCCGCTGGGCCTGGCGATGGCCCGCCAACCGTTGCGTGACAACCATCGTTATCGCGACTTTCTGCAGCGCTACGGCGTGGTCGACGTGGTGGAAGTCTTCGCCCATCGCGATGGTCAGCCCCAAGCTGCGATTTCGTTGTTGCGCACCGCCGAGCAAGGCGTCTTCACCGGTCAGCAGTTGAGCCAACTCAGCGCGTTGCAGGCCTTGCTGCAACTGGCCGTGGCCCATTTGCCGGCCCATGAGGATGCACTGGGCGACTTGACGCCCAAGGAGCGCCAGATCGCCTGGCTGTTACGCCAAGGCGTCAGCAACAAGCAACTGGCCCGGGAACTGGGGGTGGGCTTGCCGACCATCAAGACTCACCTGATCCACCTGTTCCGCAAAGTCGGTGTGAGCAGTCGTACCGAGTTGGTCAGCGCACTGTTCCTCTGATCAACCATCTGGTTGATAGGCCGCCACTGCGCGGCGCCGCATGATCCGATTGGCTAATTCAACCATCGGAACCTTGCAAATGAGCACCTCTACAGACTGGATCACCGTCGGCGCCCTGGCCGATGGCTTTGCCCCCGAAGCCTTCATCCTGCCAAACCTGGCCGATCTGGACGGCAAGACGTTCACCCTGCTTTTCGCCAATGGCTGGCAGATCGAGCATCGCTTCGAGCGGGACACCCTGACCTGGAACGTCGCCGATGGGCACTCCAGCGGCACCGCGACCTACCGGGCCACATCCGTACGCCCGGGCCTGTACCTGGTGGACTTCATCAAGCGCGAAGGCGAGCTGACCTCGTCGATAAGCCTCGTGCTCGATACCGCCAGCGCCGCCTTCACCGCCGTGATCGGCCGCATGCCAAGCCAGCCGGAAACCGGCGAAGGCCTCTATAGCCGGGCATTGGCCGGCAAACCATTGACCTCGGTTCAAGTGCAGTTCCTGCACGGCAGCCTCGACCGTCCCTGGCAGCCGGGCCTGTGCCCGCACGCATCGACCACGGAGCTGGTGGGGCTGCGCAACCTGTATCGCTACAGCCCGAGCGAAGTCTACGAACACATTTACCTCAACGACCAGTTCTACTCCTGGCAGTGCCTCAAAGGCGTTGAGCAAGGCCTGTGCGACACCGATCGTTGCGACACCTACAAGATCGCCGATCAGTTGTATCTGTTCGTGTGGCGAGAAAAGATCATCCCGACCCTGGGGTTGGTGCTGATCGACCTGCAGCAGCACCGCAGTGACGGCAAGATCTTCGGCTATGCCGGTGAGTCCTTCGACGAGTTTTCCAATTTCCCGGTCAGTTCCTACTGCCAGGTGCTCAATCAGACGGAGTATCCCGATGCCTGAATCACGTACCGTGGTGATCACCGGTGCCGGCACCGGTATCGGCGCCGCCTGCGCCCGCCTGTATGCCGCCGAAGGCGCCAACCTGGTGCTGATCGGCCGTCGTCACGCGCCCCTCGAAGCCCTCGCCGGGGACATCGGCGGCCTGGTGTTGGTGGGCGACGCGGCCTGTCCAAACGCCTGGGATGGCTTCGTCGAGCAGATTCGCACCCGTCATGGCCGACTCGACGTGCTGCTCGCCTGTGCCGGTGGCTTGGGAATGGGCAGCGCCACTGAGACTCAGCCATCGGCCTGGCAAGCGGCCCTGCGCAGCAACCTCGACAGCGCCTTCTACAGCGCCCGGGCGTGCCTGCCACTGCTGCAGGAAAGCGCCGGCAATATTGTGCTGATCGCCTCCATCGCTTCATTGGCGGCAGGCCCCCACGTGTGCGGCTACACCACCGCCAAGCACGCCCTGCTGGGCCTCAACCGCTCCCTGGCAAGGGATTACGGGCCTCACGGCGTACGGGTCAATGCGGTCTGCCCAGGCTGGGTCCGCACCCCCATGGCCGATGAAGAAATGCAGGCGTTGATGCAGTTCCATGGCGAAACGTTGCAGCAGGCCTATGACCGGGTCTGCGCCGACGTGCCGTTGCGCAGGGCTGCCAGTGCGGAGGAAATCGCCAACGTCTGCCGCTTCCTGGCCTCGCCCGATGCGTCGATCATCACCGGGGCGACGCTGGTGGCCGATGGCGGCTCCAGCATCGTCGACGTGCCGACACTGGCCTTCAGCCGGATGGAGGCCAGCGATGTCTGAGGATCTGGATTTCAGTGGCCAGACCGTACTGGTTACGGGCGGCGCCCAGGGCATTGGCCGGGCCATCGTCGAAGCGTTTGCCCTGCGCGGGGCACGCGTGGTCATTGCCGACCTGGGCCTGGCGCGCGCCGAGGCGCTAGCCGACGAACTGACGGCCGTGGGTTGTCAGGTGCAGGCGGTGGGCGTTGACCTGGCCGACGCGACGGCGATCTTCGAAATGATGACCGCGCTGGAACAGCGCTTGGGGAGGCTGGATACCCTGGTGCACAACGCCGGGTATTTTCCGTTGATGCCGTTCGCCGAGATTACCCCGGCGATGCTTGAACGGACGCTGGCGGTGAACCTGTCGGCGCTGTTCTGGCTGACCCAGGCGGCGCTGCCGATGTTCCGGCGCCAGGGCCGAGGCTGCGTGCTGGTGACCTCCTCGGTCACCGGCCCGCGGGTGGCGTATCCGGGGCTCAGCCACTACGCGGCCTCCAAGGCCGGGGTCAATGGTTTCATTCGCAACGCCGCGCTGGAGCTGGCGGCCGAGAATGTCCGCGTCAACGGGGTCGAGCCGGGCATGATCGCGACACCGGCCATGGCCAACCTGGGCGACGATGAAGTCAACCAGGACATTGCCCGCCGGGTGCCGCTGGGTCGATTGGGCCAACCGAGCGACATCGCCGGCGCCATGCTGTTCCTGGCTTCGGGCCTGGCCAGTTATGTGACCGGGCAGACGTTGGTGGTCGATGGGGGTTCGACGTTGCCGGAGGTTTGAACCGATGGGAGCGGTGCCTCGCTGACGATGGTGGTGAATGTACCGCCGTCATCGCGAGCAAGCTCGCTCCCACACTTTCCAGTGTCCCTCACAAAAAGTATGTTCATCACAAATCCCTTTGTGGGAGCGAGCTTGCTCGCGATAGCGATCGTCCAGTCAACGACGGCCTCATTCAAGCCACCCCCTGCCCCACCTGCAAACGGCTGGAGCGAAACTCCTTGGGCGACAGCTCGAACTGCTTCTTGAACGAACGGCTGAAGTGCGCCGAATCGGTAAAGCCCCATTTGTAGGCGATCGAAGTAATGGACTCGTCCCGCAGGAACGGGTTGGTCAGGTCATCGGCGCTGCGCTTGAGGCGGGCCCGCTGGATGTAGCGGCAAACGCTGTCATCCTGCTCTTCGAACAAGCGATACAGATGCCGCACCGAGATATTCAGTCGATTGGCCAGGCCAACCGGGCTGAGACCGGGCTGGGTGAGTGATTCGTCGATGACCCTCTGCACATAGCTGCGCAGGTGACTGCCCTGCAAGGCCACCCCTTCGTCACGGCCATCGCTCCCCTGTTCCAGGGCCGAGCCCAACAGTGAAACGAAGGCACTCTGCAAGGCTTCACCCTCGCCCGCGGCGCCCTCGCCGTCCGGCGTGTCCTTGCACAGTTGGTCCATCAACACATGCAGCATCCGCCCACACGCCTTGCTGGACGAAACCTTGCCGAAGGTCTTGGTTTCTCCGCCCAATTGTCGCGACACGTCCTGGCGAGACAAAGACAGCACCGCGTGTTCGATCAGGCCGAACGGGCTGATCTCAAGCGCCCCCACGGAATCCATCAGCAGCAGTTCACCGGGGGCCAGCTGAATGCTCAAGCCGTTCTGGGTAATGCGGCAGTAGCCGCTGCGCTGGCTGACCAGGAAGCAATCCTGGTCATCGTCGTGATCCGCGTTGGGTAGGTGACGCTTGATGCTACCGGCGTTGGTGCGCAGGTTCGCGAGGGCAAGGCCACCCCGATGGAAATTCGACACTTCACCAATAAACAGCGAACGATTAAAGGCCAGCTCGGTATCGAAGTGGCCGCAAGTCGCCCGCAGATCCCGGTTCCAGATGTCCAGACCGTCCTGCCCAACCTGTTGCATGCTCATGGCATTCTCCGCAGTGGCTTATTGTTTTTGTGCGGCAATAGTTAACATGTTATCTATATGCACGCAACAAGTACCTGATCGCCAGAGCAGAAGCAGGAATGATGCCAGGGCAGCACAACAGAATCAGAGCGTTGCCAGCACCCGCTGCAGGCCGCTCAAGGTTGCCAGCAAGACGCCGCGCTGCTCGCGGCTCAACGGGATATACCGACGAAAGGCCGGCATGCGATTGACCACTTCGCTACCGCCCATGTGTTCCAGGCGCACGCACCACTGGCGTCCCTGCAAATCGATGCTCAACCGTTTGAAATCCAGCGGCATGAGGGCCTGATACAACGCAGGATCCTGCTCCACCGCCGCCTGCAACCGGGCCGCCAGGTCACTGCGCCCGTCCCGCTGCCGGCAGCGAATACCACTGCGCCGAACAGCCCCGCTGTGGTGCAGTTCCAGGCGCGCCGTGCCCTCTCGGGAGGCAGGCACGCGCAGGACAAACTCGGTCATTACCAGGTGCATCAACAACTGCGACTCGGTGCGTTCGACGATCTCCAAGTGCAAGCTGCCGTCGTCGGTGACTGCCGTGGCCATAGCCGGGCCCGTGACCTCCAATCGTGCCAATGCAAGGTTGCGCCGCAGGTGCTCCAGGGTCACCCCGGGCCGATAACCAGCCGGGGTGCGCTGGGCGCTGAACAACTCAGACAGTTTTTGCAGCAGGGTCGACAAACTCGCCCGCAAGTTGCCCTGGCTCATGGGAGAACTCCTTGGCCAACACGTCTTCTACCGACGCTGGCTTGAATGGATTGACCTTCTGTACCACCAGGGTCCAGAACAAGGCGTACGCTGCCGTGCCACCGAGCATCACCGCGAAGGGCACGTAGATGTCTGCCGGGTTCATGCCGGGCGGCGTGATGAACCACATGCCCAGCATAATGCCGACACTGGACAGGATCTGTGGCAACGGGAACCACGGCGAGCGATAGGCCCGCGGCAGATCGGGACGACGAATCCGCAGGCTGACCACCGACACGGTCACCAGCAGGTAGGCAAAACTCCAGGCGCACACCGCGGCCAGCACCAGGTGCATGATGTTGTCGGTATTGCCGCCCAGCCACCACGCGTGCAGGCACGGAATCAGCATCGCCACCAGGATGCACAGCAACGGCGTCTTGAAGCGTGGGTGCAGATAAGTGAAGACCTTCGGCAACGCACCGTCCACCGCCATGCCGTAGAGAATCCGCGGTACGCCGGCCATCAGGGTGTTGATGGTCGCCGCACCGGCAAACAGAAAGCCAATGCCCAGCCACATCGGGCCAATATCGCCCATGACCTGTTCTGCGAAGCGTGGAATCGCCATGGGGGTGTCCAGCAGATGCACGCCGCTGGTGGCATCGAGCAGCACGTTTTCCACTTGGCGCTTCATCGCCGCACCGTAGATGAACATGCAGGTGGCGACGCTGAACAAGCCAAGCATCATGGCCCGGGGCATGGTCCGGGCGGACTGGCGCAGGTCCGGTGCCAGCGGCGTGACGAATTCGCAGCCGACAAACATGAACATGGCCATGCCCACCAGCGACAGCACCGTGACCATATCGGTGCCCACCACGGACGCGCCAAACCAGCCCTCCAGCTCCACTGCCGGAGCGGCGATCAGGCCCAGCACGCCGAACACCATCAGGGTGGTCCACATGCCGAACGTCAGGATGATTTCGGCCCGGCCAAAGGCGCTGACGCCGAACGCGTTGAGCACGCCAAAGACCACCACGAACCCCACGCCCAGCAACCAGGAGCCGCCTGCCGATTCAGCCAGGGTGTTGAGGTGTTCGAAGTTCACCAGGGCCATGACACCGGCCAGGATAGTCTCGGCGGTGCCGGCGAACACATGGACAATCAGATAGGCCGACAAGGTGCCCGTAATCGCGAAGAAACGTCCCATGCCACAGTTGATATAGTCATAGACCGAGCCGGTGGTCGGGAGAATCGACGCCGCCTCGGCAAACGTCGTCGCCTGGGCCAGCATCATCACCACGGCGATCAGCATCGCCACGGCAAAGGCGCTGCCGCCAATACCAAAGCCCATGGTCGCGGTGAGAATCACGGGACTTGCCATGATCAGGCCAATGGTGCTGGCCAACGCGGTGGGAAAACCCACCGAACCCCGGTTCAAGTGCTCGGTGAGCCTGTCATTGATTGACATCGTGCGGATCCTCGAAAGCGGATTTTTAGTATGGATGCCACAGCCGTCCAGGAGCCGGCGATCATGCCTTCCCCAACCGGTCCCTGATCGAAACGGCGTTGCGTGCAGCCTTACTCTGCGCCGCCCCGCCCCGGGCGTCTTGCCCGTGTCTGCCGCCGGTTTTGTTGCTGCCTGCCAACGCTGCCACGCTGGCGGCCTGGATCAACTCCATGGCAGGCAGGTGAAAGACTTCCCCGGGTGTCGCTCCCTTTAATGCGCGCTCTGCTGTCCTATCACACTGGGGAATCCACCATGGAGCACACACCGTACACCTTTGCTGCGCAATGCCCATCGGCTTGGGCATCGCCCTGCTGGTCGCCGATTCACCGGCCCAGGCTTATGAGCTTTATTCCGACGAAGACACCATCGTCATCGGCAACTTCCTGGAGGTCTACGGGCTGTTCAACAGCCGCAAGAACTACGACGGCTACACCGGTGGTTCAAGCTGGCGCGAAGGCTTCATCAAGTATGGCCTGAGTATCGACCAGACACTCGGCAACCTGGGCAGTTTCTACGGGACGGCCAACCCTGGAATACACCGCCGCGCCTGGCACCCTGGGGCTGGCCTATATCCATGGCATCGATGTCGATGACCGCTACGCCAGCAACTTCCAGAAACAGCGCGAAGGCATGGACATCTACAGCCTGCGCGGCGCCGGCAATGCTGGCATCGAAAACGCCCACTTCTCCTTCGAGTACGCCTGGCAGGACAAGGACGCGGGCCCGGAGAAAGCCTGGTACGGCGAAGCCGGCTACACCTTCCGACCTGCCCTGGATACCGGACCTGACCTATCGCTACAGCCGTTACTCCAAGGACTGGGACTCGATGTTCAACGGCCAGAACCGTGGCGGTTGCCTTCTGAACGTGGCGGGAGCTGCTCAGACGGCAGCTCCCGCTCGGCCTACTATTTGTGCTGATGCAACATGGTCTGGATCTGATGGGTCGCCTGCCGGGTGCTCTGCGCCAGCTTGCGCACCTCATCGGCCACGACTGAGAAACCGCGCCCGACATCTCCGGCCCTGGCGGCTTCAATCGCGGCGTTCAAGGCGAGCAGATTGGTCTGGTCGGCGATGCCCTTGATCACCCCTACCACCGTGGCAATCTGGGCGTAGGTCACCTGGTTCTGTTCGAGCATGCGCTGATGGGTGGACTGGGCCGAGCGCTCATCGCTGATATCACGCACCGCACCAATGACTCGCACCAGTTGCCCATGCGAGTCGCGTACCGCCCGACCGCGTTCACGACACCAGATGTAATCCCGGGTCTTGTGGCGCATCCGGTATTCGAAGACGTATTCACCGCTGCCCTGGGAGCCAAGGATTTCCCGGTCGAAAATGGCCATGATCTTGGGCAAGTCGTCCGGGTGGGTGATGCCGACCTGGGCATCCCAGCCATCGGGCAAGTCATCCGGCCCATACCCCAGCAGCGAACGGAACTGACTGGAAAAGCGCATGCCACTGGCCGGATGCTGGAGGTCACCGTTGACGACCGTGATATCCCAGCAGCCTTCAGTCAGGGTCGATTGCAGCAACTCCCAGATCTGCGCATCCTGGCGTTGTTGCTGTAGCTGCCGGCTGTGTTCGCCCAGTCGAACTTCAAGCGCCTGCTCGCGCTCAAGGGCTTGCTCCAATTGCTGGCGAACCCTGTGCATCTCACCCTCGCAGTGCTGCCATTGCAGGGTTTGCGCCTGTAGTTGTGCTTCGACCTGATGCAGATGTGCAGTTGCGCTCGCCACCTGCCGTGCATGCTGCTCAAGGACGGTGCGCAGTTGCGGATACGCGTCGAGCTGCGGCGTGTGCTCCGTTTCGCCGGTCAGCACGCGTTGCACCTGCGCAGTCAACGCCAGTCTCTGTTTGTTGGTCTGGAGAAACATCGCCCGCCCCTATGCCATCAAGTCGAAACCCGGATCTGATCGCAAACCGGCCAGGCTGGCTTGTCCCTGCCTGCACGAGGCCTTGCTCCTGGCTGCCAACCACCCAGGCTGGCAGCCACAGACATACGGCGCGGCAGGCTCAGTCAAGCTGGATGGTCCTGCCGGGATTACCCTCAAGGCTTTCCCTATTCGTGATCAGGAAACCCTCATGAGCGATATTGCCCTGCTGCCTCAGGTCGAAGCCTTCCTCGGCAGACATCACGCCCTGTTCATCGACGGTGGCTACGTAGAAAGCCAGAGCAGCCAGACACTTGACGTCGTCAATCCTGCCAACGGCCAAGTCATCGCCCAGGTCAGCGACGCCACTTCCGGCGACATTGATGTGGCGGTGGAGTCGTCCCGCCGCGGCTTCAAGCAGTGGTCGCAAACGGCACCCGCGGTCCGCGGCCATGTGCTGCTCAAATTGGCAGACCTGCTGGAACGCAACCGCGAAGAGCTGGCGCAGATCGAGACCTGCCAGTCGGGGAAGATCATCCACATCTCCCGGGCCTTCGAAGTCGACCAGGCCGCTCATTTCCTGCGTTACTACGCTGGCTGGGCGACCAAGATCAACGGCGAGACGATCACTCCCTCGTTGCCCTCCTTCGCTGGCGAACGCTACACCGCATTCACCCTGCGCGAACCGGTTGGGGTGGTAGTCGGTATCGTGCCGTGGAATTTCTCCACCATGATCGCCATCTGGAAACTGGCCTCAGCCCTGGTGACCGGTTGCAGCGTCATCATCAAGCCCAGCGAGTTCACCCCCCTGACCATTCTGCGCATCGCCGAACTGGCCATGGAGGCCGGCCTGCCGGCCGGGGCCCTGAATGTGTTGACAGGCGGCGGCCAGGTGGGCAAAGGGCTGATCGAACACCCGGGCACCAACAAGGTTTCATTCACCGGCTCCGTGCCCACCGGCCTGGCGGTGGGCCAGGCGGCCATGGGTGCCGGGTTGACCCGGGCGACCCTGGAATTGGGCGGGAAGAATGCGGCGGGGTTCCTGCGTGACATCGACTCCGAGGCGGCGGTCAACGGCATCATCGAGGCGGGTTTTCTGCATTCGGGACAAATCTGCGCGGCGGCGGAACGGTTCTTCGTCCACCGCTCGCAGATCGAGTCGATCATGGACAAACTGGCCCAGCGCCTGGGCAAACTCATCATCGGCTCGCCCCTGGACGAGCGCACCGAGTTCGGCCCGGTAACCAACCGCCAGCACCAGCACAAACTCGCGGAGTTCTTCGCCAAGGCCCACGCGCAGAACAACACCATTATCCACGGCGGCAAGCTGATCGATGGGCCGGGTTGCTACGTCGAGCCGACCATCATCCTCGCCAATCGCCGCGACGACGCCTTGCTCAACGAAGAAACCTTCGGCCCGATCGCCACGTTCTTTCCTTACGACACTGAGGAGGAACTGCTGGAACTGATGAACGACACGCCCTACGGCCTGAGCGCCAGCCTCTGGACCAACGACCTGGGCAAGGCCCTGCGCATGGTCCCCGCCATCGAAGCCGGCACGGTATGGGTGAACATGCACACCCTGCTCGACCCGGCCGTGCCTTTTGGTGGCAGCAAGTCTTCCGGGGTGGGCCGTGAATTCGGCAGTGCATTCATCGACGACTACACCGAACTGAAATCGGTGATGATCCGCTACTGACCTTCAAGGGCTCTGTGACGATCCCAGAGCCCTACCAGCAAAAATCCCGCTTGTGGGAGCGAGCTTGCTCGCGATAGCGGACTATCAGCCAACCATGATGCCGACTGACGCTCCGCCATCGCGAGCAAGCTCGCTCCCACATGGGTTCTTCGGTGTCCACAGATCCAGTATCCGCCCGCAATCCCTTGTGGGAGCTGAGCTTGCTCGCGATAGCGGAGCGTCAGCAATGATGATGCCGACTGACCCAACGCCTTCGCGAGCAAGCTCGCTCCCACAGTTTTTCCGAGTCGTCCAAGGCATCCGCGACCACCACAGTTTCACCGCTGGCAGGCGTTGACCGCTGGGACGCGGCCGCGCCAGGGTTGGGCGCGTTCCAGTTGGGCGGCCAGGGCCAGCAAGGTATTTTCCTCGCCAAAGCGTCCGGCAAAATGCGCCCCCATCGGCAACCCATAGGCACTCCAGGACAACGGTACTGACATCGCCGGCTGGCCGCTGGCATTGAACAGCGCGGTGAATGGCGAATAGCTGTGGTAGCGCTCGATCAGTTGATCCAGGCTCATGCACACATCCTGCAGGTCCAGCTCGCCAATCAGCACCGGCTCGCGAGTCAGGACCGGGGTCAGGATCACGTCGTAATCCTGCATGAACACCGCCAACTGCCGGCCGAGGGCATGAATCCATTCCACCGCCGCGGCATATTGAGCGCCGCTGACGTTGCCCTTGTCCCGCAAGATGATCCGGGTGCGCACCTCCAGTTCTTCGGCCTGCACGGCAAACCCACGCATCTGGCCCAGCAGGTCGACATAGTGACGAGAGCTGGCGCCAATGATGGTGAACACGTGGTCGAGAAACTCCAGCAACCCCACCGGCAGGCTCACCGGTTCGACACGATGCCCCAGGGCCTCGCACAGCCGGGCCGCCTCGCCCACGGCCTGGAGACTTTGCGGCGTGGTGGGCCAAGGGCCGAGCTGTTCGACCAGGGCAATGCGCAGCGGCTTGGGATCGGCTTGCACCGCCATCGCATACGGCAACGCCTGGATCGGCGCGGCATAGGGCGCGCCCAGGTCCATGCCGGCGGTGGCGTCCAGCAACGCCGCACTGTCACGCACCGATAAGGTAATCGCATGGGGCGTGCCCATGCCCGCCCAGCCCTCGCCCACTATCGGCCCCGACGGCATCAGGCCACGGCTGGGCTTGAACCCGAACACACCACAGCAAGACGCCGGCACTCGCAATGAACCGCCGCCGTCGTTGCCATGGGCGAACGGCACCACGCGGGCCGCCACCAACGCCGCCGCGCCGCCACTGGAGCCACCGGCGCTGTGCTCGCTGCTCCAAGGATTGCGGGTAGCACCAAAGCGCGCGGACTCGGTGGAGTACGACGTGCCGAACTCCGGCGAAGTGCTGGTGCCCATCACTTGGCATCCGGCACGGCGCAGGCGCGTCACGACTTCCGATTCGAAATCCGCCCGAAAGTCGCCCAGTGCGCGAGAGCCGTTGGTCATCGCCGCGCCGTGGACCGGCGAAAACAGGTCTTTGATCAAGGTCGGCACACCGGCCAGCAGGCCTTGGCCAACTTGTGGCGTGCGCGCTACTTGCCGGGCCGAATCGTACAGCCGCTCGGCCACCGCATTGAGCTGCGGCTCGACCCGCTCCAGGCGTTCGATAGCGGTTTCCAGCAGTTCGCCGGGCTGGACTTCGCCACGCCTGACCCACTCGGCCAGCGCCGTGGCGTCTTCACTGTCCATCAGATGGTGGATGTCTTGCATACCCATGTTTCAGATTCCTTATGTCACGACGATTGATGTGATCCGACGGTGCTCGCCTGCCCCTGGCCCCGTGCGCGCAGGCCGGCAATGACCCAGAGCAGTGCCAAGGCAAAACTGGCCAGGGCCAGCCACTGAATGGCGTGACGCAGGTCACCGGCGAAGACAACCACCAACGCCACCACCAGTGGACTGATGAATTGGCCGATGTACAGGCACGAGGTAAACCCGCCCAAGCCCCGGCCGCGGGTGCTGGCGGTCAAGGCATTCATCACCGGCGCCATCACGTTGGGCACCAGCAACCCGGCCCCCAGGCCCTGGATGAACACCGCCACCAGCACAGCGTTGTAGCTTTGCCCGCGCATCAGTAACCACAGCCCCACGCCCATCAGGCCGAGCAACAATGCGTTGCAACCGGCGATGCCGAAGCGACGGCGCAGCAACGGCCACATCAGCGAACCACCCAAGGTCGCCAACAGGCTCAGTCCCGCCGCCAGGCCGATCATCGTGCTGGAGGTGATGCCCAAGCTGACCAACAGCGTCGGCGCCTGGATCGGCATGATGAACGTCAGGACCATGCCGCCCAGGATCATCAGGTAGCCGACCAGCAGTGGTAGTACGGCGACCTTCGCCGCAGCCGACTCATCGACGTGCTGCTCGACCTTCTGCCGCTTCGCCACCGGCGGTTCCCAGAGCACTTTCATCATGGCCGGCACCAGCAGCAGTGGCAGCAGATACAACAGGAATGGCGCACGCCACGAGTGCTCCCCGAGCACACCGCCCACCACGAAAAACAGCGCCCCCACCAGGCCGATAGTCACCACCTGCCGGTTGACGTAGCGCAGTCGCTCCTCGCCCTGCCAATAGTCGGCGATCAGCGTCGCGCAGCAGGTCATCACCGCCGCCTCCGTGCACCCGAACAACAGCCGCACACCGACAATCGAAGGCAGGTTATCGAGCAGGGCCGGCAAGGCGCCGAGCAAGGCGTAGAGCACCGTGGCAATCACCAGCAAAGCCTTGCGTCCAACCCGGTCGGCCAACCAGCCAGCCAACGGCGCGCACACGGCAATCGCCAGGGCCGGACCGGTAATCGCCAACGGCACCAACAGATCGCCGCGCGGTTCCAAGGGACCGAATTCGGCACCCAACCGGGGCAGGATCGGCGTGACCATCACCGCGCCCATGATCGTCAGGCTGCTGCCCAGCATCAGCACCCCGCCTTCGCGCCAACTGGCCTGGCGCGACGGGATGGCCGCCGTTGAAACGGAACTTGATTGGTTCATGACGAGCCCCTATTAGAAACTGTGGGAAATACGCAGCGCCGCGGTATAGCCCTCGGCGCGGTTGCGCGCATCGAGCTCCTTGTAGACATGCAGCCACACCGGTGGAATGCCGGGTTTGAAGTAGCTCACCGCCGGCCCGACGGCCAGCACCCGGGCGCGATTGCCGGTTTCCAGCCCCGGCGCGTCGTCATCGGTGAACTGACGGTAGTAGTACCCGCCCACGCCCAAGGTCCATGGCCCGACGTGCTGGCCCACGGCAAATTCGTGACGGTACTCGACGCCGTTCTTGTAGTCGGTGGCGTGGTTGCGGGTGTTGATGTCGGCTTCAAAGCTCGAAGACACCTCGAAGCCGCTGTCGGAGATGTACGTGGCGTTGAGGATCGGCGAAAAGGTCCAGTGGTTGAGACCCGGCGAGATCAAGCGATCCTGGTCGTAGTCGCCGGTGGGGGCCTGGATCTGGAACTGGGCATTGACGAACAGGTTCGGCGAAAGGGTCCACTGCAGGATCACCGGCAGCACCTGCATGTCGGCCATGCGAAACGGATCGGCCTCCAGGTTCAGTGGGCCGACAGGGGTCTGCACCTGTAGCGACGCGTCCATCTGGAAGAACGGTACGACGGCACCGAAGCCATACTTGGCGCCCAGCACGGTGTAATCGGTCATGCGCATGTAGGCGACGCCGATGGACAAGACATCCAGGGAGAAATTGTTGTCCACGGACTTGCCGTGGCGATCCTTCTGCACGTTGGCCGAATAGAACGCAGTACGCAGGCCGACGGTGCCAAAGGGTGTGGCCGGCGGCATCATGCCCGCGCCAAAATCATAGACCCCGACCGCCGTGGTCGGCGCGCCGTTTTCGGTGCCATGGGCAGCGGTGCAGGCACCGATCAGCCCCAGGGTTAACCACGTACAGTGCCAGACGTTTGTTTTTTTGTTTTGGTACATCGAATGCCCCTCCGACCATGTGGTGTCGGGGTCATCCTAGGGAGCCGGCCGGTCAGCCGTTATCCGTTTTCAGCACAGATGCGTGCGACGCAAGGTGTGTGACGGGGTTTCACCAAACAGGGTCCGGTAATCACTGGAAAACCGGCTCAAATGCCAGAACCCCCAGCGTGCCGCCACCTCCTGCACCCCCAGCACCTGATTGCCATTGCGCAGCTCACGGCGCACCGCATTGAGGCGCAACGCCCGCAGATAAGCCACCGGATTGATGCCCAGGGTCTCTTGGAAGCAATACTGCAGTTTGCGTCGGCTGGCACCGATGTGGTTGCACAGGTCGAGGATCGACAGCGGCTCATCGACATGGGCCAGGGCGTACTCCCGGGCGCGGTCGACCATACGTTTGCGCGCCGTGGGACTGAGCGGCGGCGCCTCGTCCGGCGCCACCAGTTCCAGTATGTGCAGCATCACCGTGTCACGCAGGCCCCGGCGAATCGACTCGTACCCCAGCAACGAATCACGCCCCTGCTCGCCCCCTTCAAGCTCATCGAACAACGCCGCAAGCTCGGCGGGCAGCGTCGAGTTGCCAAGACGGTAACACTTGGGAAGATCGGTAATTCGAAAGCGACTGCCTTGCCGCTCCAGCACATGCTCCAACGCCTGCTCGTCGATGGCGACACCGAGCAGATCCAGATGCTGGGGCGTGCGCAACTCAGGCAGGTTATGCCCATGGGCGACCAATAGGCTGGGTTCGACAATCGGGTGCCCGGAGCAAAAGACCGGCCCATCCGCACTCAGTGGCACGCTGAAGGTGATGGCGCCCTCCCAGGCCATGCCTTGCTTGGTCAGGGCCTGATTAGAGCGGTCGCGCACCAACTGCATCCAATCCGAGCGGAACTCGATCAACTCGCCGTCGAAGCGACCGGGGGTCAACTGGTCATAGCAAACCTGCCAGCCCCCCATGTTGCGGGCGTGCTCGTCGATGTCCGTGGTACGAAACCGATTGATCGGCAGCATCGGCAACCCATCCGACGAGACCGCTGGCTGCGCCATGTTGTCATTGTTCATTGACCCGACCTTTGATGATTCCAGGGCTTATGGGTCAAAGCTCAGGCAAGTTCCATTCCGCCCCGTGGAGCGGTCGTGCAATTGTGCCAAAAACGGATAACCGGCCCGGATTCAGCTGCCAGCGTCGGCATGGGCCTCTTCGAAGAAATAGTCCTTCCAGCTGTCAGCCTTGTTTTTCAACACGCCCAGTTCATGCAGTTTTTCGGCATAGATGTAGGTGCGTTGCGGAACGACGGTGAAGTCGATTTCGGGGTCGGTGACGATTTTTTCCACCAACGCCAGCGGCAACTTGGACTGTTCTACGCGGATGTAGGTCTGGGCAGCGGCCGGCTTGTCGGCCTTGATGATGCCTTGCGCCTCTACCAGGGCATCGTAGAACGCCTTGTAGGTCTTGGGGTTTTCGTCGTGGAATTTTTCCGTGGTGTAGAGCACGTTGAACGTCGCCGGCCCGCCCAGCACATCATAGGAACTGAGCACCTTGTGCACGTTGGGGCTTTGCAGTGCCTGGTACTGGAACGGTGGGCTGGAGAAGTGCGAATTGATCTCCGACTGGCCGGCGATCAGCGCCGCCGTCGCATCCGGGTGCGGAAGGCTGACCGAGATGTCGTCGAATTTCTTGAAGTGATCGTTGCCGAACACCTTGGCGGTTTCGATCTGCAACGTGCGCGATTGGAATCCGACCCCTGCGGCCGGGACAGCGATCCGGTCCTTGTCGGTGAAGTCCTTGAGGCTCTTCACGTTCGGGTTGTTGGTCAGCAGGTAGTTGGGCATCGACCCCAGCGAGGCGATGGCCTTGACGTTCTGCTTGCCGCGGGTCCGATCCCAGATCGTCAGCATCGGTGGAACGCCTGCCGACACCACATCCAGGGCGCCGGTCAGCAAGGCTTCGTTCATCGCCGTCGCGCCGGAAATGCTGTTCCAGTCCACTTTGATATCCAGGCCCTGGGCCTTGCCATGCTTCTCGATGAGCTGCTGGTCACGCACCACATCCAGGATCAGGTAGCCGATACCGAATTGCTGGGCGATGCTGATCTTGCCCTCGGCGTGGGCCAAGGGATTGAGCAGCGCGGTGGCCGCCAGGGAAACCAACAAGGTGAGCGCAGGACGCTTGAAAGCCATGGTCTGGTGAACCTCACAGTAGGTGAAAGACTGAAGACTACGACTTTAAAGCTATAAGAATATTAATTTAAATACCTTAATAGCATATCAATAGCACCTAAATGTCCGGCATCCGAGCCCATGAATCGCCCTCATGGGCACGTTCCCTTGATAACCTTGCAGACCTCCCCTGACGAACACCAGCGCGAAGCGAACATGAACGAGATGAGCCTGGATATCGGCATCGCCGCCGAGTCCGTTTCCCAGCCGCGCACCCTGGTATTCCTGGCTTACCCGCAGATGGGTTTGCTGGACCTGACCGGGGCCCAGACCGTGTTCTGGGCCGCCACCAAAGCCATGACCGAGCGCGGCCTGCCCGGCTACGCCATGCACACCGCGAGCCTGGCCGGCGGGTTGATGCAAAGCGCCGAAGGCCTGGTCGTGAACACCCGTGCCCTGCATGAGCTCGACGGGACACTCATCGACACGCTGATCGTCCCCGGCGCACCGGACATTCGGCAGGCGATGATCGACTGTGTCGACCTGGTGCACTGGCTGCGCAAGGCCTCGGTCCAGGCCAGGCGCACCGCATCGGTGTGCAGCGGCACCTTCCTCATGGCCCAGGCCGGCTTGCTGGACGGACGCCGTGCCGCCACCCATTGGGCCATGTGCGAGATGCTCAAGAGCGGTTTCCCGTCGGTTGAGGTGGACCTCGATGCGATCTTCGTCCAGCAGGGCAACGTGTGGACCTCGGCCGGTGTCAGCGCCGGCATCGACATGGCCCTGGCATTGGTCGAAGCCGACTGTGGTCGCGATGTGGCCTTGCAGGTGGCCCGTGAGCTGGTGGTGTTTCTCAAGCGCCCCGGCGGGCAGGCGCAGTTCAGCCAACTGTTGCAATTGCAGATGCAAGAGAGCGCCGGCTTCGATGAACTGCACGTGTGGATTTCCCAGCACCTGGACGACAACGACCTCACCGTCGAACGGCTGGCCCGGCAGGCCAGGATGAGCCCGCGCAATTTTGCCCGTGTCTATAAACGCCAGACCGGCCGGACCCCGGCCAAAGCCATCGAGATGTTCCGCCTTGAAGCGGCGCGTCGAATGCTCGAAGACTCCCCGCGCAACATCGACCAGATCGCCCGATCCTGCGGTTTCGGTGACGAGGAACGAATGCGCCACACATTTCAGCGCCATCTCTCGATATCCCCCCGGGAGTATCGCAGCCGATTTTCTCGCTGAGTGCGAAACCCTTGCGCAACTGTCCGTCAGGCTACTCGCCTGGATTGGGGCCGACGGCAGAAGTGGCGAGGGAGCTTGCTCCCGCCGGGCCGCGCAGCGGTCCCCTCTCTTTGGCACCGCTTGGCGGGATTTCAGGGTTTTATGTCCTACCTCAGGCAAAGCGGCGCTTCTAAGATACGAACCGATGCTCTGTCGCCCCGACATCCCAGAGCGAGACCACGTAAAAAACCAAAGGTCTGCCAGCGTGCCCCTACCCTCCGCGATGCTCAAGAACGTCTATGACAGCCTTCGATACAGCCCAAGCCAGAGCGGGCCTCGGCCGTCGATGGGAATCAGCACCCACCCACTGGTGAACGCCCTCGGCTGGGCGGTGGGCCTAGTGGTGGCCTGCGGCATTGTCATCATCAACTCCCAAACCCATTCCGACCTGGCGCCAACCCTGCTGTACATCACCTTGCTGTTGATGGCGGCCAACCTGTTCTCCATCAATCTGGTGATCACCGTCGCGCTGATGTGCATGGGCTTGCTCACCGCGATGTTCCTGTTCAACGGCGGCTATCACCGCTGGGAATCGACCACCGGCTTCTTCCGCTGCCTGACCGCACTGTCCGCCATTGCTTTCCTGGCCCTGCGCAGCAAGCAGGCTTCCGACAGCCTGCGGCACAACGAGGCTTACCTGACCGGCGCCCAGCGCCTGAGCCAGACCGGCAGCATGGGCTTTCGCGGTGATCGACAAACGTTGTCCTGGTCGGAGGAATCGGCACGGATTTTCGAGTACCCGCCCAGCAAGACGCCAACGGTGTCGATGATGCTGGAGCGCACCCATCCTGAAGACCTGGAGTTGGCACGCGGGGTTTTCCAGCAGGCCATCGCTGGCGAACCGCAGATCGAGGTCAAGCTGCGGCTGCTGATGCCTGATGGGCGGATCAAGCACATCCACATGATCGCCAGCCCCCTGCTCGTCC
Organism: Pseudomonas sp. NFACC13-1; assembly: GCF_900104425.1. Taxonomy (NCBI): domain Bacteria; kingdom Pseudomonadati; phylum Pseudomonadota; class Gammaproteobacteria; order Pseudomonadales; family Pseudomonadaceae; genus Pseudomonas; species Pseudomonas sp. NFACC13-1. The sequence continues at coordinate 36,538 of NZ_FMXV01000027.1, read as the reverse complement.
AGCATGGCCGTTTCCAGTATCTCGGCGCACTCATGGACGTGACGGCCAGCAAGCAGGCCGAAGAAGCATTGTTTCGCGCCCAGAGCCAACTGGCCCATGTCACTCGCTTGACCTCCCTGGGGGAAATGGCCGCGTCCATTGCCCATGAGGTCAACCAGCCACTGACGGCCATCACCAGCAGCGGCGAGGCCTGTCGCCGCTGGCTCAAACGCCCGGAACCCGATCTCGGGGAAGCCCTGGATTGCCTCGACCGAATCGTCGCCAACGGCTGTCGCGCCAGCGAGGTCATCAGCGGTATCAGGGCGCTGTCGCGCAAGTGCGACCCGTTGCGCCAGCCCGAGCGACTGGACGACATCGTCTGCGAGACCCTGAACCTGGTCCAGCAGCAACTGGCTCATCATAAAGTCCGGGCCAAGGTGGACCTGGCAGCGCCAAACGACCAGGTCAGCGCAGACCGGGTGCAACTGCAGCAAGTGATCATCAACCTGATCATCAATGCCTGTCATGCCATGGACGGGGTCAGGGTACACGCACGAACCCTGCATATACGCACCTGGACGGAGAGTGACGAAGTGCTGCTGGAGGTGACTGACCACGGAACCGGCATTGCCCCCGAGGACCTGCCGTCCTTGTTCAATGCGTTTTTCACCACCAAGGAAAACGGCCTGGGCATGGGCCTGTCCATCTGCAGGTCCATCATCGACTTCCATGACGGCAGGATCTGGGCAACCAGCGAGGCCGGCCAGGGCACCTCGTTCAGGTTCGCGCTGCCGCGGCTCACCGGCACCGTTCTGTCGGGGAGCGGACTATGACCTCCAGACAGTCCTCAAGCCCGATCATCGACAACGCCCCCATCGTCTATATCGTTGATGACGACGCACCGCTGTGCCAATCCCTCGGCAGCCTGCTGCGCTCCATCGGCTTGCAGGTCCATCTGTTCGGTTCGGTCGCGCAGTTCATGAACCATCCCAGGCCCGACCAGCCCAGTTGCCTGGTCCTGGATGTGCGCCTGCAAGGCACCAGCGGCCTGGATTGCCAGCGGGAGCTGGCCGCCGCCAACGTTCGACTGCCGATTGTGTTCATGACCGGTCACGGTGACATCGCCATGACCGTGCGAGCGATGAAGGCCGGTGCCGTGGATTTCCTCGCCAAACCGTTGCGCGAACAAGACCTGATCGACGCGGTGACTGCCGCCCATCACCAGGACCGCCAGCGGCGCGACGCCGAACGTGGCCATCAGCAAGTGCTTGGCCGCTACGCCACATTGACGCCCCGGGAGCAGCAGGTCATGGCACTGGCGGTGTCAGGCCTGATGAACAAGCAGATCGCCGGGGAACTGGGCTTGAGTGAAATCACGGTCAAGATTCACCGTGGCCAGGCCATGCGCAAGATGTGCGCACACTCGTTTGCCGATCTGGTACGCATGGCCCAGGTGCTGGAATGGCGCCCGGCTGACAAAGGCCGATAGTCAATCGAGCATTTCGGCACTTTGTCCGAGCGTTTCGGCACAGTAACCACTCTTTGTTCAGCCTAGACTCGAATTTCACTCAAGACCCGGATGGAATCACGATGAAAATCAGATCAATCCTGCCTGCACTTACCCTGGCAGCAGCATTCAGTGGATACGCTGCCGACTTCTCACTGACCAGCCGGGATATTGCCGACAACCGTCCGCTGACCAGTCGCGAAGTGTTCCAGGGCTTCGGTTGCGAAGGTGGCAACACGTCCCCTGAACTTTCCTGGACAAACGCCCCCGCAGGAACCAAAAGCTACGCGATCACGGTCTACGATCCCGATGCGCCGACTGGGAGCGGTTGGTGGCATTGGACGGTGGTTAACCTGCCCACTTCTACCCATAGCTTGCCAAGCGGAGTGGGAGCGAACCTGCCTGCCGGTGCAGTACAAGGGCGAACCGATTATGGCCAGCCAGGATTTGGCGGGGCTTGCCCACCTGTAGGGGATAAACCCCATCGCTATCAATTCACCGTATGGGCATTGAAAGTCGATAAGCTACCCCTCGACGGCGAGGCCAGTGGCGCCTTGGTTGGGTACATGCTCAATGCCAACGTCCTGGCCAAAGCGACGATCACTTCAACTTACGGACGTTAAAAACGATGCGCCCTTGTGACGGCATACAGCACCGGGAAAACATTATCGATGCGTGTGTCATACAGGCGCGACAGCCCCTTACCTTATCAAGGGTACCGGTGTTCGTGACCACCCTGTGTCGAGTGCGACAGGGGGAAAAACTGTTGCAATGGGATGATCGGGAGATGCGCGCGGGGCCGCAACATCTGATTCTGATGCCGGCCGGACGCGAGCTTGGTATCTCGAACTTCCCCGGCCCTCACGGCCACTACATCGCCGATGCGATCACCTTTCCCCTCTCGACACTGCGTAACTTCAGCAGCCGATACAGCCAACAGATCATCAGCCGTCGCGGTGCACTGAAGACCGATCTATGCATCCCTCTGGACAAGCACACGACACAGGCATGGAATCAGCTGTTGGTCTCTATCAATGGGAACGCGCCGGGCGCGTTACGCACGCTCTATGGGGAAGCGGTTCTTCTGAGCCTGTGCCTTGGTGGCCAGATCGGCCCTCTGCTGATGGGTCGCAACGATCCCATTTGCGAACGTGTGCAACAGATGGTGATGGGCAGCCCGGAGAGAGACTGGACGGTTGCGAGCGTTGCACAGCAACTTAACCTGGGCGAGTCGACGTTGCGCCGCCAACTGGCGAATGAAGGGGACAGTTTCAGGAGCATCCTGGAGGGCGTTCGACTGGCGACGGCATTGCAATGGTTGCAAACGACGTCTCGTCCCATCGGTGAAATTGCCGGAGCCTGCGGTTACGCCTCGGCCTCACGTTTTGCGGTGCGCTTTCGCTCACGCTATGGCCTGTCGCCACGTGAATTGCGGGCAACGATTTAAGCATTCCAGTGAGATTCCTCCGCTCGACATAACCGGGCCCACCATCGGTATCTTCGGGGCGGGGGAATGGCGCGGCGAGCAGTTGAAAGTTCATACACACGTATACTTGGCGGGGCCATTGGACAGCGTATCTTGCAGTGACACGGGCGCCTTTATGGCTACCTGATATCAAACTCCAGGTATCGACATGTCCAGCACTGCAATCATTTCAATCATTGATGACGATGAGTCAGTTCGAATTGCATTGGATGGTTTGTTACGTTCCCACGGATATCGGGTTAAAACATACGCCAGCGCCTTGGATTTCTTATCTTCCTGCGAACTTGAAAACACAGCGTGCCTGATATCGGATATTCAAATGCCTGGCATGACGGGCATCCAGATGTACGATCGATTGTCGACCCTGGGCATTCATCCTCCGATCATCTTCATCACCGGATACCCTGGCGTGCCCCCCCGTGTCAGCGCCGGTACACCCGAGCCGGTGGCGTTTTTCCCGAAACCCTTCGACTGCGCCGAATTGATCGCCTGCATCGAAGCGGTACTTGCCCGGTCTGCTTGACTGCGTCGCGCCCTCATACCTTCGTATAGATCCCTCCTACCCAGGCATAGGCGCGATGACCTTATGTAGAAGTGTTAACCACAGGTCCTGCCAATAAGCTTCCCTACAGCGAACCGAAACTGAATGTGCTCGATGGCAACTCATTGCAGCCAGGCGATTTTGGAGTACTTCGCGACACGGTCACGCTGAAACAGTTGAACCATTCAACGATTTTGTCTTCGGGAGCTCATCATGAAACAACGTATTCTGGTCGTCGGCGCAGGTTTCGGCGGGGTCTGGAGCGCATTGAGCGCGGCCCGGCTGCTGGACCGACACGGTCGTCATGACGTGGAGATCAGTGTCCTGGCCCCCCAGGCTGAACTGCGCATTCGTCCTCGTTTCTACGAGCCGGACGTTCACACCATGGCTGCGCCGCTGGGTAGTCTGTTCGACGCGGTGGGCGTGAAATTCGTACAAGGCTCGGCGAGCAGTATCGATGTCGACAACAAACGGGTGGGCTATGTGGATGTGTTCGGTACCCAGGGCACCCTGGGCTATGACCGACTGGTGCTCGCGGCGGGCAGCCAGTTGGTTCGTCCCGAACTTGAAGGCATGATCGAGCATGCCTTCGACGTTGATGAAATCGAACAGGCTACCCGTCTCGAAGCCCATATCAAGTCGCTGAAAAATCTGCCGGACAGCCCGGCCCGTAACACCGTGGTGGTGGCCGGTGGCGGCTTTACCGGGATCGAAACCGCCACCGAAATGCCCGCACGCCTGCGCGCGGTCCTCGGCGAAGACGCGGACATCCGGGTCATCGTGGTGGATCGCGGGCCGCAGATTGGCGCAGCGTTGGGCGACGGCATACGTCCATCCATTGTCGAAGCGTCCGAGCACCTGGGTATCGAGTGGATCCTCAACGCCTCGGTCGAATCGGTGGACGCCAGGGGTGTCACCCTGTCGAGCGGCCAGCGTATCGAGTCCCATACCGTGATCTGGACCGTGGGGTTCCGCGCCAGTCCGTTGACCCAGCAGGTACCCGCCACCCGCGATCGCCAGGGTCGCCTGCACGTCGATGCCAACCTGAAAGTCCTGGGCCAGAACGACATATTTGCCAGCGGTGACGTGGCCTACGCCGCCACCGACACGCTGGGCAACTATGCGGTGATGTCCTGCCAGCACGCCATCGCCCTGGGCCGCTATGCCGGCAACAACGTCGCGGCCGACTTGCTGGGCGTCGCGCCGATGGCCTACAGCCAACCCAAGTATGTGACCTGCCTGGACCTAGGTGCCTGGGGCGCGGTGTACACGGAAGGCTGGGATCGCCAGCTCAAGTTGGTCGGGCAGGAAGCCAAGGAGCTCAAGACCCGGATCAACACGGTGTGGATCTACCCGCCCGCGGCTGATCGCGCAACCGCCCTGGCCGCCGCCGACCCGTCGATCCCGGTAGCCTGAAACCCGTTTCCGCCCCCGGCCAGTCCCTCCTTTCTGCGCCGGTCTTTCCCGGACGCCTGCCAACGATCCTTGGGCAGGCGTTTTTTTCGGCGCTCGTCACCAAGCCAGCCTGAATATCGTCACTGCCCAGCAAAATCCGTATCAATGCCCGCCCACCGTCCTCCGTGCACAAGGTAAGGTAGGCAGAAATCATCCGGATCGAGGTGTGCCGTGGCGTCCTATTCCTTGCGTCAGCTGAAGTACTTCGTCACCACCGTCGAATGTGGCAGCGTCGCCGAAGCCTCTCGCAAGCTGTACATCGCCCAGCCGTCGATCGCCTCCGCCATCAAGGGCTTGGAAGACAGTTTCGGTGTGCAATTGCTCATTCGTCATCACGCCCAGGGCGTATCGCTGACGCCCGGCGGCGCGCGCTTCTATCGCAAGGCCCAGGAGCTGTTGCGCATGGCCCGGGAGTTCGAGCAGAACGCACTGGCCGATAACGATGTGGTCAGCGGGCAGATCGACATCGGCTGCTTCGAAACCGTCGCCCCGCTCTACCTGCCACGGCTGATCGCGGGTTTTCGCCAGCGCTTCCCGGGGGTGGAAATCCGCGTGCAGGATGGCGAGCAACAGGAGCTGGTGCAGGGCCTCACGGGGGGGCGTTTCGACCTGGCGATTTTCTATGAACACGACCTCGACAGTACCATCGAGACCGAAGCATTGACGGCGCCGCAACGCCCCTACGCGTTGTTGCCGGCGGGGCATCGCTTCGCCGATCAGGCCCAGGTATCGCTGCGCGACCTGGCCCTCGAACCGATGATCCTGCTGGACGTGCAGCCCAGTCGCACCTATTTCGTGAGCATTTTCGAGGAGCTGGGCCTGACGCCCAACATTGTCTTCAGCTCGCCGTCCATCGAGATGGTGCGGGGCATGGTCGGCCAGTCCTTTGGTTTTGCCGTACTGGTGACCCGGCCGCAGTCCGCCTGCACCTACGATGGGCAACACCTGGTGTGCGTCGACATCGCCGAGGACGTGACCGGTTCGGCGCTGGTGGCAGGCTGGCTCAAGCGCGCGCACCTCACCAAACCGGCGCAGTTATTTGTGGACTACTGCAAGGAACAGTTCAGGCAATGGCTGGCCTGAGGGCGTAGGAGCTGGCGAAGCCTGCGATCTTTTGATCTTTCGCTTGAGATTCAAGTGTCTGGGGAAAGATCGCAGCCTCGTTGCACTCGTCAGCTCCTACACAGCTCCTACACGACCTCTGCGCGTCCCTGCGCGAGCAAGCTCGGTTCGGTGTCTAGCGAGCCGCCCAGGCGTTGAAGCGTTGTTCCAGTTCCTCGCCATGGTCGACCCAGAACTCCGCGTCCACGGCTTGGGCTTCAGCCAGGTTGGCCTCGGCGGTGGGCAACTGTTCCTGTACCGCCGTCGGCAACAGCGCCAGTGTCTTGCGGTGCACCGGCCCATAAGGGATGTTTTCCGAAAACACCTTCTGGGTCTGCGGCTGGCTGGCAAAGGCAATGAACTGCTCGGCCAGGGCCTTGTTCGGCGTACCCTTGACCACGGCCCAGTACTCCGGGTCGTAGAGGCTCTGCGGCCAGACGATGCTCAGTTTCATGCCTTCTTTCTGCGCCGACGCGATGCGCCCGTTGTAGGCCGCACTCATCGCCACGTCCCCCGCCACCAACCACTGGGCCGGTTGCGCGCCGGCTTCCCACCATTGGATGTTCGGCTTGATCTGGTCGAGCTTGGCGAATGCCCGGGACACGCCTTCCGGGGTGTTCAGCACCTTGTACACGTCCTGCGCCTTGACCCCGTCGGCCAGCAAGGCGATTTCCAAGGTGTACTTGGCGCCCTTGCGCAGGCCGCGTTTGCCCGGATACTCGGCAACGTTCCAGAAGTCCGCCCAGGACTTGGGTGCCTTGGCGAGCTTGCTCTGGTCATAGGCCAGGACCATCGACCAGACGTAGGTGGCGACCCCACATTCATTGAGCGCTCCCGGTACATAGTTCGCCGGGTCGCCAAGGCCGGCCAGGTCGAGTTTCTCGAACAGCCCCTCCTCACAGCCGCGCAACAGCTCGGGGCTTTCCACTTCGACCACGTCCCAGCTGGTGTGGCCGGCGGCGACCATGGCCTTGATCTTCGACAATTCACCGTTGTATTCGCCAGCCACGATGTTTCCCGCGCCACTGGCGTTGAAAGGTTGGAAGTAGGCCTTGTCCTGGGCCTGCTTGGTGGCGCCGCCGAAGGAAATCACGGTCAGGCTCTGTGGCGCGGCCAGGACACTGGTACTCAGCAACGCCAGGGCACACGCAATATTGCAACGCAAGGATCTGGACATGAAGCGGTTCCTCGAAAATACCGGCTCGCCCGCACGAGCCGGTGACGGGACTCAAAAGTGACCGTAAATACGGGCGGCAAGGTCTACAGCAAAGGCTCTTGTCGGCCTGTTCATAGGTGTCGCCTGGCTGACCGCGAGGAATCTCCTTCCATTGAAATCGTCCTCCTCAGGCACCTTGCGGTCAGCAATCATTGGGCTCACAGAGATAGCTCGCCAGCCGATCCATCAAGCGGTCGCAGGCGGCCATTTGCTCAACGCTCACGTATTCGTCGGGCTTGTGCCCCTGGTCCATGCTGCCGGGGCCACAGACCACCGTCGGCACCCCGGCCTGATGGAACAGGCCGCCTTCGGTGCCAAAGGCGACGGTGCCGAACGCGTCGCTGCCGCACAGTTGCGCAACCAGTCGGGCGGCCGCGCTGTCAGGCGAAGTGGCCAGGCCCGGGTAGGCCGACAACGGTTCGAAGCGGATCGCCGTATCCCCCGCCACCGCCCGCATGGCCGGCAGCAGGGTCTGCTCGGCATAACCTTGCAACTGCTCAGCCACCACGAGGGGATCGAAATCCGGCAAGGCGCGCACCTCGAAATCGAAACGACAGTCCGCCGGAACGATGTTCAGCGCCGTGCCGCCGTGGACCACCCCGACCTGCACTGTGGAAAACGCCGGGTCGAAGCGCGGGTCGTGCCGCGAGGGTTCGGCCAGCTGCGCGCCGATCTCGCCCAACCGTCCGATCAGGCGCGCCGCCTGTTCGATGGCGTTGACCCCGTAAGGGGCATAGGCCGAATGACAAGCCGCCCCCCGGACATGACAACGCATCGCCAGCTTGCCTTTGTGCCCCAGCACCGGTCGGAGTTGGGTGGGCTCGCCAATCAGGCACAGGGCCGGTTGTGCAATCCGCCGGACCAACGCCTCCAGCAAGCTGTGAACGCCCAGGCAACCCACCTCTTCGTCATAGGAAAACGCCAGGTGCACCGGTCGCCGAAGCGGGCTGGACAAGAACACCGGCACCGCCGCGAGCACCGAGGCCAGGTAACCCTTCATGTCCGCCGTGCCGCGCCCGAACCATTTACCGTCCATCTCGGTCAGGCAGAACGGCTCGACCGTCCAGGCCTGCCCGTCCACCGGCACCACATCGGTGTGCCCGGACAACACCACGCCACCGGGCACCGCCGGGCCAATGCTCGCCAGCAGGTTGGCCTTGGTTCGCTCGGCGTTGTAGATCAGCTCGCTGTTCACGCCCAGCCCTTGCAAGTAGTCGCGCACGAACTCGATCAAGGCCAGGTTCGAATCGCGGCTGACCGTGGCAAAGCTCACCAGCTCGGCCAGCAGCGCGCGACTGCGCGGCTCACTCATCGCCCGGCACTCCATAACTCGGCGCCAGGGTCGGGTTGAGCGCACGGGTCAGGTAATCCTGCAATTGCGGCTGATAGGCGAGCCAGAGTTTTTCCAGCTCGCCGATGGGATTTTCCTCGGCCCAATCCACCCGCAGATCGACGATGGGCCAGGTCAGGTCATCGACCACCGAGAGCGCCGCCGAATGCACCGCCCCGGCCTCCCCGCCCGCCGCCTGCCCGGCCTGCAACGCGCTCATCAAGCGTGAGGCAAGACAACCACCGCTCTGTTCGAAGGCCGTGACCATGGCCTCGATCACCGCAGCGTTGGCCAACAGATTGCCGGCCGCCACGCATTGCTCACCGGTCACGGCGTTGTGGGTGCCCAGGGTATGCTCGCCGCTGAAAATCGCCGTGCGGCCCTCGGCATCGATCACCGCCACTTGCCGGTATTGGCTGTAGCCGTTGCGCGCCAAGGTCCGCTCCAGCGCCGCTTGCGCCGCCAGGCCGCCCGCCAGTTCATCGAGAACCTGCGGGCCCAGGGCCGGCAGAGTAATGTTCTGGCTCGACACCGCGCCGACGCCCGCGCGCAACCAGGGGCAACGGGCACCGACGGCAATGCTCGAGGAACTGATGGCGATGCCCAACTGGCCGGTTTCGGCACAGCGCCCAACGATGGAAAAGGTCATGTTCCGTTCCTTACTCAGGGATCACCGCGATCACGTCGATTTCCATCAGCCACTGCGGCTGGCCCAGGGCACTGACCACCAGGCCGGTGGAAATCGGAAACACGCCCTTGAGCCACTTGCCGACCTCCTGGTACACCGGCTCGCGATAGCGCGGGTCGATCAGGTAGGTCGTGGTCTTGACGATGTGGCTCAGGTCGCTGCCGGCCTCTTCCAGCAATTGCTTGACGTTGCGCATGGCCTGCTCGGCCTGGGCGCGAGGATCGCCCAGCCCCACCAACTGGCCGTCGAAATCGGTGCCGACCTGGCCGCGCACATAGACGGTGTTGCCGGCGCGCACGGCCTGGCACAGGTCGTTGTCCAGCGTCTGGTTCGGGTAGGTGTCCTTGGTATTGAACATGCGAATACGCGTGTGAGTAGGCATCAACGAACTCCCGTGAGACCGGTTTTCGAACGGTGTGAATCGCTGTCGAGTGCCGAAGCCTGGCGCTGGGCAGCATCTTGATAGGCGAGGTAAATGCGTTGTTTCACGATGTGGTCGGCAATATGCCGGGCGTCATGCCAGACGCCCCAGATGAACGCCGAACCCCGTCGCGACAGCCAGGGCAAGCCGACGAAATACAGGCCCGGTTCACTGGAAACACCACGCTGATGCCGAGGCTTGCCATTGGCGCCAAGAGCGTCGACCTTCAACCAGCTGTAATCCACCGAGTAGCCGGTGGCCCAGATGACACTGGTCACGCCGGCGGCGACCAGGTCCAGTTCCAGGATCGGCTGGGTCAGGCATTGCGGATCAGGCAGCCGGTGACGAGCTTCAGGTTCAAGCGGCAGGTCCAGGCCGTTGCGGGCGATGTAGGCGTCGGCGGCATCCAGCAGCGCCAGGTAGTTTTCGTCGCCGCGGGCGATGTTCTCGGCCAGGTTGTCTTCGAAGGTCACCACGCTGCCCTTGAACGCTTTCGTCAGGCCCACCAAGGTGATGCCTTCGTGGGCCAGCCGACGGAAATCCACGGTATGCCCACCACGGGCACCGCTTACCGCGATGGTGACGTGCTCCTTGCCAGGCTTGACGGCCTCCGCATCCCATTCGCCGAGCACGCCCAGCCACCAGCAAAAATCGCGGTTGCGATAAGCCCGGGGCGGACGATCATGAGCCCCTACCGAGAGATAGACCTGCTTGCCGGCGCGCTGCAGTTCGTCGGCGATCTGCACCCCTGACGACCCGGCACCCACCACCAACACAGCCCCCTCGGGCAATTGCCCGGGGTTGCGATATTGAGCCGAGTGAAGCTGGGTGACCGTCGCCATGTCCGGCGCAATCGGTGGAATCACCGGCCGCTGGAAGGGCCCGGTAGCGACGACCACGTGGATCGCTTCGATCAGGCCTTCGGAGGTTTCAACGGTGAAGCCAGGACGGCCGATATTGCGCTCGACGCCCCGGACCTCCACGCCGGTACGGATCGGTGCGTTGAACTGACGGGCATAGGCTTCGAAGTAATCGGCCACCTGGTCCTTCGTCGCGAAGGCATCCGGGTCGAGCCCTTCGAATTCCAACCCCGGAAAGCGGTCGTGCCAGGCCGGCCCATTGGCCACCAGCGAATCCCAACGCGCCGTGCGCCAGGCCTCGGCAATCCGGTCGCGCTCGACCACCAGGTGAGGCACGCCTTGCCGGCTCAGGTGCTCACTCATGGCCACGCCGGCCTGGCCGGCGCCTATGACGAGCGTATCGATGTGTAGAGTTTCAACAGGCATGTCTGTGCACTTCCGACAATAGGTTCGATTCAGGCCGGCATGGCGCCGCCTCGGGTTCGGTGTTCTTGTTGTTCCGCGGTTGCGGTTATCGAGATGAGGTGTCGAGGCGATTGTGTTGGCAGGCGGGAATTTGCGAAACGAGGGTTTTTATCGTTGCTGGGAAGGAAAAAACTGGGTGAACGCCCGACGAGGGATCAGGCGTTTCAAGAGGGGTCAAGATCTGAAGGGAATGGATGTTACTGACCGGCCTACTCCAACCGCGCCGGAAACGCCTTGAGCTCCAGCTTTTCCATCACCAGCGCAATGAACGCCGAGACCGCCAGGGGCAATTGCCGCCGACTGGGGTAAAGCACATTCAGGCCAAAGCCGATGCGCCGGTACTGTGGCAGTACACGCACCAGCCTTCCGGCTTCCAGGTCGACGCTGCTCACCGCCGAAGGCAGCACGGCGATGCCCAGGCCCGCCACCGCCGCCTTGCGCAAGGCTTGAGCGGTGTTGGCGTTGAAACGGCTGGGGACCTGCACCTCCTCTTCGGTGCCGTCCGGACCAATGAGCCGCCAGTGACTCAAGCCGCTGGGATGGGCGAAGCTCACGCTGTCATGGTGAGCCAGGTCCTGCAACGCCGCAGGCATTCCCCGTGCGGCGAGGTAGGCAGGGCTGGCGACCATGCCGTCGCCTTCGTTGCTCAGCAGTTGGCGACCGACATAGCCGGAGTCCTGTAGCGGGCCGCCGCGAAAGGCCACGTCGATGCGGTCGGCAATCAGGTCGACACGATCGTCGCTGAGGACGAAATCCAATTGCACTCGCGGATGGGCAGCGAGGAAATCGGCCACCCATTGCATCGGGAAAAAATCGAAGAAATCCGCCATCGCCGCGATACGCACCAGGCCACTGGGCTCATCGCTGCCCTTCATCAGTTCCTGCCCCGCCTCGGTCAACCCGTCCACAGCGCCGACGCAGCGCTCATAGAACCCCTGCCCCACCTGAGTCAGCGTGAGTTTGCGGGTGGAGCGTTGCAGCAGTCGCGTCCCCAATTGCGTCTCCAACTGCTGGACGCGCCGGCTCACGGTATTGGACGGCATGCCCAGCCGCCTGGCGGCTTCGGCAAAGCTGCCGCTGCGCACCACCTGGACAAACAGGGCGACATCATTCAGATCGAGCATCAGGTCGCCATTCCTTCATTTCTTGGATGAGTTCAATCCGATTGTATCGACTAATCAATCTATTTCCAGGCACTTATCCTGCTCGCATCGAGGCCACCAACGCTCAAGCATCCGAGGTCACCCATGAACAGCATCGTCGCAGCACCATCGCGCACCATCGTCCACCGCACCCGGGGCAACCGCCACGGGCCGATCACCCGCCTCATGAGTCCGGGCGACCTCGGCCAACTCTGCAAGCCCTTTGTGTTTCTCGACCTCTTCGCCTTCAAGGCCGACGCCATGCACAGAGGTTTCGGCATGCACCCGCATTCCGGGATCGCGACGCTGACCTACATGATCGAAGGTCAGGTGGCCTACGAAGACACCACCGGGCAATCGGGTGTACTGCCCAGCGGTGGCATGGAGTGGATGCAAGCCGGTAACGGCGTATGGCACGACGCCCGGCCGGTCGGCAGCTCGTCGATCCATGGCTTCCAGCTTTGGGTCGCACTACCGGCCGCTGCAGAAAACGCTCCAGCCCACAGCGTCTACCTGGCACCCGCCGATATCCCCCGGGAAGGTCCGGCGCGGGTGTTGCTCGGTCAACATGGCGCGGCTCGCAGCAGCGTTGCAGCCCCGGCGGGCATGAACTACTTGGCCGTGCAGTTGAAAGACCAGGAACGCTGGCGCTATACGCCACCGGCTGGGCACACCGTTGCCTGGCTGGCGGTCAACGACGGCAGCCTCGACGCCGGCGGTCGCGTCAATGCCGGGGAAATAGTGGTCTTCGAAGAGTCCGGCGCAGCCATCGACATCATTGCCCGGGGCGCGACCTCCTTCGTGCTCGGCTCGGCGGTCAAGCATCCCCACGACTTGGTGATGGGTGATTACTCCGTGCACACCAGCGAGGCAGCCCTGGAAAAAGGCGAGCAAGAAATCCAGCGCATCGGCGCCCTTTTGCAGCAAGAGGGTCGGTTGGGCTGACCGACCCTCGACTCAATACCTGTCCATCCCCCATTCCTTAGAGGTGCATCATGACTGACATCGGTCTCGATCTTCTGCTGTCCCGTGTCCAACTCGGCAAGCTGTCCCTGAAAAACCGCATGATCATGGCGCCGATGACCCGCAGCCGTGCAGGTGCGGGTGACGTGGCCACGCCGCTCATGGCCGAGTACTACAGCCAACGCGCCAGCGCCGGCCTGATCGTCAGCGAAGGCTCCCAGGTCTCGGCCCAGGGCAAGGGCTACCTGCGAACGCCCGGCATCTTCACCAGCGAACAAGTCGCCGGTTGGAAGCAAGTGACCGACGCGGTCCACGCCCAAGGCGGACAGATGTTCCTCCAGCTGTGGCATGTGGGCCGGCTCTCCCATCCGCTGGTGCAGCAGGACGGCGCACTGCCGGTAGCGCCCTCGGCGATCAAGGCCGATGGCGAGATCTACACCGCCGAAGGCCTCAAGCCCTACGAACTGCCACGGGCCTTGGCCCTCGATGAAATTAGCGAAGTAGTGGCCGACTTCCACCAGGCCGCTGTCAACGCGAAGCTGGCCGGCTTCGACGGCATGGAGATCCATGGCGCCAATGGCTACCTGATCGACCAGTTCCTGCGTGACGGCACCAACCAACGCACCGATGCCTACGGCGGCTCGGTCGAGAATCGTGCCCGCTTCCTCAAGGAAGTGGTCGAGTCGGTGATCGAAGTCTTCGGGGCCAGCCGGGTCGGCGTACGCCTGTCGCCGATCTTCAGTTACTTCTCGATGAGCGACAGCAACCCACAGGCGACATTCGAATACGCAGCCCGGATGCTCAGCCGTTATGGCCTGGCCTACCTGCACATCGTGGAACTGGGTGAAGGCCCGTTCGACTTCCTCGAACTCAAGCGCCGCTTCGGTGGCCCCTACATTGCCAACGGCGGTTACAGCGCGGAACGTGCGGGCAATGCCATCGGTCGTGGCGAAGCGGACCTGGTCGCGTTCGGAACCCCATTCCTGGCGAACCCGGACCTGGTGGAGCGCTTCAAACAGGGTGAGTCATTGAACACACCCGACGCAGCGACCTTCTACCAAGGCGAAGAACGTGGCTACACGGATTATCCGACCCTGGCCGAAGCCCGGGCGCAATGATCCAGTAGAACGGGAGCCCGCAAGACGCAAAGCAGGGCTTGCGGCGCCCTGCTCCTGTCTCGACTAGAATTGTACAAATTTGCATTTTCTTGTACAAAAAACTTTCAAATGTACAACCCCTGAAGTAGGCTGCTAAAACTTGTACAGAAATAGTCTTCTGTACAATATTTCGGAGCCTAGCATGTCCGCCTATCTCCAGCGTTTCGCCCAGGCTTTCGCCAAGCTGGACGCCAGTCGCCTCGGCGAGCTCGATGAGCTCTACAGCGTCGACATCCATTTCCAGGACCCCTTGCACCGGATCGAAGGCCTGACCGCCTTGCGTGAGTACTTTGCGCAGTTGTATGCCAACGCCAGTGACGTGCGCTACGACTTCCACGCGTTCGATGAGGTCGATTCCGGTGAAGGTTATCTGCGTTGGACCTTGCATTTTCGGCACCCACGCCTGGCAGGCGGCGCCCCCATTGCCTTGCAGGGCTGCAGCCATTTGCGCTGGACGGATCGTGTCTACCATCACCAGGATTTCTTCGACGCCGGCGCCCTGCTCTACGAACACCTGCCATTGCTGGGACCGGCGGTCCGCTGGCTCAAGCGGAGGCTGGCATGAGCCGCATCTGGCTGACCGGAGCCAGCAGCGGCATTGGCGCGGCCCTCGCGGCGCAGTTGCTGGAACAAGGCCATCACCTGGCATTGAGCGCGCGCCAGGCAGAACCCTTGCAGGCGTTGGCGGCCCGCTATCCGGACCACGTGCTGGCACTGCCGGGCGACCTGACCGACCCGAGCCAGGTCGCCCTGGTCTGCCAGCAGATCGAGCGTGAATGGTTGACGCTGGATCTGGTGATCCTCAACGCCGGGACCTGCGAATACCTGGAGCCTGGGTATTTCGATACCCGCCTCGTCGAACGTGTCATCACCACCAACCTGCTCGGCACCAGCCATTGCCTGGAGGCGGCCTTGCCCTTGTTGCGCCGGGGCCAACGCCCGCATCTGGTGGTGGTGGGCAGCGCGGTCACCTGGCTGGCCCTGCCGCGCGCTGGCGCCTACGGTGCCTCGAAGGCGGCGTTACGCTACCTGGTGGAATCCCTGCGCATCGACCTGGCCGCCGAAGGCATCGACGTCACGCTGGTGAGCCCCGGTTTCGTCGATACCCCGCTGACCCGGCGCAACGACTTCCCCATGCCCATGCGCTGGTCAGCGCAACGGGCCGCACGGCATATCGCCCGGCGCTTGCCGGCACGGCCGCTGGACATCGCATTTCCCTGGGCCTTCACCGCCGTCCTGCGCCTGCTCGGACAGTTGCCCGCCCGCTGGCGGCTGGCCCTGGGCCGGCGCCTGGCACGCCCCTCCAAGGAATCTTGAGACATGCGCATCGCAATCATCGGCAGCGGTATTTCCGGGTTGACCTGCGCCTACCTGTTGAACCGTCGCCATCAGATCACCCTTTTCGAGGCCGACGGCCGGATCGGGGGCCACACCCATACCGTAGAGGTCGATTGGCAAAGCCGACGCTATGGCGTGGATACCGGTTTCATCGTGTACAACGACTGGACCTACCCGAACTTCATTCGCCTGCTGGACCAGTTGGGTGTCGCTTCGCGCCCTACGGAAATGAGTTTCTCGGTGCACGACCCGGCCACCGGGCAGGAATACAAGGGCCACACCCTGAGCAGCCTGTTCGCCCGCCGACGCAACCTGCTGTCACCCGGTTTCTGGGGCATGCTGCGAGACATCCTGCGGTTCAACCGGCAGGCAACGGCCGATCTGCAGGCGCAACGCATCGACGGCGCCACGCGGCTCGGTGACTACCTGCACAGCCGCGGTTACGGCCAGCGTTTCATCGATCACTACATCGTGCCCATGGGTTCGGCGATCTGGTCGATGTCGCCGGCCCGGATGCTGGAGTTTCCACTGCAATTCTTCGTGCGCTTCTGCCACAACCACGGCCTGCTGTCAGTCAACCACCGTCCGCAATGGCGCGTGATCGAAGGCGGCTCGAGCGGTTACATCACCCCGTTGTGCGCCGGGTTCCGCCAACACATCCGACTCGACTGCCCGGTGCAATGCGTCAGCCGGGACGCCGCCGGGGTCAGTGTGACCAGCGCCGCAGGCACCGAGCGCTTCGACAAAGTGGTGTTCGCCTGCCACAGCGATCAGGCCCTCGCCCTGCTCGAGGCTCCCAGCGCTGAAGAAACCGAGGTCCTCGGTGCCTTGGCCTACGCCAGCAACGAAGTGCTGCTGCACACCGACACCCGACTATTGCCAAGGCGGCGCCAGGCCTGGGCAAGCTGGAACTACCGCCTCGGCGGACCACCCCAGGCACCGGCCGCGCTGACCTACAACATGAACATCCTCCAGGGCCTGGACGCGCCGGTGACCTTTTGCGTGAGCCTGAACCAGAGCGATGCGGTCGACCCGGCCCTGGTGCTCGCACGCTTCGATTACGCCCATCCCCAGTACAGCCTCGCCGGCGTCGCCGCACAGGTCCGCCAGGGTGAGTTGCAAGGGCAGCGGCACAGCTATTTCTGCGGAGCCTATTGGGCCAACGGTTTTCATGAAGACGGTGTGGTCAGCGCACTCCACGTCGCGGAGCATTTCGGAGAGCACCTGTGAACAGCAGCCTGTGTCGCGGCTGGATCGACCATCGGCGTCATACCCCGCGCGTCCACGCCTTTCGTTATCCGATCGGGATGCTGTACCTGGATCTCGCCGAACAGCAGAACGTGCTGGGCCTGTCGCGCCTGCTGCAACCATGGATCCTGGCGCCGCTGTGCTGGCGCGAGCGCGATTACCTGCCAGCGCGCACCCACCTGGGCGTCCCCCTGGTCGACGCCGTACGCGAGATCCTCGCCGAAAGCCTGGGCACGGCTCCGCAAGGTGCGATCCACCTGCTGACCCAGCCACGCAGTTGGGGCCTGTCGTTCAACCCGGTGAGTTTTTATTTCTGCCACGAAACCGATGGCCGCCTGTCAGCGATCCTCTGCGAAGTGCGTAATACCCCATGGCGCGAACGCTACCACTATGTGCTGCCCGTGCGCCCGGGCGAGCCCCAGGCATTCCAGGTGGCCAAGGCGTTCCATGTTTCACCGTTCCTGCCCCGGGACATGGACTACCGCATGCGTTTCCTGGTCCAGGACGCCCGTATCCGTGTGCACATGGAGAACTGGCGCGCCGGGCACAAAGTGTTCGAGGCCCACCTCACGCTCGAGCGCCAGCCTCTCGATGGCCGGTCGCTGCGCCGTCATGTCCTGGCATTCCCATGGATGAGCCTGCGCACCGTCAGCGCCATCTACTGGCAGGCCCTGCGCCTGCTGTTCAAACGCACCCCCCTGCACGCACACCAGGCCAGCCAGGGCGACCTGAGTATTGGCGAAACAGCCCACAAGGACTCCGACCATGCCCGAACCCACCCTGAGCGTCACTAAGGCCGGCAGCTTCTGCCTGTTCAACGGCGGCTTCTTCAAGCAGGCCGTGCTCGGCCAATTGCGCCGCCTGCGTCACGGCCACCTGCGCCTGACGGTCGATGGCGCGCCGCTGAGTTTCGGCGACCTCGCCAGCCCATTGGTGGCCGAGGTCGAGATTCTCGACGACGCCACCTGGGGCATGATCGCCGGCAACGGTTCCATCGGTGCCGGCGAGGCTTATATCCGCGGCTACTGGCGCAGCGCCGACCTGAGCGCCGTGACACGCCTGTTCGTGGCCAACCTGGAAGTGCTCGACGCCATGGACAGCGGCCTGGCACGCCTCAGCCGCCCGCTGATGCGTGGGTTGCACTGGCTCAACCGCAACAATCGCCAAGGCTCGCGGCGCAATATCATGGCTCACTACGACTTGGGCAATGAGTTGTTCGAACGACTGCTCGATCCCACCATGATGTATTCCGCCGCGCTGTTCGAAAGCCCCGAGCAGAGCCTGGAAGACGCCCAGCGCAACAAGCTGGAGCGCATTTGCCGCAAGCTTGACCTGCGTCCCGGCGACCACTTGCTGGAAATCGGTACGGGCTGGGGCAGCCTCGCGATCCATGCGGCGACACACTATGGTTGCAAGGTCACCACCACGACCTTGTCCGACGAGCAATACCGCCATACGTTGCAGCGTGTCGAGGCGCTGGGCCTGCAACCCCGTGTGCAGGTGCTGCGCCAGGACTACCGCGACTTGCAGGGACGCTACGACAAGCTGGTGTCCATCGAAATGATCGAGGCCGTCGGGCATCGCTACCTGCCTGAGTATTTCCGCTGCTGCGCCGCACGACTCAAGGATGACGGTTTGATGTTGCTGCAATCGATCACCATCCGTGACCAGCGCTATGCCCAAGCCCGGCGCTCGGTGGATTTTATCCAGCGCCATGTCTTTCCCGGCGGCGCCCTGCCATCGCTGTCGATCCTGTTGAGCACCGCCAGCACACAGACGCCACTCAACCTGCTGCACCTCGAGGATTTCGGTGCGCACTACGCCCGCACGCTGCGCCACTGGCACGAGAACTTCCGCCAATCGCGCCAGGCTTTGTCGGAGTTGGGCTATGACGAAACCTTCCAGCGCCTGTGGGAGTTCTACCTGTGCTACTGCGAAGGGGGCTTCCAGGAACGTGCCATCGGCGTTGCCCAGTTGTTGTTCGCCGGTCCCGCTGCCCGCCCGTCGTTCCTGCCGGAACAACGGTAAAGCCCGATGAGCCGCAGCGGCCTGCTGATCAACGCGCTCTGGCTGCAACTGGGCTGGTGGGGCTGCGTGGCCGGTGCCCATCAGCCGGGCTGGCTGCTGGCTGTAGCCGGTGGCCTGCTCGCCCACCTGGCATTCAGCCCGGCGCCCAGGGCCGAGTGCCACGCGGTGATCAGCGTCGGCCTCTGCGGCATGTTGCTGGACTGGAGCCTGGGTGCGCTGGGCGTGTTCGTGTTCGAGCAAGGTCCGTTGCCATTTTGGCTGGCGCTGCTCTGGCTGGTCTTCGCCACCGGTTTGCGCCATAGCCTGGCCTGGGCCACAAGACCGGCCTGGCGCGGTGTGCTGGCGGGGATGGTTGGCGGGCCGCTGGCCTATTGGGTGGGCGCGCCGCTGGCCGGGGTAACGCTCCCCCTCGGCCCCCTCGCAACCGCTCTGCTCCTGGCACCACTGTGGGGCTTATGGCTGCCGCTGGCGTTGCGCCTGGCCGAATCGCGCTGACCCAGGGCGCCAGCGAGACGCTACCAGGGTTCGTCCAGAAACAACGGGATGCGCAATGGCTCGACGACGCCCTCACGCTGACCACACATCTCATCATGGACCACCTGTTGCACCAACATGCACGGCAGGCGCGGCACGAAACGCAGCAATTCCCTCAGGTGGGTGGTGGAGCGTACCGGCAACGTCTTGCCCGACTCGTCGAGCAGCCTATGCCATCCGCTGTCCATCCGGGCGAGCAATACGTAGAGCCCGCCTTCCAGGGACAAGAGTTCCAGTTCGTGGATCCGGCCATCAACGGCCAGGTCGGTCAAGTCCTGCAAGGTCATGGCATGCCTGCGGCCTGACGCCGGAAAAACAGGGTCACCTGGCCCAACTCGACACCCAGCTTGCTCATGCTCGAACGGTTGATCAGCGTGTCGTCATCCATCAGGTACATCCAATCATCGAAGGTCACTTCATAGGTCGAACCGTCCACCGGCAGGTTCAATCGATACTGCCAGCGCAGTGCATTGCCGGCCACTTCTCCCCGGGCTTCACCGATCACGTCGTCGGCACGCCCGCGCCAGCGTCCGGCCCCCTCGGGTGTCAACGTCCAGACCCGCCGCTGACGTGTGCCGTCGCTGTAGAGGAAACGCTCATCCAGGATCAATCGATCCCCCTCGTGGTGGCTGGCAATGTCCACCTCGAAACGCTTGATCACTTCACCCGAGCGTTTTTGATAAATGCCCCAGGCCTTGACGGGCTGACTGAAAAAATGCGCCAGGTCCAACCGGGGTTGCTGGTCGGCGTAGCGGTCGACATCGACATTACCGCAACTGGTCAGACCCAACATCACCAGCAACGCCAACATAAAACGGGTCATGGGCGACTCCTGTATCACGTGAAGTTTGAAGCCCAAGTAGCTGACTCCTAAGCTTTTTATCCTTGCTCGCCGGGTCAAGCCAAATGGCGAAGAAGGCTCGGGCGAATGTTGGGTCCATTACCTCGTGGGACAGCTGCCCATTCACATAGAAACGGCAACCGCGCCCCGGCAGGTTGACGCCGGTAATGCGACTTCCCGGCTTTACGTCGACAAAGGCCTGCTGCATGTGACCTCGCCATGCTTCCAGACGCCCGGCGTCCAAGGGCGCGCCCCTGATGCGTTGCATTTCCGCAAGGCTGGTCTCGACCAGGGTTTGCGCGCTGATGGCGCGCCGGTAATCGAGTTCCAAGGCAAACGCCGTTTCAAGGCCGGGCTGCAAGGCTGCGCTCCATAATCGCGCCTGATACACCTCGAACCCGAACCAGGTGAAATCGGCCTGCCCGACCAGCCGTGTGCCCGGCAGTGCGGCCCGCCAATCGGACAAGGCATGGGCGCAATACAGTACAAGCAGGCCAACCATGCATCGGACCAGGCTTTTCCTGAACGCGAACGACCTGATCATGGGCACGCCACCAGTTTCTCGAGGACGCCCCAATAATTGTACATGGATATGTATTTGTACAGCTTTTCTGTGCCAACGAGAAAAGACGAGGGCTACACGCCTTCAGGCAAGACTCCGCCGGTCATTCCAGTAACTGAACGATCCGCGGCTCGATCAGCCCAGCCTCCACCTCAACCAACGCCAGCGTCACCGGCAGCTTGAAACGCCGCCGGCCAGCGCTGCCGGGGTTGAGGTAAAGCCGTTCGCCGCGCCATTCGATGCTCGGCTTGTGGGAATGGCCGGTAATCACCCACTTCACGGCCGGGTCCAGTGCCGCCTGGACATCGGCGATGTCATGCACCAACAGGACCGGCCAGCCGTCCAGTTCGAATTGCAGGCGATCGGCAAGCTGCCCCGCCCACTCGGCACCCCGGTCGTTATTGCCACGCACCACGTACAACGGAGCGAGGCATGCCAGTTGCGCCAGAATATCGGGGCTGCCGATGTCACCGGCATGAATGATCCGCTCACAGCCTTGCAGCGCGGCAAGCGCTTCGGGGCGTAGCAGGCCGTGGGTATCGGAAATGACACCGACTTTCATGAAACCTTTCTCCCCAATCGTGTGTCGCCGCTCGTACCTGCCTCGTCGCAGTCAGCTAACATGCTGAATTCGAATAGGATAGGCTGCGCCGTGAAAAGTGCGGACCCGTCGTGGAAAGGATACGTCAATGCTCGGACGCAAGCAGCCAGAGCCCAAGATCGAAAGCCCCGATGAGGCCTTCTCCCAGCAAGCCGTGCGGGCAGGAGCGGCATTCCGGCTGACCGTGAGTTTCATGCTCGTGGTCGTCATCGCCTTCCTGGCCGTCGAAGGCTGGAGGGCCTGGCGCGACTACCGCGCCGCTTTTGCGTCTGCCCGGGATTCGGTGACGAACCTGGCGCGGGCGACGGCCCAGCACGCTGAAGATACCATTCGACAAGTGGATGTGGTCACCGCCGCCCTCGCCGAACGGGTGGAGGGCGATGGCCTGCAGAACATGGACATCCCGCGCATCCATAAGCTATTGGTGCAGCAGGCCGCCATCATGCCGCAACTGCACGGGTTGTTTATCTACGGCCCGGACGGCCAATGGCTGGTGACGGACAAGGAAACGATCCCGGAAATGGCGAACAACGCCGACCGCGACTACTTCCAATACCACCGTACCCACGAGGATCAAGGCGTGCGCATCGGTGACGTCGTCAAGAGCCGCTCCACCAACGACTTGATCATTCCCATTTCCCGCCGCCTGAACAACCCTGATGGCTCGTTTGCCGGCGTATTGCTGGGAACCGTGAAGGTCAGCTATTTCGTCGACTACTACGGCGACTTCAAAATCGATGGCAAAGGCGCACTGGTCCTGGCCAAGCGCAGCGGAACGATCCTGGTCCGACGTCCCTTCGTCGCTTCGGTGATTGGCAAGAGCCTCGTCAACAGCGTGATTTTCAGGGAACATTTACCCACCTCCAACCAAGGGGTCGCCGAAGCCAAGGCCGTCGTCGACGACACCGAGCGCCTGTACGGCTACCGGGCCCTGACCACTTATCCGCTGGTGGTGGAAGCCGGCTTGTCCCGCGAATCGATCATCGCGCCCTGGCGCCGCGACCTATTCAAGACCGGTCTGGTGCTGATTTTCCTGATCGCGATCCTGGTGGGCTTCGGGCTCATCGTGTTGAGCCAGCTGCGCTATCGCATGGCCATGGAGAAGCAGATTCGCAGCGCCCACCAGGCCATGCGCGACATGGCGCTGACCGACAGCCTGACCGGGCTGGGCAACCGCAGGCGGCTGGACATCGCCCTGGCCGATGAGCTCCGCCTGGCCAGGCGCCAGGGTTCGTCCCTGGCCCTGATCATGCTCGACGTCGATTACTTCAAGCGTTTCAACGACAGATACGGCCATGCCGCCGGGGACGATTGCCTGCGGGCGATTGCAGCCGCGCTCGGGCAGACCATCAAAAGGCCGGGCGACCTGGCGGTCCGCTACGGCGGTGAAGAGTTCACCGTGCTGCTGCCAAACACCGACAGCACTGGGGCCATCAAGGTCGCGCAGCAGATCCTCGAAGCGGTCAGGGCCTTGAACATTGAACATGGCGACCATCCCTTGGGCATCGTGACCATCAGCGCGGGCATCACCACCTGCCAGCCAAGCGGCGAGGACGTTACCCCGGCCATGCTGATCAAGGCCGCAGACGCCTTCTTGTACCTGGCGAAAAACACCGGGCGAAACCGCTGGTGCAGCGCCGACTCGACGCCGGGGTGAACGCCGCGGGAGCGCCGCGCATCGGTCAGGATCGTGCAAAACCAAGTCCACAGGTGCCGGCGAGGCGCCTGGCGGCTACAATGCGCGCTTCGACCGTGACCAGCCTGACTAAAAACAAATGTCCTTGCCCAAACATCATCTGGAATTGCTCAGCCCCGCCCGCGACGTGACCATCGCCCGCGAGGCCATCCTGCATGGCGCCGACGCCGTGTACATCGGTGGCCCGAGTTTCGGCGCGCGTCACAACGCCTGCAACGAGGTGGGCGATATTGCCCGGCTGGTGGAGTTCGCCCACCGCTACCACGCCCGTGTGTTCACGACCATCAACACCATCCTGCACGACAATGAACTGGAGCCGGCCCGCCAGCTGATCCACCAGTTGTACGACGCCGGCGTCGACGCGTTGATCGTCCAGGACCTCGGGGTGATGGAGCTGGATATCCCGCCCATCGAGCTGCACGCCAGCACCCAGACCGACATCCGCACCCTGGCCCGGGCAAAGTTTCTCGACCAGGCCGGTTTCTCGCAACTGGTCCTGGCCCGTGAGCTGAACCTGCAGGAAATCCGCGCCATCGCCGACGAGACCGATGCGGCCATCGAGTTCTTCATCCACGGTGCGCTGTGCGTGGCCTTTTCCGGCCAGTGCAACATCTCCCACGCCCAGAACGGCCGCAGCGCCAACCGTGGCGACTGCTCCCAGGCCTGTCGCCTGCCCTACACCCTCAAGGATGACCAGGGCCGGGTGGTCGCCTATGAAAAACACCTGCTGTCGATGAAAGACAACAACCAGAGCGCCAACATCCGTGCCCTGGTCGAAGCCGGCGTACGTTCGTTCAAGATCGAAGGGCGCTACAAGGACATGGGCTATGTGAAGAACATCACCGCCTATTACCGCCAGCGCCTGGACGATGTCCTCGAAGACCGCCCGGACCTGGCCCGCGCGTCCAGCGGCCGCACCGCGCACTTCTTCGTCCCCGACCCGGACAAGACCTTCCACCGCGGCAGCACCGACTATTTCGTCAGCGAGCGCAAGATCGACATCGGTGCCTTTGATTCGCCAACCTTTACCGGCGTGCCGGTGGGCGTGGTGGAAAAAGTCGGCAAGCGCGACCTGCAAGTGGTGACCTTCGATCCGCTGTCCAACGGCGACGGTCTCAACGTGCTGGTCAAGCGCGAAGTGGTCGGTTTCCGCGCCAACATCGCCGAGCCCAAGGGTGAATTCGAAGAGGACGGCCAGAAGCGCTACCGCTACCGCGTCGAACCCAACGAAATGCCGGCCGGCATGTACCAGCTGCGTCCCAACCACCCGTTGAGCCGCAACCTGGATCACAACTGGCAGCAAGCGTTGCTCAAGACCTCCTCCGAGCGCCGGGTCGGCCTGGCCTGGGTCGCGCGCCTGCGGGAAGAGCGCCTGGAACTGACCGCCACCAGCGAGGAAGGCATCAGCGCCAGCATCGCCCTGGACGGGCCGTTCGGCCTGGCCAACAAGCCGGAACAGGCCCTGGAGCAACTGCACGACCTGCTCGGCCAACTGGGCACCACCGAATACCACGCCACCGCCATCGAGCTGGATGCGCCCCAGGCATTCTTCATTCCCAACTCGCAGCTCAAGGCATTGCGCCGCGAAGTCATCGAAGCCCTGACCGCCGCCCGCATCGAAGCCCACCCACGCGGTGGCCGCAAGGCCGAGACCAGCCCGCCGCCGGTGTACCCGGAGTCGCACCTGTCGTTCCTGGCCAACGTCTACAACCAGAAAGCCCGGGACTTCTATCATCGCCACGGGGTCAAGCTGATCGACGCGGCGTTCGAGGCCCACGAGGAAACCGGTGAAGTGCCGGTGATGATCACCAAGCACTGCCTGCGCTTCTCGTTCAACCTCTGTCCCAAGCAGGCCAAGGGTGTCACCGGCGTGCGCACCAAGGTCGCGCCGATGCAACTGATACACGGCGATGAAGTGCTGACGCTGAAGTTCGACTGCAAACCCTGCGAGATGCATGTGGTCGGCAAGATCAAGGGACACATCCTTGACCTGCCATTGCCCGGCAGCACGGCGCAGCCCGTGGTGGGCCATATCAGCCCTGAAGATCTGCTCAAGACAATTCCACGCGCACCGCATTAAACCATTACCCCCCCGTTTTCCTTGTGGGAGTGGGTGCCCACCACAGATACCCTGTGGGAGCGAGCTTGCTCGCGATGGCGTCAACAGGATCAGCATGGATGCAAGCTGACCCACCGCTATCGCGAGCAAGCTCGCTCCCACATTGGGTTACGGGTGTTCACAAAGCGTGTGCCCCGCTCCCACACTGAGTGTCGGCTGGTTGGAATGGATTTTTCATTTCTGCGCCGTTTTCGCTTTTCCGGGCGACAAATTCTGTTCAAGGGCTCCCCCGCCGCGGGTTCGGGGTGTTAGGTTGTAAGTGATTGTTTCATCAACCGACACTTCTCCCCTGCAAAGGAATGCCTGCCAACATGAACTTTCCGTTCAAGCGTCTTGCCGTTGCCACCCTCGTACTGTCCAGCCTGTCGTCATTCGCGATGTCGGCCAACGCCAATATCACCGCACAACAAAGCGCGACCCTCGTCAAAACCTTCTCCGACACTTCCGTCACCGATTTCCGGCAGTTCCTCGCAGAAGTGGCCAAAAGCGACCTCGCCAAAACCGCGAACCTGGGCCCGGCCATCAGCGCCTTCCAGGACAACAAAACCCTGTCGGCTGAACAACAGAACGAAATCCATCGCCTGCTGGGTCTCTACGCCCGGGTGAAATACGGCAAAGCCGCCACCGAGACGCTGAAGGAACTGGTCGCCATCCCGACCTTTCGCAAGGACGGTGTAGCCCAGCACGAGAATCCGGAATTCCTCAAGATCGCCGACAAGATCAAGAGCCTGGCCGAGGCGTTCAAGCTGAACTTCCGCAACATCGACAACCGCGTCTATGAGATTTCCCTCGAAGGCAGCGGTGACGAAGTCGTCGGTATCCATGCCCATGCCGACGTGGTGCCGGTCACGCCGCAAAACTGGGTGTTGAAAGACGGCACCCGCCTTGATCCGTTCAAGGTCACCCTGGTGGGCGACCGCATGTATGGCCGAGGTACCGAGGACGACAAGAACGGCATCGTCGTGGCCCTCTACGCCATGAAGATCATCAAGGAAGAAAAACTGCCACTGGCGCGCAACTTCAAGCTGCTGGTCGACACCACCGAGGAAACCACCGGCGACGCCATTCCCTATTATTTCGAGCGCAACCCGACGCCCAACTACAACCTGGCGCTGGATGGCGGCTACCCGGTGGTGATTGCCGAGAAAGGCTACGGCACCGTCATGGCGAACTTCGCCCGGCGTACGGCACAGGGCAAGGGCGCGCAAATCACCGCATTGACCGGCGGCCTGGCGACCAATCAGATTCCATCGACCTCCGTGGCCACCTTCGCCAGCGACAAGCCTGCCGAACTGGCTGCCGAGCTGCTCAAGGCCGCGACCGACTATGCCAAGCGCAACGGCGGCAATTTCGAAGTGGGCACCCAGGTCGTCGGCAAGGACGTGCAACTGACCTTCACCGGCGTATCCGCCCACTCCTCCGAGCCCGAGTCAGGCGTCAACCCGGTCGCGCGGATGCTGGACTTCATCAATGGCCTGGACGGCAAGGTCGCGCTCAAACACAACCACATCACCGACGCCGCCCGCTACGCCGCCGACAACTGGGGCCTGGACTATCTGGGCAACAAACTGGGGATTGGCTTTTCCGATGACTTCATGGGCCCGCTGACCGCATCCCTGACCTTCGTCGGGATGGATGAGAAGACCTTCAAACTGGCGGTCAACCTGCGGGTACCGGTCGGCAAGCCCACCGAAGAGATCAAGACTGACATTGCCGACAAGCTGGCCGCCTGGAGCAAGAAATCCCACATTGCGGTGGCTTTCGACTATTCCATCGACGAGCCGATGTACCGCAACCCCGAGGGAGAATGGGTCAAGGCGCTGTTGGCCGTGGCCAGCGAGAACCTGGGCATGGAACACAAATACGGCACCTCCGCCGGCGCCACCTCGGTCCATGACCTGCCCAACGGCGTGCAATTCGGCCTGGCGATGCCCGACGTCAAGTACACCGGCCACAACGACAACGAGTTCAAGACGGTGGAGCAGTTCCTGCTGGACTTGCAGATCGTGACCGAGATGATGGGGCGGATCGGGCAGTTGCCGAAGTTGTAAATATCCCTGCTCGGGAAAGCCAGTGAGGTTTTCTGGTTCTAATGTGGCGAGGGGATTTATCCCCGCTCGGTTGCGCAGCGACCGCAAAATTCTGGGGACTGCTTCGCAGTCCAGCGGGGATAAATCCCCTCGCCACAGGGTTACTTCATTCCTTCATGTGAGTGGCGCTGGGGTCGATGACCTTGGCGGTAATGTCGACCAGCTCCAGCCCCCAATCACCATGCAAGTACCAGTCATCTCCGATCATCTCGGCCGGGTGCATGGTTCGATCGGCACCGTTGCCACAGGCCAACGCAGTGGTCGGACAGTAACGATCACAGCCCCAGCAAATACGCTCGGGATGTTTGGGACTGATGGGAAAAGGCTTTGCCATGGCGACCCCGCATAACAGATGGGTGTGCTCGTACCCTACCCCGTCGGGACAGCGCCACCCTTGATCCCGATCAAGAACACCCGCGCGGGAGCGAACGGATGCTCCCCGAGCAGAATTTCGCGCTGGAAATTGACAAGAATCATTATTATTCGCAGCGAAGCTTCCTAGACTCGGCGCCATCATTTAGCCAACCAGGAAGTCATCATGCGCTCCGTTGCTCCGTTGTCCCTCGCCCTGCTGTTGCTCGCACCGCTGGCCCAAGCCAAGGAATACCCCATCGGCGAACCGCAACTGTGCCCGGGGCTGGAAGTCGGTGCGGTGTACCTGCAACCGATCGAAATGGCCCCCGCCGGCATGATGCGCGCCACCGCAGATTCGGATGTGCACCTGGAAGCCGACATCCGCGCCACGGCGGACAACCAGCAAGGCTTTCAGGAAGGCAGTTTCGTACCCTATCTCAACGTGTCGTTCCAGCTGAAAAAACAAGGCAACGACACCGAGCTCAAGGGCGGCTTCCACGCCATGGTCGCCAATGACGGGCCGCACTACGGTGACAACGTCAAGCTGCTCGGCCCTGGCAAATACCAATTGACCTTCACCGTCCTGCCACCGGCTGGCCATGCGTCCCTCGGTCGTCATACCGACAAGGAAACCGGCGTGGCGCCGTGGTTCGAACGCTGCGAGCTGCATTACGAATTCGTCTACGCCGGGATCGGTAAAAAAGGCGGGTATTGAACATGCGCCGCCGCCCCTGGCTGTCATGCCTGGCCTGGCTGCTGCTGCCGTCAATCGCCCAGGCCGAACTGCCCACCTATGAGTTGAGCATGCGCGACGGGCATTTCACGCCGTCGCAGCTGGAAGTGCCGGCCGGGCAACGCTTCAAGATCGTGCTGAAGAATGTCGGCCAGGGCCCTGCGGAATTCGAAAGCACGCCATTGCGCGTCGAAAAAGTGCTCTCGCCCGGCGTCACGACCTTCGTGGTCATCCATCCGCTGCGCCCCGGGCACTATCCGTTTTTCGATGAATTCAACCCGCAACTGCCCGAGGGCGGGATTCTCGCCCAATGATCGGCCTGCAGGAGGCATTTGCATGACTCAATCGATGTTTATTGTCTGGCGCGAAAGCGTCGAGGCGTTGTTGGTGATCGGGATTCTCCAGGCCTGGGTCAGCCGGCAACAACAGGCCAGCCATCTGTTGCGGTACCTATGGAGCGGCGCACTCCTGGGTTTGCTGTTGTCGGGCGTGCTGGCGGGTTTGATCCTGCTGGCCGGCGAAGCCATGAGCGGTAGCGCCAATGAATGGTTCCAGGCTTCGCTGGCGTTGATCGCGAGTCTGTTGATCGTGCAAATGGTCGGCTGGATGCATCGCAACGCGGGGACACTGAAGCAGGACCTGTCGCGCCAAGCCGACCAGCGCCTGAACCGCCAGGGTGGCCTGGGCCTGATGGTGCTGGCGTTACTGGCGGTCAGCCGCGAAGGCAGTGAAACCGTGGTCTTCCTGTACGGCGCCGGCGCCCGCTTGCAAGGGCCGTCACTGGGCCTGTTCGCCGTGGGTGCAATCGCTGGCCTGGTGCTGGCGCTGCTGACCGTTTCCTTGCTCCACGGCAGTCGCCGGTTCATCTCCTGGCCGCGTTTCTTCGCCATCAGCGAAGCGATCCTGCTGCTGTTGGGTGCGGCGTTGCTGGTCAGCGGCATCGAGCGGATCGGCGGGCAATTGCTCGCGATGGATTGGCCCGAGCCGGTGTACCGTGGCATTGGCGATGCACTGTGGAACAGCAGCGCGATACTGGACGACGGCCATGGCTTGGGCGGATTCCTCGCCGATTTCGCCGGGTATCGCGCCAGCCCCAGCGCGCTGACACTCTTGGTGTGGATAGGCTATTGGCTGACCGTCGCGGGATGGCTGCGGCCAAGCAAGGCGCAAAACCTGCCATGCCCCACCTGAATCCCTGGCTCCAGCGCCTGGGCGACGGCATGCGGCGCCACGGCGCGACCATTCGCGCCGTGCAATGGGCGGTGGTGCTGTTCTACGCGGTGCTGCTGGTGATACCCGCCCTGTTGCCAGTGCCCAGCAATCAGGCACACCTGTTCGACAACCTCACGCTGCTGGCGCAGTTTTTGTTCTGGGGCCTGTGGTGGCCGTTCGTATTGCTCTCGATCGTGCTGTTCGGTCGGCTCTGGTGCGGCGTGTTGTGCCCCGAAGGCGCCTTGAGTGAATGGGCCAGTCACTACGGCAAGGGCCTGGGTGTGCCGAGAAGCGTGCGCTGGGCCGGCTGGCCGACCCTGGCGTTCTGCCTGACGACGATTTATGGGCAACTCATCAGCGTCTACGACTATGCCCAGGCGGCGCTGCTGATCCTGGGTGGCTCGACCGTCGCCGCGGTGGTCGTCGGCCTGTTGTTCGCCCGGGGCAAGCGGGTGTGGTGCCGTTACCTGTGCCCGGTCAGTGGTGTGTTTGCCCTGCTCGCCCGCTTGGCCCCGGTGCACTTTCAGGTGGACGAACAACGCTGGCTGGAAAACCCGGCACCCCGGCGCCCTGCCCCCAACTGCGCGCCACTGCTGGACATCCGCCGCCTGCGCGGGGCCACCGATTGCCACGCCTGTGGTCGCTGCAGCGGCCAGCGTGATGCGGTGCGCCTGATCGCCCGCTCCAGCAACCAGGAAATCCTTCAGTCAACGCCCACCACACTCTCGCCCTGGGATGTGCGCCTGCTGCTGTTCGGCGTCATCGGCCTGGCCATGGGCGCCTTTCAATGGACCGTCAGCCCCTGGTTCATCGCCCTGAAGCAGGCACTGGCGCAATGGCTGGTGGCACACGACCTGCTCTGGCCGCTACAAGACAACGCGCCCTGGTGGTTGCTGACGCACTATCCGCAACTCAACGACAGCTTCAGCTGGCTCGATGGCTTTTGCATCGTCGGCTATCTGGGCATGAGTGCCCTGTTACTGGGGACTTCGCTGATGCTGCTGATGCGCCTGGCAGCACGACTCGTGGGCGATTCCGCACAATATTGGCCCTTAGCCATCACCCTGACGCCCCTTGGGGGTGCAGGCCTGTTCCTCGGTCTGTCGGCCACCACCGTCAAATTGCTGCGCTATGAAGGGCTGTTGCTGGCATGGGTGCAGCCGGCTCGAGCCGGGGTGTTGGTGGCGGCGATGACCTGGAGCCTGTGGCTGGGCTGGAAACGCCTGGCGCAGACGACTGCATCGCCCGTTCGGCGACTGGTCGCCACGGCCTGCCTGATAGCGGCCAGCGGTTGGGTGGGTTATGGGTGGTGGTTGCAGTTTTGGGGGTGGTGACACACTAGATCCTGTGGGAGCGAGCTTGCTCGCGATGACGTCGGCACAGCCAACATCACTGTGGCTGCCCCACCGCTTTCGCGAGCAAGCCCGTTCCCACAGGAAATTTAGCGGCGAGGTCAATTGCTGTAGCGTTCTGGTGCCATACCGGCTACACCTTGAACCGCGCCACCGTCTCATGCAGCGAACCGGCCATCTGTGCCAGGTCCTGCCCCGCTGTATCCGTGTGCCGGGCACCCAGCAACACCTGTTCGGACAAGTTGCGAATGCCCACCAGGTTGCGGTCCACCTCTCGAGCCACCAAGGCTTGCTGTTCCGTGGCGCTGGCGATCATCAGGTTGCGCTCGTTGATCTGCGAGATCGAATGGGCGATTTCATCCAGGGCATCGCCGGAGCGCTGGGCCACCTGCAGGGTGGCCTGCACCAGTTCGCTGTTGTTTTGCATCGAGGTCACTGCCTGCCCACTGTCCAAGCGAATACTGCCGATCATGCCCTCGATTTCCCGGGTCGAAACCTGAGTACGATGGGCCAGCGCCCGGACTTCGTCGGCCACAACCGCGAAACCACGCCCGGCATCACCGGCACGGGCCGCTTCAATGGCGGCGTTCAGGGCCAGCAGGTTGGTTTGTTCAGCAATGCTGCGGATCACATCCAAGACTGAGCTGATGTCCTGGACGCGTCCGGCCAGTTGCTGGATTCGCCCTGAGCTGTCCGTCACACCGTCCGCCAGCGCCGAAATGGAAGCCACCGTTTCCTGAACCTGTTCACGGCCGCGGTGGGCGGTTTGCTCGGACACTCGTGAAGCTTCGCTAGTGCTTACGGCATTGCGTGCCACTTCATCCACTGCAGCGGTCATCTGGTTCACCGCCGCTGCAGCCTGTTCGATTTCCAGCCCTTGCAACTGCAAGGTGCTGTTGGTCTGGCTGCTCACAGCACTCAGTTCTTCGGAAGAACTGGCCACCCGATCCACCGAGGCCGCAATGTGCCGGACCATGGCGTTGAGGCTCTGCTGCATGTCGTGCATGTTGCTCATCAAGCTGTCGTTCGCGCCAATCCCCACCGGCACCCGGATGGTCAGGTCACCTTGGGCGATGAGACTTAGCAGCCGCGCCGCATCATTGGGCTCACCGCCCAGTGGGCGGGTCACGCTGCGGGTCACCAGCAACGCGACGGTACTCACCAGGACCAGGCAACCCAACACCAGCGCCAGCACGTTGCGCCGTGCATCGTTGTATCGCGCCGAAGCCTGCTGTTCACGTTCGACAAAAACCCTGCCCTGCATCGCCATCATGCCTTCGAGGCTTTTGTACACCTCAAGCTCCGCCGGGATCACGCCTTGCTTGAGCTGCATCAGCGCCGCCTCCGTCGCACCCTGGCGGATCGACGCCTGCACCTGGACGAACGCCGCCACGTAGGCCTCGCGGCGCTTCTTCAGCTCGGCATACGCGGCTTTGCCTTCGGGCTGATCGAACAGCGGTTCCAGCGTGGCGAAAGCCTGGGTAATCCGTTGCCGGGTGGCGTCGATGGACTGCTGCACTTGCGTATTGTTCTTGTCGATCAACAAGTCCCGGGTGTTCCTGGCGTTATCGCGCACGCCCGTAGCGATGACCATGATCGGGTCGATCTTCGGCCAATCCTGCTTGACGATCTGCACAGCCTGGTCGCGCAGCATCGCCAGGTCGTTCAAGGCGTACAAGGCCAAAGCGATCAAGGCCAGTGGCGCGATGGTGAAGCCGATCACGATGCGTTGGGCGGTGGTGAATCTGGTCATGTCAAATGCTCCCTGTTCAATTACCTGCCGACTGGCAGCGCATTTGAAAACCATGAAAAAAGAGTGGCCCGGTCATCCCGGGCCGCTGTCGGTCGCTCGTGCCAACGCTCGGTCAACTGCGCAACACGAACGAAGGAAACAGCTCGCGCAGGGCGGCCCACAACTCTGGTTGCAAGGCGTGTGCCGAGACACTGGAAAGATGCGGATCGAGCATCCGCGCCGTGCGCACCAGTTGCACGGCAAACCGGGTGACGCCGCGCTCGCTCAAACGTCGGGCCAGGGCCAACAGGCGTTCGGGATCGAACAGATGCCAGTGCACAGTGGTGCGGCACTCATAATCCACGCCGCTGGCCAGCAGATGGTCGAGGCTGCGCCAGTTGGCGGCGCCGCTGCCTTCGACCCGTGTCACGTCCAAGGCATCTTCAGGCAAGGCCTTGATGTCAAACCCCACCCAGTCGGCAAGCCCGACCACTTTGGCGAAGGCCGCCGGCTTGATACCGGCGCTGTGCAGGCCGATGCGAAACCCCATTTGCCGCACCTCCTCCATCGCTGGCGCCAGGCCGTCCTGCAAGGTCGGTTCGCCACCGCTGAACACCACTGCGTCGAGCAGGTCCTGACGGCGTTGCAGGAACGCCAATACCCGGCACCACTCCACCTCCTCGCTGCCACGCGGTGGGATCAGTTGCGGGTTGTGGCAATAACGACAACGCCAGGCGCATCCCTGGCAAAACAGCACGCAGGCCAGTTGGCCCGGATAATCGAGGGTGGTCAGGGGCACCATGCCCCCGACCCGTAGCACTCGACTCATGGACGCCCGGCCGCGCGTTCGGTGAAGTGCACCCGCTCACGATGCTCGGATTGCTTACCAGGGTTGAAGGCCGCCACCGGGCGGTGATAACCCATCACGCGGGTCCAGACTTCGCAACGTTGACGCTGTGCGGGTGGAAGGCTTTGTGATGCATTCATGGGTGAAGCTCCTTGCGGTCGATGGATCGGATCAGTGAACGCTGCCTGCCAACTGCTGTTGCAGCAGCAAGGCCTCGTCGCATTTGGGGCAAAACTCGTGTTCGCCGGCCAGATAGCCGTGCACCGGGCAGATGGAAAAGGTCGGCGTGATAGTCAGGTACGGCAGGCGGAACCGGCCCAGGGCCTTGCGCACCAGTTGCTTGCAAGCCTGGGTCGAGGAAATCTGCTCGGCCATGTACAGGTGCAGCACAGTGCCACCGGTGTATTTGCATTGCAGTTCGTCCTGCAGCTCCAGGGCTTCGAACGGATCTTCGGTGAACCCCACTGGTAGTTGCGACGAGTTGGTGTAATACGGCGCGACCGGGCTGCCAGCCTGCAGGATATCCGGGTAGCGCTTGAGGTCTTCCTTGGCGAAGCGGTACGTGGTGCCTTCGGCGGGCGTGGCTTCCAGGTTGTAGAGGTGGCCGGTTTCCTCCTGGAAGCGCAGCAACGTGGCCCGAACGTGATCCAGCAGTTTCAGGGCGAACGCCCGTCCCTGCTCGATGTGCAGGCCTTGCTGGTCATCGGTGAAATTGCGCAGCATTTCATGCAGGCCGTTCACGCCGATGGTGGAGAAGTGATTGCGCAACGTGCCGAGGTAGCGCTTGGTGTAGGGATACAAACCGGCGTCCATGTGATGCTGGATGACCTTGCGCTTGACCTCCAGGCTCTCTTTCGCCAGTTCCATCAGGGTATCGATGCGTTGCAGTAACCCGCTGGTGTTGCCTTTGTACAGGTAGCCCAGGCGCGCGCAGTTGATCGTCACCACGCCCAGGGACCCGGTCTGTTCCGCCGAACCGAACAGGCCGCCGCCGCGCTTGAGCAGCTCGCGCACGTCCAGTTGCAGGCGACAGCACATCGACCGTACCTGGTTGGGTTGCATGTCCGAGTTGAGAAAGTTCTGGAAATACGGCAAGCCGTAGCGGGCGGTCATTTCGAACAGCCGGTCGGCGTTCTCGCTGTCCCACGGAAAGTCATGGGTAATGTTGTAGGTCGGGATCGGGAACGTGAAGACCCGGCCTTTCGCATCGCCGGCCTGCATCACCTCGATGTAGGCGCGGTTGATCAATTCCATTTCCGCTTGCAGGTCACCGTAGGCGAACGGCATTTCTTCACCGCCGATGACCGGGATCTGTTCGCGCAGGTCCTGGGGACAGACCCAGTCGAACGTCAGGTTGGTGAACGGGGTTTGCGTGCCCCAGCGCGACGGCACGTTGAGGTTGTAGATGAACTCCTGCAGCGACTGGCGAACCTGGTCGTAGTTGAGCTGGTCCTTGCGCACATAAGGCGCCAGGTAGGTATCGAACGAGCTGAACGCCTGGGCGCCGGCCCATTCGTTTTGCAAGGTGCCGAGGAAATTCACCATCTGTCCCAGGGCGCTGCTCAGGTGCTTGGGCGGCCCGGCCTCGACCCGCCCTGGCACGCCGTTGAGGCCTTCATGCAAAAGGGTGCGCAACGACCAGCCGGCACAGTAGCCGGCGAGCATGTCCAGGTCGTGGATGTGCAGGTCCGCCTCGCGGTGCGCCTCGCCGATGGCTTGGCTGTAGACTTCGTCGAGCCAGTAATTGGCGGTGACCTTGCCCGATACGTTGAGAATCAGCCCGCCGAGGGAATAGCCCTGGTTGGCGTTGGCCTGCACGCGCCAGTCTTCGCGATCCAGGTATTCGTTCATCGAAGTGGCGACTTCCACCAGTGTACGGCGATCCCGACGCAGGCGTCCGTGTTGCTCGCGATAGACGATGTAGGCACGCATGGATAGGAAATACCCGGCGTCCATCAGAACCCGCTCGACGCGGTCCTGGATCTGCTCGACGTTCAACCGCGTCTGCCCTTCCAGCCGCGCCAATACCGCCTCGAGTAACCCTTCGGCCTCAGCTTCGGCGTACTCATCGGTGGCCTTGCCGGCGGCGATCAGCGCCTGGCGGATCTTGTCCGCATCAAAAGCGACCACACTGCCATCGCGCTTGTGCAAGCGGTTACACCCTACTGAGATCAACGTGCTCTGCATTTTGGCTCCAGATACTACATATAGGCTTTTTAATTCGTATAAACACAATATGCAGTGGAGAGTACGGCTAAATGTTCGAGATGCAATTGATCGATATCAAGAATCGGGGGCGACTGCCAACCCGCTTGGAAGGGTGGGCAATGCGCCTCGTACAATGGGCTCGGAGCACGACCGTGAGAACGAGGTCGGCTATAAGGCCGCATTCGCGAGCAAGCTCGCTCCCACAGTTGGATCGGAGCACGACAGTGAGAGCCAGGCCGGCTGGCAGGCCGCCTCGCGCTGGCTTTTGATCTGGGCCCCGTTGACCACGCTGGCCGAACGCAGGCATTGCGTAGTGGGCACCTCGGCATGGATGCCGAGGTAGCCGCGCTGGGCCATGGATGGCCCTTCGCGGCGGCCCACGGAGCAATGCCGGAGAGAGGGCATGCCGAGCCTAGGCGAGGCACCGAGTGGTGGGGCATGTACGGGACAACCACATGGGTTACAAAAAAGTGCATTCACATAGGTGACACTTTTATTGAAACATAGCCGTTCTTTGCGTCCCTGGCATTGACGTGACCTAGGATCACCGGACCGAAGATCACATTCCATACCCCGTCCTTGATCATCTCCATTCCAATGTTCTGATGCCTGAGCAGATTCCCCACGTATATCCGCAGACCGGCTCGATTAATAATTCCGCTACCATCTGCCAGGTAACACTCAATGTGGCTCGCATACCCCATTTCCGGTAGCTTCTCCGGATAAGCTCGA